>NZ_BAAILM010000039.1:41116-93292 GCF_054589175.1 Pseudomonas sp. 3A(2025) | reverse complement strand
GCGACTGGCGGCCCGCCGCCTTGCACCCCATGCAAGGCGGCGGGCCGTTGCATATCGGTAGCACCGTAAATGAAATCCGTGCGAGTTAACCTGTCGTCCTCTTTGCAATCTGCCGAGCTTTGCATGCCTGATCTGCTTGACCGTTACCCCTTTTCGTCGGGGACCTACCACGAGATGCTCGACGCCCCAGGCACGCTGCGCGCGCACTGGCGGCGCTTGCACGCCCATCTGCAACGCAGCAGTTCGACGCAGTTGGTGCAGCGTCAGGCGCTGTTGACCCGGCAGATTCAGGAAAACGGCGTCACCTACAACGTCTATGCCGACCCCAAGGGCGCCGACCGGCCCTGGGAGCTGGACCTGCTGCCGCACGTGATTGCCGCAGACGAATGGCAACAGATCGAAGCCGGCATCGCCCAGCGCGCGCGCCTGCTCAATGCCGTGCTGGCTGATCTTTATGGCCCGCAAACCCTGATCGCCGAAGGCTTGCTGCCGGCCGAACTGGTGTTCGGTCATGACAACTTCCTGTGGCCGTGTCAGGGCGTGAAACCGCCGGAAGGCACTTTTTTGCACATGTACGCGGTGGATCTGGCGCGCACCCCGGACGGTCGCTGGTGGGTGACCGCCGACCGCACCCAGGCACCCTCGGGGGCCGGTTACGCGCTGGAAAACCGCCAGAGCGTCGCCCGCGCCCTGCCGGAAATCTACCGCGACCTCAAGGTCCGCCACCTGGCGGGCTTCTTCGACACCTTGCAACAGACCTTGGCTCGCCAGGCGCCAGCGGGTGATGAAGCGCCGCTGGTGGTGCTGCTGACGCCGGGGCGATTCAACGAAAGCTATTTCGAACACTTGTACCTGGCTCGCCACCTCGGTTATCCGCTGGTTGAAGGCGGCGACCTGACGGTGCGTGACGCCCGGGTTTATCTCAAGACCCTGAGCGGGTTGCGCCGGGTCCACGCGATCATGCGCCGGCTCGACGACGACTTCTGCGACCCGCTGGAGCTGCGCACCGACTCGGCGCTCGGCGTTCCGGGGCTGCTTGAGGCGGTGCGCCAGGGCCATGTGCTGGTCGCCAATGCCTTGGGCAGCGGCGTGCTGGAGTCGCCGGGGCTGTTGGGCTTCTTGCCCAAAATCTGTGAGTACCTGTTCGGCGAGACGCTGCTGCTGCCGTCGATTGCGACCTGGTGGTGCGGTGAGCCGCCGGTGCTGGAGCAGGCGCTGGAGAAGCTGCCCGACCTGCTGTTCAAGCCGGCGTTTCCATCGCAGCGCTTTGTCCCGGTGTTCGGCCGTGACCTCGATGACGAACAGCGTGAAGCGCTGGCGCGGCGTATTCAGGCACGCCCCTATGCTTATGTGGCCCAGGAACTGGCGCAGTTGTCCCAGGCGCCGGTCTTGCAGAGCGATGGCGCCGGCTTGCAGGCACGAGCGATCGGTATGCGTTTGTATGCCGTGGCCAGCGACGACGGTTACCGGGTGTTGCCCGGCGGCCTGACCCGGGTGGCGGCGCAGGCCAACGCCGACGTGGTCTCGATGCAGCGCGGCGGGGCCAGCAAGGACACCTGGGTACTGGGCGAACGTGCCCAGCCCAGCGAACCCTGGAAAGGCCGGCGCAGCATCGGCGTGCACGACCTGATTCGCCGTGACCCTTACCTGCCGTCGCGGGTGGTGGAAAACCTGTTCTGGTTCGGTCGTTACAGCGAGCGTTGCGACGACAGCGCCCGGTTGTTGCGCATCATGCTGGCGCGCTATATCGACGGCGACGACCCGCTGGCTTTGCAGGCAGCGGTCGAACTGGCCGAACGCCTGGGCCTGCTGCCCGAGGCCGAAGAGGACGAGACACTGGAGCAGCGCCTGCTGACCGCCGTGCTGGGCGAGGACTGGGTGTTCAGCCTGCGCGCCAGCCTGCAGCGTTTGCAGTGGGCGGCCTCGCAAGTGCGCGGCAAGCTGTCCCGGGAAAACTGGCAGGCGCTGGTCGAGCTGCAACGCGAGGCGCAGAGCCTGGAAACCGAAGAGCCGGATTTCGGCGAACTGCTGGATTTTCTCAACCGTCTGGTGATGTCGCTGGCGGCGTTGTCGGGGTTTGCCCTGGACGACATGACCCGCGACGAGGGCTGGAGCTTTCTGATGATCGGCCGGCGCATCGAGCGCCTGCGCTTTCTCAGCAACACCCTGGCGGCGTTCTTGCGCGGCGCGGCGGTCAAGGACCAGCCGGCGCTGGAATGGCTGCTGGAGCTGGGCAACAGCAGCATCACCTATCGTTCGCGCTACATGGCGGTGCCGCAATTGATTCCGGTGCTCGACCTGTTGCTGCTCGACGAACAGAACCCGCATGCCGTGCTGTTCCAGCTCAAGCAAGTGTCGCGTTCGTTGCGGCGCCTTAACGAGACGTTCGATTCGCCGCGTGACAATACCCTGGCTGTATTGGCCCGGCGGCTGGCGAGTGTCGACCTGGGTAACCTGGAAAACCCGTTGTTCGGCGACAGCGGCGTAGAGTCGGCGTTGCAGGCGCTGGCCGATCTGCTGCAAGCGGTGGGCGATGCCAGCGGTCTGGTGTCCGATCGCCTGGCGCTGCGCCACTTTGCCCATGTCGATGATGTCAGCCAGCGTACGGTGTCCGTCTGATGAGTGCTCATTACCAGATTTTTCACGATACCCACTACCACTACGACAGCCCGGTGTCCCTGGCTCAGCAACTGGCGCACCTGTGGCCGCGCAACAGTCCGTGGCAGCGCTGCATCGAGCAGCAACTGGACATCAGCCCGGTGCCGACCATGCGCCGCGACGAGCTGGATGTGTTTGGCAACCCGGTAACCCGCCTGGCCTTCGAGCGCCCACACGATGAATTGCAGATCAATGCGCAACTGCGCGTCGAAGTGCTGGAGCGTCCGCAGCTGGACTTCGAGTGCTCTGCGGCCTGGGAACTGACGCGCAACGCGCTGACCTACAGTGCCCTGCCCATGGAGGCGAACGTGCTGGATGCTTCGCGGTATCGCTTCCAGTCGCCTTATATTCACCTCAAGCGTGCGTTCGCCGATTTCTCCGACGATTGCTTCGTACCGGGGCGCCCGGTATTGCTTGGCGCGCAGGCCTTGATGGAAAAGATCTTCAAGGAATTCACCTTCGACGCCGAAGCCACTCAGGTGGCAACGCCGCTGGTCGAAGTGCTGGAGCGCCGCCGCGGCGTTTGCCAGGATTTTGCGCACCTGATGCTCGCCTGCCTGCGTTCGCGTGGGCTGGCGGCGCGCTATATCAGCGGCTACCTGCTGACCCAGCCGCCACCCGGCCAGCCACGGCTGATCGGCGCCGACGCCTCGCACGCCTGGGTATCGGTGTTCTGTCCGACGCTGGGCTGGGTCGACTTCGATCCGACCAACAATATCCAGCCGGCCCTGGAGCACATCACCCTGGCCTGGGGCCGCGACTTCTCCGATGTCTCGCCACTGCGCGGGGTGATTCTGGGCGGCGGCAGCCACGATCCCGAGGTCAGCGTCACCGTGATGCCGATCGAGTTTTGACACGGTATCGGTGGTACTGGCCGTCGTAGGAGCGGCTTCAGCCGCGAATATGCGTCGTCTGCTTCCCGGCTAAAGCCGGTCCGAGCTAATACCGACCAGTTAAGCCGGTTTTCACCCATTTTCCGTCTGGCACCGACCTGATAGGAGCGCACTCGGTCGCCGTGGTCTGGCATTCCGGCAGATCGGGACGCCGACCGGCCCCTCCTACGATCCAATGTTTGCTGTGCGACAGCGCGGCGCCGTGGCGGCGGGTGGGTTCCTACAGGTCCGCGTCGTGGCTTAACTGATCGGCATTGGTCCTACGAGCTAAAGCGGATCGCCGGCCGGTGAGTCATGTTGGCGCAGGTTCTTGGAACCGGGGGCCGGATCAGGCAGTCTGCAAGCCATACCGAATACCCTTCCAAGGAGATGTAGATGATTGGCAAACTTTTGGCGGCGTCTGTGCTGACGCTCGCCAGCGGTCAGTTGCTGGCCGCCGAGTGCAAGGCGACGGTCGAGTCGAACGACATGATGCAGTTCACTACCCAGAGCGTCGAAATCGACAAGAGCTGCAAGGCCTTCACCGTCGAGCTCAAGCACATCGGCTCATTGCCAAGAAACGTCATGGGTCACAACTGGGTGCTGAGCAAGACCGATGACGTGCAAGGCGTTGCTACCGATGGCATGAGCGCCAGCATCGACAAGGATCACATCAAGGAAGGCGATACACGTGTCATCGCCCACACCAAACTGATCGGCGGCGGCGAAAGCGACTCGGTCACTTTCGACGCCACTCAGCTTGATCCGGCGCAAAAATACACCTTCTTCTGCACCTTCCCGGGCCACGTCGCGATGATGCGCGGCGACGTGATCCTCAAATAACACCGGTCATTACGGTGCGTAAGGCAGCTCACGCTTGTGCTGGGTCTTGGCGTAGGTCTCGCTGATGATCCGGAAGGCTTCTTCGCGCACCGGCTCGCCATGCAGAAAGGCGTCGATCTCGGCGTAGGTCACACCATGCGAGGCTTCGTCCGGCTTGCCGGGGGCGAGGTCTTCCAGGTCGGCGGTAGGCACCTTTTCAACCAGAAATTCCGGCGCACCGAAGCTGCGTGCAATGGCGCGCACCTGGTTTTTCACCAGGCCACTGAGCGGCGCGATGTCGCAGGCGCCGTCGCCGAACTTGGTGAAGAAACCCATCACCGCTTCAGCCGCGTGGTCGGTACCGATCACCAGGCCCTGATAGGCGCCGGCGATGGTGTACTGCGCGACCATGCGCATCCGCGCCTTGGTATTGCCCACCACGAAATCAACCGCGCTGGCGTGTTGCTCGTCAAACGCCCGCACCTCGGCGGCCAGCGCCTTGACGCTCGGCCCGATATTCACCGTATGACGCTCATCCGGAGCAATGAAATCCACGGCCGCCGTGGCTTCGTGCTCGTCGTGCTGGACCTGATACGGCAGGCGCACTGCGACAAAGCGGTAGGCATTGTCGCCGCTGCTTTCACGCAGTTCGCGCACCGCGCGCTGGGCCAGCAGGCCTGCGGTCAGCGAGTCGACGCCGCCGCTGATGCCCAGTACCAGGGTTTTGAGGCGCGCATTGTGCAGTGACTGCTTGATGAACTCGACCCGGCGGGTCACTTCGGCCTGCAGGGCCGCCTGATCGGCAAACGGCGGCTGGACCTTGAGCTGTTCGGCGATCTGGCGTTGTAGGGCTTGCATGGAACGCTCCTTGTGGAAAAAAGATTTACTGGCCGGGCTCTGCCGGTACCTTGAACACATGCCGCAGGTAGGCGACGAAGTTGGGGTCCTTGCACTGGGCCTTGCCCGGCTCATCGGAAATCTTCGCCACCGGCTGGCCGGCGCACGCGGTCATCTTCAGCACCATGTTCATCGGCGCGACGCCTGGAATGTCGGCGGTCAGGTTGGTGCCGATACCGAAGCTGACGTTGATGCGCCCGCGCAGGGCACGGAAGATTTCCAGCGCCCGTGGCAGCGTCAGGCCGTCGGAGAACACCAGCGTCTTGCTCATCGGGTCGATGCCCAGCTTGTGGTAGTGAGCGATGCATTTTTCGGCCCACTTCACCGGGTCGCCCGAGTCATGCCGCAAGCCGTCGAACAGCTTGGCAAAGTACAGGTCGAAATCGCTCAGGAAGGCATCGGTGGTGATGCAGTCGGTCAGCGCGATACCCAGTAAACCCCGGTACTCACGCACCCAGCAATCGAGCGCGGCGCTCTGGCTGTCGATCAGCCGCGGCCCAAGTTGCTGATGCGCCATGATCCACTCATGGGCCATGGTACCCAGCGGCTTGATGTCCATCTTTTGCGCGAGATGCACATTGCTGGTGCCGACGAACTGGCCGGGGAAGTCACGCTTGAGCACATCGACCACGGTTTCCTGCACCGCATAAGAGAAGCGCCGGCGCGTGCCGAAGTCGGCCACTTTCAGTTCGGCCAGTTCATCGGGCGCGGCATTGGCGCTCAGCCAGTCGAACTTGGCATGCAACTGGTCGCGAGCCTGATCGAGCAGGATGTGCGGATGCCGCTGGCGATTGCGCACCTCGCTGACGATGGCCAGCAGCGGCACCTCGAACAGAATCACATGCAGCCACGGACCGTGCAGGCGAATGCGCAGCTCGTCGTTCTCGATGCTGGCTTTGACGTAACGGGTATTGAAGCGAAACAGCCCGAGAAAACGCAGAAAATCAGGCTTCAGAAAGCTGATGCCCTCCAGAAACCCCAACTGCTCATCGCCCAGTGACAGCTCGCACAACCGCTCGATCTGTTGCTGGATCTGCGGCAGGTAAGGGCGCAGGTCCTCGCCATTGCGGCAGCGAAACTCCCACTCCACATCCACGTTGGGGTAGTTGTGCAGCACCGCCTGCATCATGGTGAGTTTGTAGAAATCGGTGTCGATCAGGTTCTGCACGATGCGTTCTGAGAAAGCGCTCTCGCTCATCAAGTGACTCCGGCAGGGCTGCGCGCACGGCGCAGCCTGGACAAGAAATAGGTCCGGCAGCGCGAAGCTCAAGGGTCAGCCGCCTGATCGATGCGCGTACCGAGAGCGACATGATGCCAGCGGTGGACGGGTGAGGGGGATTTAAAAAGGTTTTTCGGTGGATTCTGAATGTGCTGCCTGTAAGGTGGCAGCGCTTGACACAGGAAGAATGATTGATTGCCCAGGCTGCCGGGCACTACAGGAGAGTGTGTGAGAAAAACCGCTTTATGCGTTATCGCCAGCCTTTTGATTCTGACGGGCTGCGACTCGATATTTCCATGGGAAAAACTCGCGACGCTGGAATTTGGCCGCTCTTATCTGGATCGACTGCCTGCCGATGCAGGCGTGCCGAAGCGCCGCTATGTCGGGCAGTTGCAAGCGGGCCTGTGGAAGCTAGGAATAAAACCTGACGATCTGGACATCGTCGTGGACAGCGATGACCGGGCCACGTTACATGTACACGTCAGAAAAGCCGCGCTTACGCCCGAGACGCGAGCCATTATCAAGGCCTACCTGATTGGTATTCTGCAGGCCCGTGATCAGGTCAACTTCGAGATGACGCTGACAGTGACGCCCAGGTTTGAGGCGGCCAAGCGTATTGATTTCGCAGCGCTGAGACGTTCTATCAGTGTCTCGGCCATCAAGTTTACCCACGACTGGCTGCGCATCGAGGCAGGGCCACAGGCAGGTATCGAAACGACCGGAATCAACTGGCGACGTGCGTCGGAGCAAAGGCAGTCACTGTGTTATATCGGCGCGTTCCTGCAAATACCGGTTCCTGATCGCTACGAGAGCATTGCGCCATTGCCGGGAAGTCGCTTCACGGACGAAAAAGGGCTTGAGATGCACCTCACCACCCGGCCCGATACTCAGGAAGCGCCACAGATTGCTTTGAATGCACGCCTGAAACTCAAGGATGCAAGTCTTGCCCGGTTGCTGGATGAGCGGGGCGTGGAGGTACGGCTCAACATGGCCCCATCCAAGCGATCGCTCACCTACAGAGACGGTACGCCGGTGCTCAGGATGATCGACAGTGCAGGCTTTGTTTTCGGTCATGTTGACGAGCCTGTAGCGGGTGCCCAGCCCCTCACACAATGGCAGCCCTACCTTGAGTGCGAAAAAAGGATTGCGGATCTTGGCCGTCCTTTCTCCTTTTATGCGGGCGATACGATTGATCGGCTCAAATACGCCACCTTTTGGGATGAGCCTTGAGCGTGAGCACGATGGAACGTCATTCATGCCCAAACGGAATGACGTCCCGCCCAAACCTCGTTTGCCCCGCGCCTCATGCCCGGTTATCAATATCCACTGGATCAACCGTGCATCCGGGCAGCAAATTCCGGCGTTACGGCCACAATCCACTAATCTCAAAATGGTGCGTCCCGTAGCGCACTCGCACCGTCGGTGTGCACTTCGGTGACAGATCCGGTTACCGTCTGGTTGCCCATCTCTGGAGGGGTGGGTTGCTGCTTTTTGCTTGTCTTGGTTGTACTGTTTTTCTTTTGGGTTGCAACTGCTTGAATTAGAGGGTTGCACCTCCTTGTGTTGCTGGCCCGCCGATGACCGAATGTCATCCCGGCGTTGAGTTTTGAAAAAATAAAAAATGATGGCACGGCGCTTGCTCAAAGCAATTTCGTAGTCGCAGTGCTAACTAAAAAAACCCAGGAGCACCACTCATGTCGCAGACGTTCTACCGGAAAGGCTTTCTTGCAATCGCAGTGGCAACGGCATTGGGCGTGTCGTCTTTTGCGCAAGCGGACGTGAAGATCGGTGTAGCCGGTCCGATGACCGGCGCCAATGCTTCGTTTGGCGAACAGTATATGAGGGGCGCACAGGCCGCTGCCGATGCCATCAACAAGGCGGGCGGCGTCAATGGCGAGAAGATCGTGCTGGTGCCAGGCGACGATGCCTGCGAACCCAAGCAGGCCGTGGCCGTGGCCAACCGCCTGGTTGACCAGGACAAGGTGATCGGTGTGGTCGGGCACTTCTGCTCTTCGTCGACCATCCCGGCTTCAGAGGTCTACAGCGACGCCGGTGTGATCGCCATCACCCCAGGCTCGACCAACCCGACCGTGACCGAGCGCGGCCTGAAAGAAGTGTTCCGCATGTGCGGTCGCGACGACCAGCAAGGCATCGTGGCGGGCGACTACATCGTCGATGTGCTCAAAGGCAAGAAAATCGCCGTCATCCACGACAAGGACACCTACGGCCAGGGCCTGGCCGACGCGACCCGCAAGCAACTGGCCGCGCGTGGCGTGAAAGAAGTGTTGTACGAAGGCCTGACCCGTGGCGAGAAAGACTTCAGTGCCCTGGTCACCAAGATCCGCTCCACCGGTGCCGACGTCGTCTACTTCGGTGGCCTGCACCCGGAAGCCGGCCCTCTGGTTCGCCAGTTGCGCGAGCAGGGCCTCAAGGACGTGAAGTTCATGTCCGACGACGGCATCGTCACCGACGAACTGGTCACCACCGCTGGCGGCGCGCAATACGTCGATGGCGTGTACATGACCTTCGGCGCCGACCCGCGTCTGCTGCCAGACAGCAAGGCGGTGGTCGACGAGTTCCGCAAGTCCGGTTACGAGCCTGAAGGCTACACCCTCTACGCTTACGCTTCGTTGCAGGCCCTGGCCGCCGGTTTCAACGGTGCCAAGTCGAACAAGGGCGATGCGGCCGCTGCATGGCTCAAGGCCAACCCGGTCAAGACCGTCATGGGCGAGAAGACCTGGGACGCCAAGGGCGACCTGAAGGTCTCCGACTACGTCGTCTACCAGTGGGACGCTACAGGCAAGTACAAGCAACTCGAAAAACAGAAGTAATCCCGATACGGGTGCCACAGCCGTGGCCCCGGATTTCTTCCGAGCCTGACTACCTGTTCGCCGCCTCCATCAAGGGGAGCGGCGGGCAGGACCCTGAGCGGCCTTCAAGTGTGTGAGCGTGCGTGATGGACGGTATTTTTCTGCAACAAATGGTCAACGGCCTGACCCTCGGGTCGGTCTACGGCCTGATCGCCATCGGCTACACGATGGTCTACGGCATTATCGGCATGATCAACTTCGCCCACGGCGACGTGTACATGATTTCCGCCTACCTGACCGCTATCGGTCTGGCGGTCCTGTCGTTCTTCGGCATGGAGTCGTTCCCTTTCCTGATTCTGGGCACGCTGGCATTCACCATCGTGGTCACCGCCGTCTACGGCTTCGTGATTGAGCGGGTGGCCTACAAGCCGCTGCGCAACTCGACCCGCCTGGCGCCGCTGATCAGCGCCATCGGCATTTCCCTGATCCTGCAAAACTACGCGCAGATCAGCCAGGGTGCACGCCAGCAAGGCGTCCCGACGCTGCTCGAAGGCGCCTGGCGCTTCGAGATCGGCAGCGGTTTCGTGCAGATCACCTACACCAAGATCTTCATCCTGATCGCCGCCTTCGCCGGCATGGCGATCCTGACCTACATCATCAAGTGCACCAAGCTGGGCCGCATGTGCCGCGCCACACAGCAGGACCGCAAGATGGCGTCGATCCTGGGCATCAACACCGACCGGGTGATTTCCTACGTGTTCATCATCGGTGCCGCCATGGCGGCGCTGGCCGGTGTGCTGATCACCATGAACTACGGCACCTTCGACTTCTACGCAGGCTTCGTGATCGGCATCAAGGCGTTCACCGCTGCAGTGCTGGGCGGTATCGGGTCGTTGCCGGGTGCGATGCTTGGTGGCCTGATTCTGGGCGTTGCCGAGGCGCAGTTCTCCGGCCTGATCAACTCCGACTACAAAGACGTGTTCAGCTTCGGCCTGCTGGTGCTGATTCTGATCTTCCGTCCTCAGGGCCTGTTGGGTCGCCCACTCGTGGCTAAGGTGTAAGCATGTCTGCTCCTATCAAACCAATCGATTACAAGAAAAGCCTGATCGATGCGGTGCTGGCCGGTTTGCTGGCGCTCATCGTCTTCGGTCCGGTCGTCGGCGTGGTGCTCGATGGCTACAGCTTCAACCTGCAACCGGGCCGCGTCGCGGCGCTGGTCGGGGTGGTCATGGTCGGCCGCCTGCTGTTGAGCCTGTTCCTGCAAACCCCGAAGGGCCTGCGTATTGCGGCGGGCATCGAGTCGGGCGGTTCAGGTGTGCATGTGCTCAAGCCCGATCACAAGTCGAGCCTGTACTGGATCATTCCGGCGCTGATCGTGATTGCCATCGTGTTCCCGATCTTTGCCAACAAGTACCTGCTGACCGTGGTCATTCTCGGGCTGATCTACGTGCTGCTGGGCCTGGGCCTGAACATCGTCGTCGGTCTGGCCGGCCTGCTCGACCTGGGCTATGTGGCGTTCTACGCCATCGGCGCCTATGGTCTGGCGCTGGGCTACCAGTACCTGGGCCTGGGCTTCTGGTCGGCCTTGCCGCTGGCGGCGATTGCGGCGGCACTGGCCGGGTGCATCCTCGGTTTTCCGGTGTTGCGCATGCACGGTGACTACCTGGCCATCGTGACCCTGGGCTTCGGTGAAATCATCCGTCTGGTGCTCAACAACTGGCTGTCGTTCACCGGCGGTCCGAACGGTGTACCGGTGCCGTCGCCAACCTTTTTCGGCCTGGAGTTCGGCCGCCGAGCCAAAGACGGCGGGATTCCGATCCACGAGTATTTCGGCTTCGAATACAACGGCGACCTGAAATTCCTGTTCATCTACACCGTGCTGTTCCTGGTGGTGCTGGCAGTACTGTTCATCAAGCATCGCCTGACCCGCATGCCGATCGGTCGTGCCTGGGAAGCGCTGCGCGAAGACGAGATTGCCTGCCGCTCGATGGGCCTGAACCACGTGCTGGTCAAGCTCTCGGCCTTCACCATCGGCGCTTCGACCGCAGGCCTGGCCGGGGTGTTCTTTGCCTCGTACCAGGGCTTCGTCAACCCGACCTCGTTCACCTTCTTCGAGTCGGCGCTGATCCTGGCCATCGTCGTGCTGGGCGGCATGGGCTCGACGGTGGGTGTGGTGATCGCAGCGTTCGTGCTGACCATTACCCCTGAGCTGCTGCGCAACTTCGCCGAATACCGCGTGCTGCTGTTCGGCATCCTGATGGTGGTGATGATGATCTGGCGGCCACGCGGCCTGATTCGTATCAGCCGTACCGGCGTCAAACCACGCAAAGGTGCCCTGGTTCAGGAAGGAGCTGCCCGATGAGCAATCAAATCGTTCTTTCGGTCGAGCACCTGATGATGCACTTCGGCGGTATCAAGGCGCTCAGCGATGTCAGCCTTGAGGTGCGCCGCAACTCGATTTTCGCCCTGATCGGCCCCAACGGCGCCGGCAAGACCACCGTGTTCAACTGCCTGACCGGCTTCTACAAGGCCACTGGCGGGCGCATCGAGCTGCACACCCGTGGCAAGACTACCAACGTGATCAAGCTGCTGGGCGAGTCGTTCCAGCCCACCGACTTCGTGTCGCCGGCCAGCTTCATCAGCCGCGTGTACTACAAGATGTTCGGCGGTACCCACCTGGTCAACCGCGCAGGCCTTGCCCGCACCTTCCAGAACATTCGCCTGTTCAAGGAAATGTCGGTGGTGGAAAACCTGCTGGTGGCCCAGCACATGTGGGTCAATCGCAGCCTGATCAGCGGCATCCTCAACACCCGTGGCTACCGCAAGGCCGAAGAAGACGCGCTGAACACTGCGTTCTACTGGCTTGAAGTGGTCGATCTTGTCGACTGCGCCAACCGTCTGGCCGGCGAGCTGTCCTACGGCCAGCAACGCCGCCTGGAAATCGCCCGCGCCATGTGCACACGTCCGCAGGTTATCTGCCTGGACGAGCCGGCGGCCGGCCTCAACCCGCAGGAAACCGAAGCCTTGAGCGGCATGATCCGCAAGCTGCGCGACGAGCACGACATGACCATCGTGCTGATCGAGCACGACATGGGCATGGTCATGGGCATTTCCGACGACATCGTGGTGCTCGATCATGGCAACGTGATTGCCAAGGGCGGACCGGAGCAGATACGTAACGATCCGAAAGTGATCGCCGCCTACCTGGGCGCGGATGAAGAGGAATTGGTATGAGCAACCCGATCCTCGAAATGAAGGATATCGATGTGTTCTACGGGCCGATCCAGGCCCTCAAGAAAGTCTCGCTGCACATCAACGAAGGCGAGACGGTCAGCCTGATCGGCTCCAACGGCGCGGGCAAGTCGACGCTGCTGATGTCGATCTTCGGCCAGCCGCGGGCGGCCGGCGGGCAGATCATCTATCAGGGCACCGACATCACCCAGAAGTCGTCGCACTACATCGCCTCCAATGGCATCGCCCAGTCGCCGGAAGGTCGCCGGGTGTTTCCCGACATGTCGGTGGAAGAAAACCTGCTGATGGGCACCATCCCGATTGGCGACAAGCACTGCGCCGAAGACATGCAGCGCATGTTCGAGCTGTTCCCGCGGCTCAAGGAGCGCCGTAACCAGCGTGCCATGACCATGTCGGGCGGTGAGCAACAGATGCTGGCGATTGCCCGTGCACTGATGAGCCGGCCCAAACTGTTGCTGCTCGACGAGCCGAGCCTGGGCCTGGCGCCGATCATCGTCAAACAGATCTTCTCGACCCTGCGCGAGCTGGCGGCTGGCGGCATGACCATCTTTCTGGTCGAGCAAAACGCCAACCATGCCTTGAAACTGTCCGACCGCGCCTACGTGATGGTCAACGGTGAAATTCGCCTGACAGGCAGTGGCCAGGAGCTGCTGAGCAACGAAGAGGTGCGTAACGCTTATCTGGGCGGGCATTAACGCTTTCGCAACTTGTCCACAGACGCCCCGGCCGGTTTTCCGCCCGGGGCTTTTTTCAAATTGTGGAAAACCTTTTTGCAAGTCGGCTACAGCGCGACATAAAACCGCTGTTCAGGCCTGTTTTGTCATACTTTCGACTTGTTCAGGATTACTGTGGAGCCGGCTGTTGATAACTTGGTGGTAGCTGGCTGTAGCCCTTTATATACAAGGCTTGCAGGCTTGCGATCAAAAAATGAACAGTGCTTTCCGGGTGGGGTTAAAGGCAGTTTGTCAACGCCTGAAAGGCTGTTTATTCATACAGTCTAAAAGTGTTGTCGACCTGTGGATAAGTCTGTGGGAAAGCCTTGGAAAGACCGCGCAATCCAGCGCTATCAGCGGCCTGCAGGACATTTTGCTTTTTTCTGTATGACCGAGATGTTACATAGCGCCCGCGCAAGTCAAGTGAAAAACCTGCCGTCCAGCGCTGCAGCCCCCGGAATGCGAGGCTTTCACCGATTAGCACTTGCCCCCAGAGACTGTGGGCCTGACTGTGGATAAGGTGAGCAAAACCTTCTGTAGCCCCCGTAGTGCCTGGCTTGCGCAGGATTGATCAAATTTTGCTCAAATACTCCGCCATTACACGCCTGTTTGCCCGTCGGACTTGATCCGGAGCCGCTGGCACGGGCATTCTGCCGCTCTTGTTACTTATCAACAGGCTGCGCGCACGCGCCCTTTCAGGAGAACGAAATGACTTCCACCGTATTCATTACCGGGGCCACTTCCGGATTTGGCGAAGCCTGTGCCCGCCGTTTCGCCGAGGCCGGCTGGTCGCTGGTACTCACTGGCCGTCGTAAAGAGCGCCTGGAAGCCCTGCAGGCCGAATTGTCGGCCAAGACCCGGGTGCTGACCCTGGAACTGGACGTGCGCGACCGTGCGGCCATCGAGAGCGCCATTGCGACCCTGCCTGAAGAGTTCGCCACCATTCGCGGGCTGATCAACAACGCAGGCCTGGCGCTGGGTATCGATCCGGCGCCCAAGTGCGATCTGGACGACTGGGAAACCATGATCGACACCAACATCAAGGGCCTGGTCTACACCACGCGCCTGCTGCTGCCGCGCCTGATCGGCCATGGCCGTGGCGCCAGCATCGTCAACCTGGGGTCGGTGGCAGGCAACTACCCGTATCCAGGCGGTAACGTCTATGGCGGCACCAAGGCCTTCGTGGGCCAGTTCTCGCTGAACCTGCGCAATGACCTGGTCGGTACGGGCGTACGGGTGACTAATCTTGAGCCGGGCCTGTGCGAAAGCGAATTCTCGCTGGTGCGCTTCAATGGCGACCAGGCCAAGTACGACGCCACCTACGCCGGCGCCGAACCGATCCAGCCGCAGGACATCGCCGACACGATCTTCTGGATCATGAACACCCCGGCTCACGTCAACATCAACAGCCTGGAACTGATGCCGGTGAGCCAGACCTGGGCCGGTTTTTCGATCGACCGTAACCGCGGTTGATCGCCTCCGTTCTTTACCGGTTCTGCAGGTAGTCGGCCAGGCCGATATAGCAGGTCGCCAGGTGATAAGGCGTGGTAGAGGGCATGTCGCTGCGGCTGACATGCCCTTTTTCATTCAGGCATTCATGCCAGCCCTTGGCATGTAGAAAGTCCTGCTGCAGGGTTTGCGCCTGACGCAACAGGTCGGTCTGGGCGCCCTCGCGCAGGGCCAGCGCGCGCAGGTATTCGGCCTGAGCCCAGATGCGCCGGGTACCGTCGATCACGCTACCATCCAGCTTGAGCATCCCGCTGACCCCGCCACTGTGCGCATCGACGCCCTGCACCTGTGCCTGGGCAAACGCTTTGTCGAGCGCACGGTGCAGGGGCTTGCCGTGCAGTTCGGGGGACGATTGCAGCAGGAAGAACCACTCGAACTGATGCCCCGGTTCGTACCAGTTATCCACAGCCCCGCGCGGTTTCTCCAGCATCAGGCCACTGGCCGGATCGATGAAGCGTTCATGCAAATGCTTGAGCAGGCCGTCCAGCAACCCGGCGGTCCCAGGGTCGGCGCGTACGTGCAGGGTGGCCAGAAAGGCTTCGGCCAGGTGCATCAACGGGTTCTGCAAAGGGCCGGTGCCCAGCGTCGACCAGTCTTCGGCCAGGCAGGCTTCGTACAAACCCTGTCCATCGGCAAAGCGTTCGCGCACTACATTCAGGGCCGCATTGAGCACCGACTCTGCCAAAGGCTCGCGGGTACGCTGCCAGTAATGCACACAGGCAAAAATGATAAAGGCGTGGGTGTACAGATCCTTGCGCCGGTCCAGCGGTGCGCCCTGGGCATCGATGCTGTAGAACCAGCCGCCGTGCTCGGCATCGTGAAAATGCCGTTGCAGCGAGCGAAACAGAGCATGCGCGCGCGATTCTGCTTCCTTGATATCAGGGTTGCCGATCAGGCTGGAGAACACAAACAACTGCCGTGCACAGGCCATGGCCCGATAGCGTTGCACCGGCAAAGGCTGATGATGGTTATCCACAGCCTCGTAGGGCAGGGCGAGGGCGGCGTTCCAGCCGGGGCCTTGCCACAAGGGCACGATGACGTGGAGAAAGTGCGCCTGTAGCGCGGCGAAAACCGCAGTCAGTTCAGGCTGGGGGGCGGAGCTGGGGGCGTGGGTCATCGGCTGGCGTCACGGCAGGATCGGGTGCGCGCAATGTTAACAGGCCGCGCACCCCCGTGGCCGCGAAAAAGCGATCAGCCCGCCAGCAACCACGCACCGGCCATCGCCGAAGCGGCACCGGCCACACGCACCAACGGTGCAGCGGCCTGCGGCAGATAACGCACCACGGCGTAGCCGGCGGCATGCAGGGCGGCGGTGGCGGCGACAAAACCTGCGGCATAGCTCCAGGCACTGCTCATTTCCGGCAGTTCAAGGCCATGCGCCACGCCATGGAACAAGGCGAAGATAGCCGTGGCAATCACTGCCAGTACCAAGGGCGGACGCACGGCCAGTGCCACCGCCAGGCCCAGTGCCAGCACCGAGGCGGCGATGCCGCTTTCCAGTGCCGGCAGTTGCAGCCCGGCAAAGCCCAACAGGCCGCCGACCAGCAAGGCGCCGACAAACGTCACCGGCAGCGCCCAGCGTGCGGCACCGCTCTGTTGCGCCGCCCACAGGCCGACAGCCAACATTGCCAGCAGGTGATCCAGGCCGCCCAGCGGGTGGCCGAGGCCGGCGATCAGGCCGTTGTCGCTGTGGCCTGGGTGAGCAAAGGCCAGGCCGGGCGCGATCAGCAAGGCCACAACGGCAAGGGTTTTCGAGACGTTCATGCGTGGGTTCTCCTTGGGCAATGAGGTTCAGGCGGCCGGGGTCAGCAGGCCCTGGCGTTCGATGAAGGCAATGATCTGCTCAAGGCCCTGGCCGGTTTTCTGGTTGCTGAACACAAACGGCCGTTCGCCACGCATCTTGCGCGTGTCGCGGTCCATCATCTCCAGCGAGGCGCCGACCAGATCGGCCAGGTCGATCTTGTTGATCACCAGCATGTCGGACTTGCAGATGCCCGGCCCACCCTTGCGTGGCAGCTTGTCGCCGGCCGACACGTCGATCACATAAATGGTCAGGTCCGACAGTTCCGGGCTGAACGTGGCCGACAGGTTGTCGCCGCCGGACTCGACCAGAATCAGGTCCAGGCCCGGAAAACGCCGGTTGAGCTGATCGACCGCTTCGAGATTGATCGAGGCATCTTCGCGAATCGCCGTGTGCGGGCAGCCGCCGGTCTCGACGCCAATGATGCGCTCCGGCGCCAGGGCCTCGTTGCGCACCAGAAAGTCGGCGTCTTCGCGGGTGTAGATATCGTTGGTCACCACCGCCAGGTTGTAGCGCTCGCGCAGTGCCAGGCACAGCGCCAGGGTCAGGGCGGTCTTGCCGGATCCGACCGGGCCGCCGATACCGACGCGCAGGGGTTGGCTGTTCATTGTGTTCTCCAAGGGTTCAGGACCGGAACAACCGGCTGTATTGACGTTCATGGGCCATGCTGGCCAGCGCCAGGCCAAACGGCGCGCTGCCCCATTGCGGGCAGCCCAGGCTCGTTGCGTGCTGGCGGGCCTGTTGCAGCGCCGGCAGCAGTTCGCTGGTCAGGCGCTGCGCGGCCTGCTGGCCCAGCGGCAAGGTTTTCATCAGCACCGCCAGCTGGTTTTCCAGCCAGCTCCAGAGCCAGGCGGCCAGCGCTTCCTGCGGCTCGATCTGCCAGGCACGGGCGGCCAGCGCCCAGCCCAGGGCGATATGCGGTTCGCCGATTTGTTGCAGAAAGCGCCGCGCCGGCAGGTCCAGTTCGCTCAGGCCGTTGAGCAGTTGCTGCAACGAATAGCCCATCTGCCGACTTTCCTGATGCAGCTCGCGGGTTTCCCGGCTGGCGCGGTGTTCTTCGCTCAGTTGCAGCAGTTGTCCCCAGTCTTGCTCAAGGGCAGCCGTGCAATGCGCCAGCAGCAGCGGCGCCTCGAAGCGCGCCAGGTTGAGCAGTAACTGATCGCTGATCCAGCGCCGGGCGCTGAGCGAGTCATGCACCAGGCCGTTGTCGACCGCCAGTTCCAGCCCTTGTGAATAGCTGTAGCCGCCGATCGGCAATTGCGGGCTGGCCAGGCGCAACAGCGCCCAGGCATTGTTCATGTGCGCACGCCGAACTGGTGCAGGCGCGGCGCATAGTTGAAGTCTTCTTCGCCTGCGCGGGAATGGTGATGGCCACCGCCATAAGCACCGTGCTCCGGCTGAAAAGGCGCCTCAAGGGTTTCGCAACGAGCGCCGAGCTGGTCGAGCATGGCCTTGAGCACATAGTCGTCGAGCAAACGCAGCCAGCCATCGCCCACTTGCAGCGCGACATGGCGATTGCCCAGGTGATAAGCGGCGCGGGTCAGCTCGAACGCGCTGCTGCAAGTGACATGCAGCAGTTGCTCGGGGCGGGCGCGAACGCGCACGATGCGCCCGTCTTCGGCTTGCAGGCATTCGCCATCGTGCAGCGGTGACTGGCCGCGGGCCAGGAACAGGCCGACATCTTCCTGCTCGGTGCTGAAACAGCGCAGGCGGCTTTTGCTACGCGCCTCGAAGGTGAGCAGCAATTCGGCGTCCCAGTGATCCCGGGCTTCGATGCGTTTATGAATGACCAGCATTGGCAGGCTTCCAGCGATTGGCAATGCTTCATGACAGAGCAAGGGGCTTGCCAACGTGCCTTGAGTGAGCAAAAAGCCACTTCAGGGCGTCTGGAATACGGATTTAGAGCATTTTTTCGCGCTATTTTGGTGCGGTCTGGCAAGTCTGTATCGAAATGGTGCCGAATCTGTCCTAGTGATTCAGGCCGCGCCAGTGCCGGGCGCCCATAAAGATAAAGCGCAACTGCTCGGTAATCTTGGCCTGCGGCGTCTGGTGCGCGGCCAGCGGTGTGGCGGGGGAGTCGATCAGTTCAGGCAGCATGGCAAACACACTCTTGACCACAAGGTCGGCGATGATCGCCAGCGAGGCGCTGCTCAGGTGCTGCCACTTGGACATCTTGCCAAGGTCGGTCGCAAGGTCGGCAACAATGCCTTCGCGCAGCGCGGCCAGCGCCTGGCGCACCTTGAGCGAGCCACCGTACTGCTCGCGGGCCAGAAACAGGAATTGCGCGCGATTGGCCGTCACGTCTTCAAGAAAAATGCGCACCGAGGCTTCGATCAGGCCACCCATGACCATCTCGTTATGCCGCACCAGACGGATGGTCTGCCGGAAGGTCTGGCCCACTTCGGTGACCAGCGCCAGGCCCAACTGGTCCATATCGTCGAAGTGCCGATAGAAGCCGGTCGGTACGATACCGGCGGTGCGCGCCACCTCGCGCAGGCTCAGGCTGGCGAATCCGCGCCCGCTCTCCATCAGCCGGTGAGCGGCTTCAAGCAGGGCTTTGCGGGTCTGTTGCTTTTGTTCGGCGCGGGCTGACATTACACGGTGCTTCTGGCGATAAACTGCGCCGCACTTTAGCACGCCCTAATTTGATTCACGATTGGGTCAAACCCTCTGGACTTTCAAGAGTCCTAAGCGATATGTCGTTTTCGGCGCGCCCCGGATGGCGCGCTGGTTTTAGGAGATTTGTGCAATGACGCGCAGCCGCAAGATTATCGCCTGGACAGCGGGCAGCCTGATTGCCCTGTTGGCCATCCTGATCGTGGTGATTGCCACCTTCGACTGGAACCGCATCAAGCCGATGCTCAACGACAAGGTCAGCCAGGCGCTGAACCGTCCATTCGCAATCAATGGCGACCTGAGCGTGCACTGGCAGCGCCAGACCCAAGAGGGCGGCTGGCGCGCATGGGTGCCGTGGCCACGGTTTGTTGCTCAGGACCTGAGCCTGGGCAACCCCGACTGGTCGAAGCAGCCGCAGATGGTCACCCTCAAGCAAGTCACCTTTACCCTGTCGCCCCTGCCGTTGCTGGTACAGCAGGTGGTGATCCCGCGTATCGAACTGACCGGCCCCGACGCAAAACTGGAGCGCCTGGCCGACGGTCGTGCCAACTGGGTATTCGATTTGCCAGCGTCCGACCCGGATGCCAAGCCGTCGGCCTGGGTGCTGGACATCGGTTCGATCAAGTTCGACAAGGGCCTGGTCAACTTCAAGGACCAGACCCTGAACACGCAGATGGAAGCGGTCATCACCCCGCTGGGCAAGCCGATCCCCTTCAGTGACATCGTCGGCGGCAAGGAGGCCAAAAAAGCCGCCGACAAAGGCCTTGTGCCGCAGGACTATGCGTTTGCCTTCACCACCAAGGGCCAGTATCGCGGCCAGGCCGTGACCGGCAACGGCAAGGTCGGCGGCTTGCTGGCACTCAAGGACGCCACGCAGCCGTTCCCGGTGCAGGGCGATGTGCGCATCGGCGACACCCATGTGGTGATCGCAGGCACCCTGACCGACCCGCAGAATTTCGGTGCGCTCGACCTGCGCCTCAAGCTTGAAGGCGCCAGCCTGAGCAACCTGTACCCATTGACCGGCGTGACCCTGCCCGATTCCGGGGCGTACTCCACCGACGGGCGCCTGATTGCGCGCCTCAAAGACCCGCAAGGCGCCAGCTTTCGTTACGAAGGCTTCAACGGCAAGATCGGCAACAGCGATATTCATGGCGACCTGGGCTTCGTCGCCAGCCAGCCACGGCCCAAGCTGACCGGCAAGCTGGTATCCGATCAGTTGCTGTTCAGCGATCTCGCGCCGTTGATTGGCGCCGACTCCAACGCCGAGCAGAAAAAACGCGGCGGGCAAAGCAAGCAGCCGTCGAGCAAAGTGCTGCCGGTCGAGACCTTCGAAACCGCCCGCTGGCGCGCCATGGACGCCGATGTCGAGTTCACCGGCAAGCGTATCGTGCAAAGCCCGGACCTGCCGTTTACCGACCTGTATACCCATGTGTTGCTCGACGATGGCCAGCTCAGCCTTAAACCGCTGCGCTTTGGCGTGGCCGGTGGCAAGCTGGATGTCGATATTCGCCTGGACGGACGCGCTCAGCCGTTGCAGGGCCGGGCCAAACTGACTGCGCGTGGCTTCAAGCTCAAGCAGTTGTTCCCCACCTTCGAGCCGATGAAGACCAGCTTCGGCGAACTGAACGGCGATGCCGACATCAGTGGTCGGGGCAACTCGGTGGCCGCTTTGCTGGGCACCGCCAACGGCGAGCTGCGCATGCTGATCAACGACGGCGCGATCAGTCGTGGCCTGATGGAAATTGCCGGGCTCAACGTCGGCAACTACGTGGTCGGCGAGCTGTTTGGCGACAAGGAAGTGAAGATCAACTGCGCAGTGACCGACTTCGGCATCAAGGACGGTCTGGCCGACAGTCGTCTGTTCGTCTTCGACACCGAAAACGCGATCATCCACATCACCGGTACCGCCAACCTCAAAACCGAGCAACTGGACCTGAACATCAACCCTGAATCCAAAGGTTTCCGGGTGTTCTCGCTGCGCTCGCCGTTGTACGTCAACGGCCCGTTCGCCAAGCCCAACGCCGGGGTGAAAACCGGCCCGTTGCTGCTGCGCGGCGCGGGTATGGTTGCCTTGGGTATTGCTGCAGGTCCCGCTGCCAGCCTGCTGGCACTGGTTGCCACGGGTGATAACGAGCCGGACCAGTGCACACCGTTGCTGGAGCAGATCAGGGCGGGGAAATTGAACAAGACGGTGAAATAAGGCGCAGGGCGCCGATCAAAGCAACACCCCATCCACCGCCTGAACCGGCGGTGGCGTGGGTTGGTCGAGCAACTCCAGCACGGCGATCTCGACACTGCGGCACATGGCTTCCAGCGGCAGGTCGTTGGGCTGGGTGTCGAACGGGTCAGAGATCTGGTCGCCCAGCGCATCGAGGCCGAAAAAGGTGTAGGCCAGGATGCACACCGCCAGTGGTGTGAACCAGCCGATGCTGTCGACCAGGCAGAAGGGCAGCAACAGGCAATACACATGTACCGTGCGATGCAGCAACAAGATATAGGGGTACGGAATGGGCGTGGTCTTGATCCGCTCGCAGCCGCCCAACACGTAGGAAAGGCGGCTGAGCTGCTGATCGATATTCACCGCCACGACATCGGCGGCCTTCGCGTGCCGGGCAGCGGCCATATAGCGTTCGCCCAGCAAGCCGAGCCAGACGCTGGGTGGGTTCTGGCGGCTCAAGACTGTCTCGGCATCGGCGCCCATCAGCCGTTGCTCCTGATCGCCTGGCGCACTGCCGCGCAAATGCTGTTTAAGCAAATAAGCAAAGCCAATCAATCCATCGGCCAGTGACCGGCGCTGTTCGGCGCTAAGCGCTGGCAGCAGGCTGCGTGTCTGGCGGGTCAGATTGCGGCTGACGATCAGCATCTCGCCCCATAGCGTTCGCGCCTCCCAGAAGCGTTGGTAGGCCACGGTGTTGCGAAAACCGAGAAAGATCGCCAGCGTCAGGCCCCATAGCGTAAAGGGCGTGGCCGTCAGGCTGAACTTGAAGCTGAACACGGTGCCATGCACGGCGACCACGGCAGTACTGATCAGCACGGTAAACAGCACCTTGCGCCAGATGGCCGGGATGATCGAACCCTTGAGGGAAAACAGCAGCGTGAGCGTGTCTGGGTTTTGCGGACGAGTGATCACGGCGGGACAAAACTCCGGATGCCTGGGGAGTCCGCCATGGTATTGGATCGATAACGCGGCCGGTAGCCGGCCGCGTTGTCTCGGTCGAACCTGTTACAGATCCGCCAGAATGTCCGCCATGTCGTCGGCGTGTTCTTCTTCCTGGGCCAGAATGTCTTCGAAGATACGACGGGTAGTCGGGTCCGATTCGCCGATGTACTGAATGATCTCGCGGTAGCTGTCCACGGCGATGCGCTCGGCGACGAGGTCTTCGTAGACCATTTCCTTGAGGTTATTACCGGCCACGTACTGGGCATGGGAATTCTTCGACAGGGTGTCGGGGTTGAACTCCGGCTCGCCGCCCAGTTGCACGATGCGCTCGGCCAGTTTGTCGGCGTGCTCGGCTTCTTGCTGTGCGTGTTCCAGAAACTCAGCCGCCGCGACGCTGGCCTTGAGACCGGTGGCCATGTAGTGGTGGCGCTTGTAACGCAGCACACAGACCAGTTCGGTGGCCAGCGACTCGTTAAGCAGACGCAGGATGGTTTCCCGATCAGCGCTGTAGCCTTCGGTGACCGCGCCGTTTTCCACATTGTGCCGCGCGCGTTCGCGCAGGGTGCTGACGTCGGACAGTTGCGGGGCCTGGTTAAGGCTGTTCATGGTGGTTCTCCTCACTCATCAGGGGTGACGCTCCGCTGTTTTACGGTCGGTGCCGGCGAAGTCGTTACAAGGTGTGAGTAATGAGCTCTCGGAAAGTTTTATCGAATATTCGAGCGCCCGACCGTTTGCATGCCTTCCTGGACGGTGAGTGCCCAATGAGGAAACTGGCCTGATAAGCAATCTGTTGCTTTAATCGTCCTGGCTCACTCTGCTTACACCCGGCACGGATCGTCGGGTGAAGAACAATAAAAGGACGTTCACATGATTCAATGGCGTTACGCGCCCATCCGCTTTCTGCGGCTGGTGGCACTCATCTGGTTGTTTGTCTTTGTACTCACCCGTGTGGTCCTGACAGTCGGTCATCTTGACCAGGCTGGGGGCGCTTACGTATCCATCTTCGCGACAGGACTGCTTTATGACCTGAGCTTTCTGGCCTATGCCATCCTGCCTCTGGGCCTCTACGTGCTGGTGTGCCCGCCGGCACTATGGTCGTCGCGATGGCACCGCAGGGCGCTGCAACTGCTGCTGTTTGTGACGGTTTTCGTGATGCTGTTCACCGCCGTTGCCGAATGGCTGTTCTGGGACGAATTCGGGGTCAGGTTCAACTTTATTGCCGTCGACTACCTGGTGTATTCCGACGAGGTCTTGAACAACCTGCTCGAGTCGTACCCCATCGGTACGCTATTGGCTGTGATTGCAGCGGTTTCGCTGGTCGTGACCTGGCTACTGCGCCCCTTGCTGCGGCGCATCCTCAGCGCGCCTTTACCTGGTTGGCGTCAACGCGCAGTTGCACTGTTGGCACTCTTTGCCGCCGCCGGTATCAGTCTTTTACTGGTCGATCAGGAGCACCCTCGGGCCAAGGGCGGTAATGCTTACAAAAGCGAGCTGGCCAGTAACGGGCCTTATCAGTTCTTCGCGGCGTTTCGTAATAATGAACTCGACTACGCACAATTTTTTGCCAGCCTTCCAGCGCAGCAGGCAGGTCGGCAGATTCGTGCCGAGCTGGCCGACAGCGAGGCGGCTTTCATCGCCGCAGACCCGATGGATATTCGGCGCCGCGTGACTTACGCGGGCGAGGTGCGCAGGCCCAACATCATTCTGGTGACGATCGAAAGCTTGAGTGCCAAATACCTGGGCAGCAATGGCGACACCCGTAATCTGACCCCCTACCTTGATGCGCTGCGCAAGCAGAGTCTTTATTTCAATAATTTTTATGCGACCGGAACGCGCACCGACCGGGGCCTGGAAGCGATAACCCTTTCCATACCGCCCACACCGGGCCGTTCGATCGTCAAGCGGATCGGGCGCGAAAGCGGTTTTGCCAGCCTCGGGCAGCAGTTGGCGGCGGTCGGTTATGACAGCGTATTTGTCTACGGCGGGCGCGGCTATTTTGACAACATGAATGCGTTTTTCAGCGGCAATGGCTACCGGGTCGTCGATCAAAGCAGCGTTGCCGAGGCCGATATCTCCTTCAAGAATGCCTGGGGCATGGCCGACGAGGACTTGTATGCACAGGCCCTCAAGCTGGCAGACGCCGATTTTGCAGCGAACACGCCGTTCTTGCTGCAACTGATGACCACCTCCAATCACCGTCCTTACACCTACCCGGCCGGGCGGATCGATATCGCATCGGGCAAGGGCCGTGACGGGGCGGTGAAGTACACCGATTATGCAATTGGCCAGTTCTTGCAGGCGGCCCGGACCAAGCCATGGTTCGATAACACGATCTTTGTATTCGTCGCCGATCACACGGCCGGCAGTGCGGGCAAGGAGGATCTGCCGGTGGAGAACTACCAGATTCCGCTGTTTATCTACGCTCCCCAGTGGGTGCAACCCGCAGAAGATGCCCAGCTGGCGAGCCAGATAGACCTGGCACCTACGTTGTTGGGCTTGCTGAACCTCAGCTATGAGTCGACATTCTTCGGGCGCGATCTGCGGGTAGCGTCTGATCTGCCGCCTCGGGTGGTCCTTGGCAATTATCAGCATTTGGGCCTGTTTGACGGAAACAACCTTGCCATCCTGAGTCCGCGTAACGGATTGCGTCGCCACGACGATGCGCTGGGAGAAAGCCGCGAGCAGTTATCCAGTGCCAGTGATCCACTGGTTGCCCGCGCGATTGCTTATTACCAGGCGGCCAGTCATGGCTTCAAACAAGGGTTATTGGGCTGGACGGGGGAGGTGGCGCAGTCGAATACGCCTTGGCCCTGAGCGGTTTTTTCATTTCTGCCTGACATATTTCAAACATGTGGCCCCTGATCATAGGGCACCTCACAGAGCCTGTTCGCGCCCTGTGACACGTCCTCTCGCCTTGGCCACTCAGGTAGATAACATGAACAAACTGCCACACATCACGTTTGCATTCTGGGTCATGAAGATCTGTGCAACGACGCTGGGCGAAACCGCCGGCGATCTGTTGTCCATGACCTTGAATGTCGGCTATGCGATCAGTTCAATGATATTGATCAGCGTGTTCGTGATTACCCTGGTCACGCAACTGGCGTCCAGGCGATACCATCCGGTGCTGTACTGGATCGTTATTCTTTCCACCAGTACGGCAGGCACCACGATGTCGGACTTCATGGATCGAACCTTGGGGCTGGGTTACGCCATGGGTTCCGCGATTCTGATCGCCGCGCTGATGGCTATTTTCTGCGCCTGGTATATGAGCGAAAAATCACTCTCGGTGAATCGCATCACCACCTTGAAAGGCGAAATCTTTTACTGGGTTGCCATTCTGGTCTCCAATACCCTGGGTACCGCACTGGGTGATTATCTGGCGGACGACTCGGGGCTTGGTTTTGCCGGCGGCGCACTGTTGATCGGTGCTGCCATCACGCTGGTGACTGTTTTGCACTTTACGACCAGGCTGTCCTCGGTGATGTTGTTCTGGCTCGCCTTCGTGCTCACTCGGCCATTCGGCGCGACATTGGGCGATGTGCTGACCAAGCCTTATGAAAAAGGCGGTCTGGATTTCGGGACGGTCGGGTCTTCGGCCGTACTGCTCGCGGTCTTGCTGGTGCTGGTGGCGCTGGCGACTTACTACACCCGTCTTCGGACAGCGCCTGACCGAGTGGCAAATTTATGAAACGACCAGATTGGCCAAGGGTCACAGCCATGAGACCTCTTTCTGGAGAAGCACAATGCTGAAGTTCCTCGGTGGCACCGTCGGTATCATTTTTCTGATCGGCCTGATCGTGGTCATTGCCCTGTTCAAGCTGGTCTTCTGACCCTCGAATATAAAAAAGGCCCGGTGCAGTGACTGCATCGGGCCTTTTTTATTTAATCAAGGGCGTTACATCGCGCGTTCGTTCTTTTCGCGTTGCTCGCACGTCATGAAGCCCTTGTGTACCACGCGCCCGTCGCTATTGAAGCTGACGTGGTACACCTGCTGATGACCTTCACGGGTCAACACATAGTTGTTGCAGGTGCCGGGGCTGACGGTGCGCTGCACCACGGTCGATGGCGTGCCGCCAATGGCCAGAACCTGCTGGCGGGTCATGCCGTCCTCGACCTGCTTGACCAGCGGCTGGTCGCGGTAGGTCACGTAATCCACAGGGTTCTGCACCGTGGTGTTGGTACAGCCGGTCAGTGCCACCAGCGCGCAGGTCGCTGCGATTATGCTCTTGTACATCGCTGCCTCTCCGTATGACAGAGCCAATTACCGGCTCGATAGCCGTTTGAGCAGCGACGGCTGGCGAGAGTTCGATGCAAATGTGGCCAGAAGGCATCAGTGTGTGTTCGTCATGTTCTGCGGCCTGAGTGCCAAACGCCGCTAGGCTCAACTGCATCCGCCTTTACCCTCATGATTCGCCCTCAGGAACGCCCCCCATGTCCAATGAATACGCGACCCGCTATCCGTTGTTACTGGTGCCCGGCCTGTTGGGGTTTGTCAGGTTCGTGGTCTACCCCTACTGGTTCGGCATCACCAGAGCGCTGGAGCAGGGCGGGGCCAGCGTCTATCCGGTCATGGTTTCCGGGGTCAATTCCTCTGAGGTTCGCGGCGAACAGCTGTTGCGGGTCGTCGAGCAAGTGTTGCGCGACACCGGTGCGACCAGAGTCAACCTGATCGGGCACAGCCAGGGCGCGCTGAGTGCGCGTTATGTCGCTGCCAAACGGCCTGACCTGGTGGCCTCGGTCACGTCCGTCGCCGGTCCCAACCATGGCTCGGAACTGGCCGATTATCTGGAGCGGCGTTTTCCGGTCGGCACACCGGGCGGGCGTCTGGTCAATGCGCTGATCAGCCTGATGGCCTGGTCGCTCTCGGTGTTCGAGACCGGCTATCGCGGGCCGAAGCTGCCCAATGATGTCAGTGCCTCGCACCGCTCGCTGACCACCGCCGGCGTCGGGGTATTCAATGGCCTGTACCCACAAGGTTTGCCTGAAACCTGGGGTGGGCAGGGGCCGGCGCTGGTCAACGGGGTGCGCTATTACTCCTGGTCGGGGATTATCAAACCCGGCATCACCAATCGCGGACGCAACCTCATCGACGGCTCCAATGTCACCTGCCGGCTGTTTGCGAGCACCTTCGTCAAGGAGCGCGGCCAGTGCGATGGCATGGTCGGGCGTTACAGCTCGCACCTGGGGGTGGTGATCGGCGACGACTATCCCCTGGATCACTTCGATATCGTCAACCAGATGATGGGCCTGGTGGGCAAGGGCGCCCGGCCGGTGCAGCTGTTTCTGGACCACGCTGCACGGCTGAAGGCCGCGGGTTTGTAGTATCGGTTAACACTGATGGTTGTCCGATCACTGGTTCTCGGTGTGGAAGGCTGGCAGACTGCCTGCCTGTTCATGCTGCCGGTATGAGGCTCTATGCCAACGTTTTCTTCGCGCCAGGTGTTCCTGGCCAGCTGGATCATCATGTTTGGCGGTTTGCTGATGGTCCTGCCGTTCAGGTTACTGCCGAGCCTGCTGGCCGGTTTGCTGGTGTTCGAGCTGGTCAACATGCTGACCCCCAAGCTGCAACGCCTGATTGCCGGCGAGCGTGCGCGCTGGCTGGCGGTGGCCTTGCTCGGCACGCTGGTGGTCAGCCTGCTGGCGCTGCTGTTTGCCGGGGCCTTCAGTTTTATCGTGCACGAGGCCGAAAACCCCGGCGCCTCGCTGGACAAGTTCATGACCCTGATCGATCGGGCACGCGGTCAGCTACCGCCGTTCATCGAAGGTTATCTGCCGGCCAGTGCCGCCGAGTTCCGGGTGTCGCTGGTGGTGTGGCTGCAAAAGCACATCGGCGAGTTGCAACTGATCGGCAAGGGCGCGGCGCATATGTTCGTGACCATGCTGATCGGCATGGTGCTCGGCGCGATCATCGCCTTGCAGCGCATCAGCGATGTCAGCAGCCGCAAGCCATTGGCGGCGGCGCTGTTCGACCGGCTGTACCTGCTCAGCCAGGCGTTTCGCAACATCGTGTTCGCGCAGATCAAGATTTCCCTGCTCAACACCGCGCTGACCTCGATCTTTCTCGCGGTGGTGCTGCCGTTGTGCGGTATTCACCTGCCGCTGACCAAGACCCTGATCTTCATGACCTTCCTGCTCGGCCTGCTGCCGGTGGTCGGCAACCTGATGTCCAACACGCTGATCTTCATCGTCGGCCTGTCGGTGTCATTATGGGTCGGGGTGGCCGCGCTCAGTTACCTGATCGTTATCCACAAGGTCGAATACTTCCTCAACGCCCGCATCGTCGGCGGCCAGATCAGCGCCAAATCATGGGAACTGCTGCTGGCCATGCTGCTGTTCGAAGCCGCCTTCGGTTTGCCCGGCGTGGTGGCGGGACCGGTGTACTACGCCTACTTCAAAAGCGAACTGCGCAAGGAAGGACTCGTTTAGCGGCAAGCTGGTAAGCCACAAGCCACAAGCCACAAGCCACAAGCCACAAGCCACAAGCTGGGCGCAGTGTTCTTGCCGCTTGTAGCTTGCCGCTATGTTTTACCCGTAGCGTTTCTTGGCTTCGATCGCCAGGCCGCTGCCGATGCTGCCGAAGATGTTGCCTTCCACGTGGCGGGCGTTGGGCAGCATGTGTGCGACGCTGTTGCGCAGGGCCGGGATGCCGCTGGAGCCACCGGTGAAGAACACGGTGTTGACCTGCTCGACACCGACGCCGGCCTTGTTCAGCAACTCGGTCACGCTGTTGCGCACCTGTTGCAGCTGCGAGTCGATGGCGGCTTCGAACAGTTGGCGGCTCAGCTCGACACTCAGCCCCGCCTCGATGCGGTCCATGGCGATAAGGCGCTGCTCGGCATGTGTCAGTTCGATCTTGCTGGCCTCCACTTCCATCGCCAGCCAGTGGCCGGCGCGCTGTTCGATCAGCTTGAACAGCCGGTCGATGCCGCTGGCGTCTTCGATGTCGTAGCGCATGTTGCCCAGCGCCAGGGTGGATTTCTGCGAGTAGACGCTGTTGATCGTGTGCCAGGTCGCCAGGTTGATGTGGTGGCTGGTGGGCATGAACGCGCCGCTTTTCATCCGGCTGCCGTGGCCGAACAACGGCATCACGCCTTGCAGGCTCAGTTGCTTGTCGAAGTCGGTACCGCCGATGTGCACGCCGCCGGTGGCCAGAATGTCCTGCTGGCGGTCGTCCTGATGGCGGCGCTCCGGTGACAGGCGCACCAGGGAAAAGTCCGATGTACCCCCGCCGATGTCGACGATCAGCACCAGCTCTTCCTGTTCGATGGTCGACTCGTAGTCGAAGGCGGCGGCGATGGGTTCGAACTGGAACGACACATCCTTGAAGCCGATCTTGCGCGCCACCGCAGCCAGGGTGTCTTCGGCTTCCTGGTCGGCCAGGGCGTCGTCATCGACGAAATGCACCGGGCGGCCGAGTACCACTTGATCGAACTCACGCCCGGCCGTGCGCTCGGCGCGCTTTTTCAGCTCGCCGATAAACAGCCCCAGCAGGTCTTTGAACGGCATGGCCGTGCCCAGTACGCTGGTGTCGTGCTTGATCAGCTTGGAACCCAGCAGGCTCTTGAGCGAGCGCATCAGGCGGCCTTCGTAGCCTTCCAGGTACTCGTGCAAGGCCAGGCGGCCGTAAGCGGGGCGACGCTCTTCGATGTTGAAGAACACCACTGATGGCAGGGTGATCTTGTCGTCCTCCAGCGCAATCAGCGTCTCCATGCCCGGACGCAGCCAGCCGACAGTGGAGTTGGACGTGCCGAAGTCGATGCCACAGGCACGGGCTGGGGATTGGTCATTCATGAGCGGTACGTTCCAGTGAAAAAAACGGCCGCGCAGTTTATGTCAGCAGGGCGCGATTGCGTAGTGCTGTTGTCTGATTGCTGTCGCTTCTACAAGGAAAATGCAATGTCGCCCCCTCATAAGCAATATAAGCAATCGCTGTCGCTGTATCTGGGCATTGGCCTGGTCCAGTCACTGTTGCTGGCCATTGCCGTGCACGGGGAATGGGCCTGGCTGGCCGCCGGTGGCATGGTGCTGGTCCTCAACCTGCAACTGCTCGGCCGCGAGGCCTTGCAGCGTCGGGTCTGGTTATGGAGTGTCCTGCTGGCGCTGCTGATCGCGCAGGTCACTGCATGGGCCTGGCATTCCTCGCCGGATGAGGCCTATGACCCGAGCTGGTCGATGACCAGTTGGGTGCTTGCCGGCACGCTGACTACTTACATCGTCACGGCATTTATTCTCGGCTGGCCGTCGGGCGAGCGCTGGCGGGTGCCGTATGAAGCCTTGTTCCGGCATGCCTGGAACAACGCCTTTATCGTGCTGCTGGCGTTGTTGCTCATGGGCCTGTTCTGGAGCCTGTTGCAGTTGTGCGCCAGCCTGTTCGAGATGATCGGCATCACGCAGCTCAAGCAGGCCATCGATAACCAGTACGTGATTATCCTTTGCCTGAGCCTGGTGTTTTCGCTCGGCATGCGCATGGGGCGCGATAACGAGCGCGTTATTGGCATGCTGCGCGGCATTTTGCTGAGCCTGTGCCATTTTCTTGCGCCGCTGGCAGCGCTGATCGTGCTGTTGTTCAGCCTGAGCCTGCCGTTCACCGGCCTGGAGTCAATCTGGAAGACCGGCCATGCCACGGCGATTCTGTTGTCGCTGGTGGCCGTCGCCGTGTTTTTGGTCAACGGCGTGTTTCAGGATGGGCGCCAGGGATGCCCATATCCACGTTGGCTGCGCTGGCTGGTCGACACCAGCCTGGTGTGCCTGCCGGTTCTGACCGTGCTGGCCGGTTATTCGACCTGGTTGCGCGTGAGCCAGTACGGCCTGTCGCCTTCACGCTTCATCGCCGCATTGATGGTGGTGGTTGCCGCGCTGTACAGCCTGGCCGCGTTGTACGCGGTGCTGCGCAATCGGGCACAGTGGCTGGGCAGCCTGCGGGTGAGCAACCCTTGCCTGGCGTTGCTGGTGTGTATCGTCCTGCTGGCGATTCACAGTCCCTGGTTCAACGCGCAGGCGCTGAGTGCGCGCAATCAGGTGCAGCGCTTGCTGGATGGCCGCACTTCACCGGTGCTGTTCGACGCCGATTACCTGTACTGGAAGCTGGGTGACGCCGGGCGTCGGCAATTGGAATGGTTGTCGTCGAACCTGGACCAGCAGCCGCAATGGGACGCCGCGACCCGCGAGGTGATTCGCACGCGGCTCGACGATGGCCGTGATGCGCGGTTGCGTCAGCGACCGGTGACCGAGATCAATCGGGTGTGGATCGGTACGCCGGTCGAAGGCCACGAGCAATTTGCCAATCCCAAACTGGGCAGTCTCGATTGCAACCGGTTGCAGTGCACGCTGTGGGCGGTCGACCTGAGTGGCGATGGCCGCGATGAGGTGCTGAGGTTTACCGCAAGTGGCGCGCAGATCGAGTTTTACCGGCGCACGGACGAAGGTCGCTGGGTGCTGGCCGGGTATCTGCAGGGTGGCTACGAAACACGGGATCTGGCGGACCTGATCCGTCAGGGCAAGGCGAAAATCGTAGCGCCGCGCTATCGCAACCTGCAGATCGACGATCAGACGTACATGCCGTATGAGGTGCAAGAGTAATGAAATGCACAAACGACCGCGATGCACTCGGCCATCGTGGTCGTTTGCCGATACACTCTGCGACTTTGAGCGGCTGCGGATGTCATTCTCTTGGCAGCGCCTGTGGGTGTCTGTGCAGCGGCCGATAATTGGTGACGGGTGAGCGTTCGATGGATTTCAAAGACTATTACAAGATTCTTGGGGTAGAACCTGCGGCCGACGACAAGGCGATCAAGGCGGCGTATCGCAAGCTGGCGCGCAAATACCACCCCGATGTCAGCAAGGAAGCCGGTGCCGAAGACAAGTTCAAGGAGGCCACCGAGGCCTACGAAGTGCTTGGCAGCCCGGACAAGCGCGCCGAATACGACGAAATTCGTAAATACGGCCATCAGGGCCGGCCGTTCCAGGCGCCTCCGGGCTGGCAGAGCCGTGCCGGTGCGGGTGGCTTTGGCAACGACACTACCGACTTCTCCGAGTTCTTCAGCTCCATTTTCGGCGGCCGCGCCCAGGGAGGTGCTCGACCGCGCGGGCGCAAGGGCCAGGACGTGGACATGGAACTGGCGATCTTTCTTGAAGAGAGCATTTCCGGCGAGTCGAAGAAGATCAGCTACAAGGTGCCGCAGCACAACGCCGCTGGTCAGCGCATGGCCGATGTCACCAAGACCCTGAACGTGAAAATCCCGGCCGGCGTGACCGATGGCGAGCGCATTCGCCTCAAGAACCAGGGCGCGCCGGGTTCGGGCGGCGGCGAAAATGGCGATTTGTACCTGACCATTCGCCTGGCGCCGCACCCGCTGTTCGAGGTCGAAGGCCACGATCTGGTCATCAACGTGCCGCTGGCACCGTGGGAAGCCGCGCTGGGCACCAAGGTCGCGGTGCCGACCCTGACCGGACGCATCAACCTGACCATCCGCCCCGACAGCCAGAACGGCCTGCGTTTGCGGGTCAAGGGTAATGGCTTGCAGGACAAGCAGGGGCAGCGTGGCGATTTGTATGCCCAGGTGAAAATCGTCATGCCGCCTCAGGCCGACGAGGCCACCCGCGCCCTGTGGCAGAAGCTGGCCGACAAGGCCGCGTTCGACCCTCGTAACGGCTGGGGCCGCTCATAATCCAGAGAGAGCGGCTAAAGCGGATCGCCGCCAAGCCGCGCCTGCGCAGTGGCCTCAGAACAGGAAGTACCGCTGCGCCATCGGCAGCACCTCGGCCGGTTCGCACCACAGCAGCACGCCATCGGCCTTGACCTGATAGGTCTGCGGATCGACATCGATGACCGGCAGGTAATCGTTGTGGATCAGGTCTTTCTTCTGCACGCTGCGGCAGCCCTTGACCACGCCGATCTGTTTTTTCAGGTCCAGTGACTGCGGCACGCCGGCATCGAATGCCGCCTGGCTGATAAAGGTCAGGCTGGTGGCGTGAATCGAGGCGCCGTAGCTTGCGAACATCGGGCGGTAGTGCACCGGTTGCGGGGTCGGAATCGAGGCATTGGCGTCGCCCATCAGGCTGGCGGCAATCGCCCCGCCCTTGAGGATCAGCGTCGGTTTGACCCCAAAGAACGCCGGACGCCAGAGCACCAGATCGGCCCATTTACCCACCTCGATCGAGCCCACTTCATGGCTGATGCCGTGGGTGATCGCCGGGTTGATGGTGTATTTGGCGATGTAACGCTTGGCGCGGAAGTTGTCGTTGCCCGGCGCGTCTTCCGGCAGCGGGCCGCGCTGCTTTTTCATCTTGTCGGCGGTCTGCCAGGTGCGCAGGATCACTTCGCCCACCCGGCCCATGGCCTGGCTGTCGGAACTGAGCATCGAGAACGCGCCCAGGTCGTGAAGAATGTCTTCGGCGGCGATGGTCTCGCGGCGGATGCGGCTTTCGGCAAAGGCCACGTCTTCGGCGATGCTCGGGTCCAGGTGATGGCAGACCATCAGCATGTCCAGGTGTTCGTCGATGGTGTTGCGGGTAAACGGCCGGGTCGGGTTGGTCGAACTCGGCAGCACGTTGGGCGAGCCGCAGGCCTTGATGATGTCTGGCGCATGGCCGCCACCGGCGCCTTCGGTGTGGTAGGTGTGAATGGTGCGGCCCTTGAACGCGCCCAGGGTAGTTTCGACAAAACCCGATTCGTTCAGGGTATCGGTGTGGATCGCCACCTGCACGTCGTAGTCGTCGGCCACGCTCAGGCAGTTGTCGATGGCCGCCGGCGTCGTGCCCCAGTCTTCGTGCAGCTTCAAGCCGATGGCGCCGGCCTTGACCTGCTCGATCAACGGCTCCGGCAGGCTGGCGTTGCCCTTGCCGGTGAAGCCGATGTTCATCGGAAACGAATCGGCGGCCTGGAGCATGCGCGCCATGTGCCACGGACCTGGGGTCACGGTGGTGGCGTTGGTGCCGGTGGCGGGGCCGGTACCGCCGCCGATCATGGTGGTCACGCCGCTCATCAGCGCTTCTTCGATCTGCTGCGGGCAGATGAAGTGAATGTGCGTGTCGACGCCGCCGGCAGTCAGGATCATGCCTTCACCGGCAATCACTTCGGTGGCGGCGCCGATGGCAATGGTCACATCGGGCTGGATATCCGGGTTGCCGGCCTTGCCGATGGCCGCAATGCGTCCGTTCTTGAGGCCGACGTCGGCCTTGACGATGCCCCAGTGGTCAATGATCAGCGCGTTGGTGATCAGGGTGTCGACAACCTCGGCCGCCAGCAACTGGCCTTGGCCCATGCCGTCACGGATCACCTTGCCGCCGCCGAATTTCACCTCTTCGCCGTAAGTCGTGAAGTCTTTTTCAACCTCGATCCACAGCTCGGTATCGGCCAGGCGAACCTTGTCGCCAACGGTGGGGCCGAACATGTCGGCGTAGGCTTGTCTGGAAATTTTCATGGTATTCCTTGAATTCGGTTACCCATTGGACGGCTATACGTAATTCGTAGGACCGGCCGGGCGGCGAACCGCTTTAGCCGGGAAACAGGCGGCACCGATTCGCGCCCTTCGCTGCTGAAGCAGCTCCTACAGGCTATAGATCGCCCATCACGCGGCCGGCAAAGCCGTACACCTTGCGCAGGCCGGCGAGATCGACCAGTTCGACTTCGCGCGATTGTCCGGGCTCGAAGCGCACGGCGGTGCCGGCCGGGATGTTCAGGCGCATACCGCGGCTGGCGGCGCGGTCGAAGGTCAGGGCGTCGTTGGTTTCGAAAAAGTGAAAGTGCGAACCCACCTGAATCGGCCGGTCGCCGCTGTTAGCGACCGTCAGGCTTAACGTGCGGCGGCCGGCGTTGAGTTCGATCTCGCCGGGCTGGATCTGGTATTGGCCAGGAATCATTGGGCGTGCCTCAAAGTCTTGAAGTAAATGGCGGTTGGCCGATAGCGGCCTTCGGGGGTGGCGCAGTAATCGGGCAGTTCGCCGACCCGGTTGTAACCCAAGGCGCGGTAGAACGCTTCGGCTGGTGACTGCGCTTCGGTGTCCAGGTGCAACAGGCCGCGTTGCTGCTGCACGGCGGCCTGTTCCAGCACCGCCATCAACTGGCGACCCAAGCCGCGCTGGCGGGCACGCTGCAGGACCATGAGCTTTTGCACCTCGGCGCGATTGAGGCCGTTGGCTTTCTGGCACAGCGCCAGTTGCACACTGGCCAGCACCTGTTCGTGCTCCACCACCACCCAGAGCAACAGGCTGCCGGCGCCGATCTCGATTTTCAGGCCGTCGACCCAGGCCAGCGCCTGGGTTTGATCCAGATCGGCCATGAACCCTACCGACGCGCCATGCTGCACGGCATCGAGCAACAGCCCGGCCAGCCCGTGGCGATAATGGGCAAAACTGTCCACAGTGACGCGTCGCAATTGTCCGGGGTTCATGGTGACTACCTGTCAGGAGTGTTGTGGGGCTTGCGACGCCGGGGCGGTAGCGCCCGGCGACAGATCCAGTTGCATGAAGGTCAGGTCCAGCCAGCGGCCGAACTTGGTGCCCACTTGCGGCATGTGTCCGGTAATGATGAAACCCAGCCGCTCGTGCAGGGCCACGGAAGCGGCGTTCCCGCTCTCGATGGCGGCGACCATGATGTGCTTGTCGCAAGCACGGGCGCGCTCGATCAGCGCTGTCATCAACAGTGGCCCCAACCCCCGGCCACGCTGGTCGGCGCGCACGTACACCGAGTGCTCGACGGTGTGCCGAAAGCCTTCGAAAGGCCGCCAGTCGCCGAACGACGAATAACCCAGCACCTCGCCTGCGGCATCGACTGCCACCAGAATCGGATAGGCCTGCGCCTGGCGGGCGGCGTACCAGGTCTGGCGGTTGGCCAGATCGACCGGTTGCTCGTTCCAGATCGCGGTGGTGTTTAGCACCGCATCGTTGTAGATCGCCAGCACGCCGGGCAGGTCAGCGGGCAGGGCGTCGCGAATCAGGATATCCATGGCAATTCTTTACTCGGGCAATAGGGCTCAGGCAATCGGTTGATGCACAGTCACCAGCTTGGTGCCGTCGGGGAACGTCGCCTCGACCTGGATTTCCGGAATCATCTCCGGGATGCCCTCCATGACCTGTTCGCGGGTCAGCAGGGTGGTGCCGTAGTGCATCAGCTCGGCGACAGTCTGGCCGTCGCGCGCGCCTTCGAGCAGGGCAGCACTGATCAGCGCCATGGCTTCCGGATAGTTGAGTTTCAGACCGCGGGCCAGCCGGCGTTCGGCCACCAGGCCAGCGGTGAAAATCAGCATTTTGTCTTTTTCGCGGGGCGTCAGGTCCATGGGGATTCCGTTTGGATATTGATCACGTGTTCCAGATTCGTGGCACAACCGCTTCGCGGCCGAGCAAGGCCGGGCGCAGGCGGTTCCAGATTTCGATCAGCCAGGCCCGCGCATGCAGCGCCTCATCGGCCAGGCAGCGGGCCACGATCAGCCCCGGCACCTGGCTGAGATCGCCGCGCACCGGGTTGGGCATGATTAACGAGCGGCAGGTTTCGAGCAACTCGCTGTCGATCTCGCCGGTCATTAGCAAGGTGGCAAACACGGTCTTGCCATCCAGGCCGATGGGCGAATCCAGCAAGCCGTCGCCACCCTCGATGCGCTGGCGCTCGTGCCAGAGCAGGCGGCCGTCGCGGCGGATCTGCAGGTGCGACTGAAAATAGCCTTCATCGAAGCGCTCGCCACTGGCCGGTCGGCCCAGCGCCACCACGTCCCAGTAACACAAGCGCGCATCGCCGTGCAGTTCGATATGGGTGTCCAGTTCGGCCTTGGCCTGGCTGAAGACAATGGTTTCCTGTGGCAGCCATTCCAGCGTCGCACCGGCGTCGACGTGCAGGTTCAAGTGCTGAAAGGCAGGGCCGGCGGCGCGATACCACTTGGCCGCGCCAGGGCTGGTCAGTTGCGCCCAGGCCTGTTGCCCGACACGTGCAGAAATATCCAGGCGGTCGCCGCCGGCAATGCCGCCGGGCGGGTGGACGATGATGTGTTGGCACACCTCGGGGCCTTCGGCATACAGGTGCTTTTGCACCCGCAGCGGCCCGAGATGGCGGCGCTGCACCGGCCGGGTGCTGTCGCCAAAGCGCGCATAGCCCAGTTCCAGTTCGGCATTCCAGCTGGGCGTGAACAGCGCGGTGTGGGCAGGCAGGTTCATGGTTTCATGGCTCTATAAACAGACGGACACACCTTAACCAGTCCATCAGATCGTCACCAGCCCGCGTACGCCTTCGGCCTCCATGGTTTCACCACGGCCTTGCTGGACGATCTCGCCGCGCGACATCACCAGGTACTGGTCTGCCAGTTCGGCGGCGAAGTCATAGAACTGCTCGACCAGCAGAATGGCCATGTCACCCTGTTCGGCCAGGCGCTTGATCACCGCGCCGATTTCCTTGATCACCGACGGCTGGATGCCCTCGGTAGGCTCATCGAGAATCAGCAGGCGCGGGCGGCTGGCCAGCGCACGGCCGATGGCCAGTTGCTGTTGTTGACCGCCCGACAGGTCACCGCCACGCCGATGCTTCATTTGCAGCAACACCGGGAACAGTTCGTAGATATGCGCAGGCACTTCCCTGGCCTGGCTGCCAGGAAAGCGCGACAGGCCCATCAGCAGGTTTTCCTCGACGGTCAGCCTGCCGAAAATCTCCCGGCCCTGTGGCACGTAAGCGATGCCCGAATGCACCCGTTGATGCGGCTTGAGCGAGGTGATGGGTTTGCCTTCCCACTGCACGCTGCCTTCTTTGGACGGCAGCAGCCCCATCAGCACCTTGAGCAGCGTGGTCTTGCCCACGCCATTACGGCCCAGCAGGCAGGTGACCTCGCCGACCTTTGCCTCGAACGACAGCCCACGCAGAATGTGGCTGCCGCCGTAATATTGGTGAAGCTTTTCGACTTGCAACATAGAAGAGAGCCCCCTTTGGGCAGCTATAAGCTTCAAGCGGCAAGCTTCAAGCGAAAGCAGATTTGTGGTGTACGCAGCATTGCTTGCAGCTTGAGGCTTGCCGCATGTAGCTGGCCGCATCAGCGGCCCAGGTAAACCTCGATCACGCGTTCGTCGGCCTGGACGTCGGCCAGCGAGCCCTCGGCCAGTACGCTGCCCTGGTGCAGCACCGTCACGTGGTCGGCAATCGAGCCGACAAAGCCCATGTCGTGCTCGACCACCATCAGCGAGTGCTTGCCGGCCAGGCCCTTGAACAGCTCGGCGGTGAATTCGGTTTCGGCATCGGTCATGCCCGCCACCGGTTCGTCGAGCAGCAGCAGTTGCGGGTCCTGGACCAGCAGCATGCCGATCTCCAGAAACTGCTTCTGGCCGTGCGACAGCAAACCTGCCGGCCGGTCGCGCGAGGTGTTCAGGCGGATGGTGTCCAGCACTTCATCGATGCGTGTCTGCTGCTCGCCGTTGAGTTTTGCCCGCAGGCTGGCCCACACCGACTTGTCGGTCTTGAGCGCCAGCTCCAGGTTCTCGAATACGCTCAGCGCCTCGAACACCGTGGGCTTCTGGAACTTGCGGCCGATGCCCGACTGGGCAATCTGCACTTCGCTGAGGCGCGTCAGGTCCAGGGTTTCACCGAACCAGGCTTCGCCGTGGCTGGGCCGGGTCTTGCCGGTGATGACGTCCATCAGCGTGGTCTTGCCCGCGCCGTTGGGGCCGATGATGCAGCGCAGCTCACCCACGCCGATGTACAGGTTGAGGTTATTGAGTGCCTTGAAACCGTCGAAGCTGACGCTGATGTCTTCCAGCGTCAGGATCGTGCCGTGGCGGGTGTTCAGGCCCTTGCCGGCGCTGCGCCCAAGGCCGAGCGCATCGCGGCTGGTGCCGGCGTCGCTGTTAGGGTCGAGCACAGGCTCCAGCATGAGGGCCGGTGATGGCGTCGGGGCTATCATGATTCGCTCCTTTTCTTCAGCAGGCCGATCACGCCCTTGGGCAGGTACAGGGTCACGACGATGAACAGCGCGCCGAGGAAGAACAGCCAGTATTCGGGGAAGGCCACGGTGAACCAGCTCTTCATGCCGTTGACCACACCGGCACCGAGCAGCGGGCCGATCAGCGTGCCGCGCCCGCCGAGAGCGACCCAGACGGCGGCTTCGATGGAGTTGGTCGGCGACATTTCGCTGGGGTTGATGATGCCGACCTGGGGCACGTACAACGCGCCGGCCAGGCCGCACAGCACCGCGCTCAGCACCCAGACGAACAGCTTGAAGCCGCGCGGGTCGTAGCCGCAGAACATCAGGCGGTTTTCCGCATCGCGCAGCGCGGTCAGTACCCGACCGAATTTGCTCTGCGCCAGGCGCCAGCCCAGGTACAGGCTGGCCACCAGCAACAGCACCGTGGCCAGGAACAGCACGGCACGGGTGCCCTGACTGCTGATCGAAAAGCCCAGAATGCTGCGGAAGTTGGTGAAACCGTTATTGCCGCCAAAACCGGTCTCGTTGCGGAAAAACAGCAACATGGCGGCGAAGGTCAGCGCCTGGGTCATGATCGAGAAGTACACGCCCTTGATCCGCGAGCGGAAGGCGAAGAAACCGAACACCAGCGCCAGCAAACCGGGCGCCAGCACCACCAGGCACATGGCCCAGAGGAAGTTGTCGGTGCCGGCCCAGTACCACGGCAGCTCGGTCCACGACAGAAAGGTCATGAACGCCGGCAGGCCGTCGCCGGCCGCTTCGCGCATCAGGTACATGCCCATCGCATAGCCACCCAGGGCAAAGAACAGCCCGTGGCCCAGCGACAGCAGCCCGGCGTAGCCCCAGACCAGATCCAGGGCCAGTGCGACAATGGCGTAGCAAAGGATCTTGCCGACCAGGGTCAGGGTGTAGGCCGACACTTGCAGCGGATTGTCGGCCGGCAGCAACGACAGCAGTGGCATGGCAATCAGGATGGCCAGCACGATGATGCCAACCGCCAGGGTCACTCGCGGGCCTGCTTTTTGCGTTGCAGTCAGTAGTAGTGGCTGGCTCATCAGTCGATCACCCGTCCTTTCAGTGCGAAGAGGCCTTGCGGGCGCTTCTGGATAAACAGAATGATCAGCCCAAGGATCAGAATCTTGCCCAGTACGGCGCCGATCTGTGGCTCGAGAATCTTGTTGGCGATGCCCAGCCCGAAGGCTGCCAGCACGCTACCGGCCAGTTGCCCGACACCGCCGAGCACCACCACCAGGAACGAGTCGATGATGTAGCTCTGGCCCAGGTCAGGCCCGACGTTGCCGATCTGGCTGAGGGCCACGCCACCCAGGCCTGCGATGCCGGAACCGAGCCCGAAAGCCATCATGTCGATACGCCCGGTCGGCACGCCGCAGCAGGCGGCCATGTTGCGGTTCTGGGTCACGGCGCGCACGTTCAGGCCCAGACGGGTCTTGTTCAGCAGCGCCCAGGTGAGCGCCACCACCAGCAGGGCGAAGACGATGATCGCGATGCGGTTGTACGGCAGCACCAGATTGGGCAGTACCTGAAAGCCGCCGGACAGCCAGCCGGGGTTGGCGACCTCGACGTTCTGCGCGCCGAAGATCAGGCGCACGGCCTGGATCAGCATCAGGCTGATACCCCAGGTGGCGAGCAGGGTTTCCAGCGGGCGGCCATACAAATGGCGGATCACTGTGCGTTCCAGCGCCATGCCGATCAGGGCGGTGACGAAAAACGCCACCGGCAGCGCGACCAGCGGGTAATACGCCAGCACATCGGGGACGTAACGCTGCATCAGCACTTGCACCATGTAGGTGGTGTAGGCGCCGATCATCAGCATCTCGCCGTGGGCCATGTTGATCACCCCGAGCAAGCCGAAGGTGATCGCCAGGCCCAGGGCGGCCAGTAGCAGGATCGAACCCAGCGACAGACCGGTGAAGGCCTGGCCCAGGATTTCGCCCATCAGCAGCTTGCGCTTGACCTGCGCCAGGCTGGTTTGCGCGGCAATCCGCACGCTGGCGTCCGGCTCGACGCCGGGCTCAAGCAGGCTTTCAAGGCGGGTGCGAGCCAGCGGGTCGCCGGTTTCACCGAGCAGGCGCACGGCGGCCAGACGCACGGTGGGGCTGCTGTCGGTCAGTTGCAGGTTGGCCAGCGCCAGGGTCAGGGCGTCATGGACTTTACTGTCGGTTTCACTGGCCACGCGCTGGCTCAGTACGTCGAGTTGCGCGGGGCGAGCGTTGCGTTGCAGGTGCTGCGCGGCGGCCAGGCGTACGCCTGGATCAGTAGCCAGCAGTTGATGGCTGGCCAGCGCGGTCTCGACCAGGCCGCGCAGACGGTTATTCAGGCGCAGTTTGCGCGGTTCTTCATTACTGATCTGGATCTCACGGCCATCGCGCAGCGCTTCGAGCAAGGCTACGCGTTCAGGCAGCGGCTTTGCCGCCCAGCTTTCGAGCAGCGCGGCCTGCTCCGCGGAACCGGCGGCAACGAACTCGCTGGCGTCGTCGGCGTGAGCCGCGATGGGCAGCAGCAGGGTAAACATCAGGATCAAGCGGTAAACAATAGTGGGCATGGCGAGTGGCCTGTGTTGCGGCGATCTGGAGGTGCTGCATAGTCCCGTCGGACCGATTTCGGTCGGTCCGGCGGGATCATCAAAAACGCCGCTTCTTAGTTGCTCTTCACCGCATGGTCGGGCTTCTTGTCGTTACCCGGAATGTACGGGCTCCACGGCTGGGCGCGGATCGGCTCTTTGGTCTGCCACACGACGTTGAACTGGCCGTTGTCCTCGACCTCGCCGATCATTACCGGCTTGTGCAGGTGGTGGTTGGTCTTGTCCATGATCAGGGTAAAGCCCGACGGCGCGGCGAAAGTCTGGCCGGCCATGGCTTCACGCACTTTGTCGACGTCGGTCGACTTGGCTTTCTCGACCGCTTGCGCCCACATATGAATGCCCACGTAGGTGGCTTCCATCGGGTCGTTGGTCACTGCCTTGTCGGCGCCCGGCAGGTTTTTCTTCTTGGCGTAGGCTTGCCAGTCGGCCACGAACTTCTTGTTGACCGGGTTCTCGACCGACTGGAAGTAGTTCCAGGCTGCCAGGTGACCGACCAGTGGCTTGGTATCGATGCCACGCAGTTCTTCTTCGCCCACCGAGAAGGCGACCACCGGTACGTCGGTGGCTTTCAGGCCCTGGTTGGCCAGCTCTTTGTAGAACGGCACGTTGGAGTCGCCGTTGACGGTGGAGATGACCGCCGTCTTGCCGCCCGCCGAGAACTTCTTGATGTTGGCGACGATGGTCTGGTAATCGCTGTGGCCGAACGGGGTGTAAACCTCTTCGATGTCGCTGTCCTTCACGCCTTTGGAGTGCAGGAAGGCGCGCAGAATCTTGTTGGTGGTGCGCGGGTAGACGTAGTCGGTGCCCAGCAGGAAGTAGCGCTTGGCCGCGCCGCCGTCTTCGCTCATCAGGTACTCGACCGCAGGAATGGCCTGCTGGTTAGGCGCGGCGCCGGTGTAGAACACGTTCGGCGACATCTCTTCGCCTTCGTACTGCACCGGGTAGAACAGCAGGCCGTTGAGTTCTTCGAACACCGGCAGCACCGATTTACGCGACACCGACGTCCAGCAGCCGAACACCACGTCGACCTTGTCCTGGGTCAGCAGTTGACGGCTTTTTTCTGCGAACAGCGGCCAGTTCGACGCAGGGTCGACGATCACCGCCTCCAGTTGCTTGCCATTGACGCCGCCCTTGGCGTTGATTTCCTCGATGGTCATCAAGGCCATGTCCTTGAGCGAGGTTTCGGAAATGGCCATGGTCCCCGACAGCGAATGCAGAATGCCGACCTTGATGGTCTCGGCGGCCTGCAGAGTCCAGCTCATGCCCATCGCGGCGATGGAGGCGGACAGGGTAAACGCTTTGATCAGACTGCGACGCTTCATTGGGACGGCTCCGTTTTTCGAATTATCGAGGGCGAATCATTTTCCTGGAAAAACACAAAGCAAAGGCTGTGCCTAGCCGCGCAAAAGCCTCAAGTGTGGGAGTCATGGAGTCTTTCTGGCCTGACCGGTCGCACCACGCTGGCACTGTTGCAAGACAGGGTGCGAACGGGTGCCCCTTGATGGTGCGCCTGGCTCAGATCAGGTGCTCAGGGGCACCGGAGAACAGGTCGAACCACTGTGATGCCAGTTGTTGCGGGGCCGAGAAATAGGCGTACCACTGTTGTTCCACTTCACGAATGGCCAACAGTTGCAGCGGTGTGTCGGGCGCTATGGCCACATGGTCACCCAGAAACGTGGTGAACAGGTTTTTCTTGGGAATACAGGCATCGAAAATCATATAGATCGGCAGCGTGTCAGGGTTGGCATGTTGGGTGATGATCGGGTCGACGCTCCATAACGTGGCATTGACCCTGTTAAGAGAGGCTGATTGCACACCGTGATCGGCGAACAGGCCACCCAGGTTGTCTTGCAGGCGCTGCAGGCCGGCGCGGCTGATATTGGTGGCGCGATAGGCTTGCTCGCTGCAGGCGTGCAGGCGGTAGAAGTCATTCAGGAAAAGCTTCAGTTCGGCACTCTGGCGCTGGCTGCGCAGCAGGCTGTTGAAAGGGGATGAACCACCTTCGCAATAGTCGGTGATGTGTGTCAGGTCTTCTGTATTGGAACTGCGGGCAAGGGCCATGTACCTCGCCTCGAAGTCAGTCCGCTCTTGGGCACTCAGTTCGTTCAAGGTTTTCGGCCAGCTTTGCACCAGTGCGTCGAGCCGGCTGCCGGCGATCCGCATGGCCTGGGTCTGAGCCGCCGCCGAGTTGTAGATGAAGCGCTTCCACAGCCCTTGGCTGTCACGCAGACCAAACTCACCATAATGGAGCAACTTGCCAGGGTGGAACGGGTCCTGGCGGTAGAGGCGACAATGGCCAAACAGGTTGAAGCGGTTCCTGAAAAAGAACGTTTGCCGGTCGACTTGCACGGCATTGAATTTGCTGGCTGCGGCTTCCAAAGGTTTGCCGGGTTCGATCAGGCGCGGCGCGCCGGCGGGGGAGAGCAGGTAGCCGATGTGTTCATTGCCATCCGGGCCGATTCGCCTGACCAGCGCGGGGGCAGGGTTGTCGGGCCGAATCGGTGTCGGTAGCTGCTCGGGCAAGGTCAGTCGGCCAACCTCAGCCACCACCAGATAGCCCAGAGCATTGAGCAACTCTTTGGCGGCGCCCTTGTAATCATCCTGGTCGATCAGGTGAAAGCCTTCCCAGGCGCAGAACAGCGTCGCACCCAGTGCCAGCGGGATCACCATGGGCGCAGGCAGAAAGAACAGGGCCACGTCCAGTGCCAGGTGCGCCAGAGCCTGCGGGCTGCCGCTGTCGTTAACCCGCATCTGTTGCCAGTGCTGGCGTGCATTGGTTTGAATGTGATCTATGCAGGTGTGGTAATTGTCGCTCAGGCAATCGGTACTCGGCTGGCTGAAACTGACCAGGCTCCAGAGGACCGCCGGCAATGGCAGCGGGTTGGCCAGAAAACGGAACACACCCGGCAGACGGTAGGGCCGCAGTTGCGTATCGAGCGCGATATTGCCCAGGACCACCGCACGTTTGTGTTCAGGTAACTGAAGCAATAAGTACTGGGTATAGGCTGCCTGAGTCAGGAAATTACGTTGCATGGCCTCCTGTGAGGAAAACCAGCGAAACATCACGCCGTCCGGTGCGTTCAAGGTGCAGAGCACCAAGGGTTTGCGTGCATCGCTGTCGCTGGGCTGGATCAGCAGGATGTTGCTCAGGGTGGCATTGTCTATCCGCAGAAAGCGCACCTGGATGCTGTTGCCGTTGACGGACGCGCGAGTGCTGGACACGGGGTTCTCGAGCACGGCTTCAATCCATTCAAGGCCGGTAGGGGCAAACGACTCGCTCTTGGCAACCAGCAGACCCTGGCGCATTTGTGCGCGGATCAAACGGCCAGATTTTTCCTTCAGGGTGGTCGCGTAGTCGCCGCTTTTCAGGCGCGTGTCCAGAAAACGCTCGAAAGCCCCATCGGTGTCCATGCGGGCAAACAAATCGTGAAGCGTTTTATGACCCAGAGCCGGAATCGGTTGCCCGTTGAGCGCGTCGGTTGCCAGGATATCCTCGGCCTGGGACAAGGCCAGCTTGGCCTGCGCATTGAGGCCCAATGTGCTCAAGGTGTAAGACTCGGTCCCTGGCGTCCGGACACCGAGCGTAGTGGGCGAAGGAAAGGTCGTATCGACAGTGAGGGTCAGCCTGATCCGTGAGGCGGGCACGGTGATCTTGTTGCGCGCCAGGCACTCGTTGATCAAATCGTCCGTGTATTGCTGGATAAAGGCTGTGCTATCGAGCTGATCGCCTTGCTCATGGGTCAGGCTGTGGATCTCGACAATCGAGGTGGCGCAGGTCTTGGCCGCTTCTAGCCATTGTTGGCGTTGCGGCCTCGGCATCGCCTGCCACCAGGCGGGCATTCGGGCCTGGACGATGCTTTTTTCATTGCGCTCCAGGGCCAGATAATTGTCGAACTGATGACGTGGATCGAGCACTTGCAGCAGCAGGTCGTTGAAGCTCCGGGCGTCCAGTGCCTGATTGCGCGCAGTCTCTACGGCGTAGATGAAGTCAGCCTGTTGCTTGGCAATTTGCTGCTGCAACTGATGCATCAGGAAATTGCCGTTCAAGGATTCAAAGCGCCACGCAGTGACCGCTGGCAAAGGCGTGGTCGAGGGCAACCAGCGCAACTCGGTGTTGCACCACAGCCCTTTGTGTTCCTCTGGATCGGCGAGCCGCCGGTTCAGCGATTCGCTCAGCCTGGCAAAGGATTCGAATCCTTCCACGCCGGTAGTGGGTGTGTAGAGCACCACCGGCCCAAGGCGTGCATCTTCAGTATGGGGCGTACCGGAGCAGGCTGCATGACTGAGTACAAAACAACCGGCAAAGGCCAGAGCGTGCTCCGGCGTTGCCAGGGTCAGGTTGTAAACACCGTGCATTTTCAGGCGCTGGTCGTCGTTTGCCAGGCTGTAGCCCAGCATGTTACGCAGCATGCTGGCCTGGGTTGTGCTCAGGCGACCCTGCTCGGTCCAGACCTGGGCTTCGGCGTACAAGACCTTGGCGCGCTCTTCGATGAACCGTGTCTGACGGCTCTTGCCCTGAGGATCGAGGATGGTCCAATAGTCGGCCAGCGATTGTTGATAGGCAGACGCAAAGCCTGCGCTGAAAGCTGTGTAGAGCGCGATGATTTGCGCCCGGTCGAGTGACAAGGCCCGGTTGTTTTCGCCCACGGCTGTGGGTGTTGTAAACCAGCTCAGGTCGTTTTCGTCAGTCAGTTTCAAGGTATCGAGAAAGTGCTCAAGCAGACTGTCGAACAGGTTGATCGAGCGTATCAGGCGATAGCTATACAACGGCGGGTCCGATTCCACCGTTTCGGCCTGGCGTGTTTCATAGAGGTTAAGCCAGGTAGTATTGAAATTCAGGGTCAGGCCCGGATGCCGTTCCTGAACGAGCCTGTTCAGGGTCAGTTCGACGATGTCGGGCAGCCATGACGGGAATATCGTGGGCACTGGAGGCTGAGAGAGGATCGCTGTATTCATTGCAAGGCTCATGGTTGCAGAAGGTTGCAAACCATGTAGTCATGCAGTTCAAGAGGCTGCTATCAGCCCGTGCCGTTGCCTGTATGCGGCCTTGTTGACTGAGGCTGTAGGAGAATGGCCCGAGTGGTCACGCCAGCGTGCGTCGCTCATGAGGGCCGGCTGAGAAAGGAACGGGGCCTGAAACGTGTCGAGTGAGGAATTCATCACAAAACCGCTCGTCGGCTTCAGGCCCCGTTGTTGCAATTTAAGCTGCCGCCGCCGTTTTGGCAAAGCGTGAAAGAACGATTCGATCAAATACCCACACAACAATCAGCGAGGCGCCGACCAGCGGAAAGATAATCGCCAGAGCAAGCATGACCAGCATCGCGGTTTTCCAGCGCGGCAGGTCGTGGCGCAACGGTGGTACACCCAACCCACCCTCGGGCCTGCGCTTCCACCAGATCACCAGGCCGCTGGCCGAGCCGAGCAGAATCATCAGGCACACCAGCAGCATCAACAGCTGGTTAAGCCAGCCGAAAAATTTACCTTCGTGCAGCATCACGCTCATCTCGGTGGCCCTGGAGACCAGGCTGTAATGCTCCCAGCCGACCTTGGCGAGCACCTTGCCGCTGTACTGATCGATGTGCAGCGTGGCGTCGTTGCGCGGGTCGTCGGCGAACACCGAGACGGTGAACACGCCTTCGGCGGTTTTGGGCGCGGTAATGCTGTAGCCGGGTTCGATGCCGTATTGCGTGGCGATATCGACCACTTGTTGCAGGCTCACCTGCGGCGCGGCCGGTCCCCTGGACGGGCCATGCGAGTGCATGTGTTCGGCATGTTCGCCCGACGACTGCGGCAGCGGGGTGTTTTCCAGCGCCCAGGGCACGGTCTGCGCGCTGGCAGTATTGAGTGTGCCGGCCAGTTGCGTCGAGCGCGGCACCTCATTCCACATGGCCACCGGAAAGGTGTTCCACAGGTCGGCGTATTGCTTGCCCCAAAAGCCGGTCCAGGTCATGCCGCTGAGCAACATGAACAGCAATAGCAGGGAGCCCCAGAAGCCGGTCACCGCGTGCAGGTCGCGCCACAGCACCCGGCCGCGCCGCGACAGCCGAGGCCAGAGCACGCCCGCCGGGTTGCTGCCGCGCGGCCACCACAGGTACAGCCCGGAAATCACCAGCATGATGCCCCAGCCGGCAGCCAGTTCGATCAGCCGGTCGCCGACCTTGCCGATCATTAACTCGCCGTGCAGGGCGCGGGCGATGGCTTGCAGGTTGTTCTGCGCATCCTGGCTGCCCAGCAGCGTGCCGCTGTAGGGGTTGACGAAGACGTTCAGTTCGCGGCCCTGATCACGGATCACAAACTGCGCGCTGCCCTCGGCATCGACGGGCGGGAAGTACTTGCTCACCGTAGCCTGCGGCCAGGCATGCAGCACATGCTGTTGCAGCATGTCGGCACTGTGGCGCTGATCGCCGGCCTCTACGTGCAGCAGGTCACGGTACATCAGGGTGTCCAGTTGCGGCTTGAACAGGTAAATAATCCCGGTCACGGCCAGCAGGATCATGAAGGGCGCGACGAACAGCCCGGCATAGAAGTGCCAGCGCCAGGCCAGGTTATAAAACGATGGTCGGGTGGTTTTCATGGCAGGCACTCGTGGTCGAGGGCCGAAACGTACGCGGCGCAAGGCCTGCGCACAGTGGAGGCGAGAGAAGGGTTCATGCTTGTATTCCGTCCAGCAGTCAGGATCGCGCAGCCTCAAGGCTGCGTGGGTTAGCGGATCAAGACAGCGTCAGGAACGGCGGCGCCCGGCTCAGGGCGTTGAGGAATACGGTGTGCCGCGCATGGCCGTCGCGGGTCAGGGCGGTATAAAAGTCGGAGGGCTTGGGCGGCGTGACGGCCACCAGCGTCAGCACTTGCGGCAGGGCCGGGCAGCCGAACAGCAGGGTGCAATAGCCGCACTTGGCCCACAGGGCATGGTCCATGTCGGCGCTTGCAGAAGAAGCTTTGGCGGTGGCATGCCCGGCATGAGCGCTGTCGTGATGGCTGTGATCACCGTCCATTTCCATGCCAGCATGCTGCGCGGCGGGCATGGGCATACCGGCGTGATGCTCCATCGGCATCGACTGGGAAATCAGTGGGCCGATAAAGATCATCAACATGGCGAACAGGCTTAGCCACGTGCCTCGCGAATGACGAGGCCGGACCAGGCCTGCACGGCTTGGGCGCAGGGCGCTCACGGCAAGCGTTTACTCAATGGTTGTGCTGGGGTTCTTGAGTGGATTCCGGGGGCTGCTTTTGTACCATGACCTGTACGGGCACAGCGCCTGCTTTTGCAAAATGCAGAATCAGCTCAAAGCGCTGGCCATCGACCAGTTGCGAGCGGTCTTTAAGGTCCAGCAACATCACATGGTAGGCCATCGGTGCAAAACTTACCCGGCCATTAGCTGGCACTTCGACACTCTGCACCTGACGCATCTTCATCAGGCCGTCGACCTGCACATGCTCATGCAACTGGGCAGCGCCTGCGACCGGGCTGTCGACGCTGAGCAAGCGGTCGGCTTCACCTTTATTGTCGATGACGAAATATGCTGCCACCGCCGGCGCATTGGGCGGCAGTTGCATCGACCACGGGTGCTCGATCAGCAGGCTGCCGGCCTTGTATTCGTGGGCATGGGCGAACAGCGCAGGCAGCATGAGTGCGGCCAGTAGCAGGGCTTTTTTGAGCATGGCAGGCTCCATGGCCTGAGGATGAGTGCGTCATTTAGCCTGAATGGGGTGGCGATGTAAAAAGACAAGGTGTCGCGCTTACTTCGAGCTCAACAACCGATAACTCTCCAGCCGCGTCTCGAACGCATACGTCACGGTGACGATCCCAATCTCCTGTGTACCGAACTGTTCGGCCAGTTCAAGAATCTGCCGGCGGCAACTCGCAGGCGAGCCCACCACCATATTGCCCAGCGTCTGATCGAACCCGGCCTTCTGACCCGGCGACATGTCCCGGTAAATCTGCGCCACCTCTTCGGGGCTGCGCAACGGCTGTTGCGGGCGTTGGCCGCTGGACAGTTTGCGGTACGCCGCCGTGCCGGCAATGAAGCGCGCCTGTTCATCGGTTTCGGCGCAGATCACCGCCAGGGCCAGCAAGCGTGGCGGTTGCTGAGTATGAGCGCAGGCTTGAGCATGATGATCGAAGATCACCGGGTCGCAGGTTTCGGGTGCAATAAACCGGGCCAGCGCCAGGCCCATGCCCAGTTGTCCGGCCAGGTATGCGCTGGCGCCGCTGGAGCCCAGCATCCATAGCGAGGGCCGGGTCTGGTCGTCGACCGGGCAGTGCAGGGCGGCGAACGGGTGGCTGGCCGGCAGGTTGCCGCGCAGATAGCCGCACAGTTCGGTGGCCTGTCGGGCGAAGTCTTCGCCATGGCCGGGTACGCCTGAGGCCAGCGCCCGCGAACTGAGATGTCCGCCGCCCGGCGCCCGGCCGATGCCCAGGTCGATGCGGCCGGGGAACAGGCTGCCCAGCAGGGCAAAGGTCTCGGCGACCTTGAACGGGCTGTAGTGACTGAGCATGACGCCACCGCTGCCGACCCTGATCGTGTGCGTGGCACTGGCGATACGAGTCAGCAAAATCTCCGGCGCGGGGCAGGCGAACTGGATGCTGTCGTGGTGTTCGGCCAGCCAGTAGCGGTAATACCCCCAGCCTTCGCAGGCCATGGCCAATTCCACCGAGGACTGCGGCGCGGCCAGCGCAGGGCGGTCACCGTGTACGGGCGTCTGGTCTATCACGGTCAGGCGTAAGGCCACGGGACGAGTTCCTGTCGGGCGGGAGGTGGAGGGCGATGATAGCGTTTGCCGGGCAGGCATCGCAGAGGCATTGGCAAAAGTGCAAGCGATTCTGTGGAAAGTCCCTGGTCCTACGCGTTTAACGCCTCCAGCACCGCCGCCACGCTGTCCAGTTCGCGGTCCACTTTCGGTAGTTCAGGCCGCTTGAGGATCAGCACCGGTATGCCGCGCTCTCGGGCCACTTGCAGTTTGGGTTCGGTGGACTGGCTGCCGCTGTTCTTGCTGATCAGCACATCGATGCCGCGTTGTTCGAATAACGTCCGCTCAGCGTCGAGATGAAACGGCCCGCGTGCGGCGATCACTTCACAGCGCTGGTTGCCCGCAACGCTGTCCAGCGCACGCAAGGTCCAGAATTGCTGCGGCGGGATTTCATCCAGGTGCTGCATCGGCTCACGGCCCAAAGTGAACAACGGCCGGCTAAACGGCGCCAAGGCCTCGATCAGACCGGCCCAGTCCGCGACCTCGCGCCAGTCATCGTCAGGGCCTGGCTGCCAGGCCGGGCGGCGCAAGGCCCAGCAAGGCACGCCGCTGAGCTGTGCGGCGCTGGCCGCGTTATGGCTCATCTGCGCGGCATACGGGTGGGTGGCGTCCAGCAACAGGTCGATGCCTTGTTCAGCGATAAAGCGCGCCAGTCCCTCGGCGCCGCCATAACCGCCGACGCGCACTTGGCAGGTCAGGTCGGTCGGCACCCGGCCGACCCCGGCCAGGCTATAGATGTGCTCAGGCCCAAGGGTGCGGGCGATGGCCAGCGCCTCGGTGACGCCACCGAGCAGCAGAATACGTTTCATCCAGATTGCTCCGAGAAACCCCTTCCTTCAGGTGGGGGAGGAAAGGAGCGCGGCGTAGCCGCACAGGCTGTACATAAACACAGCTTTATGGCACTGTCCACCGATGAGCAAGCGCGCCTATAAATTCAGGTTTTATCCCACTTCAGAGCAGGAACTGCTGCTGGAGAAAACCTTTGGCTGTGTACGCTACGTCTACAATTACATCTTGGATTTTCGCTCCAAAGCTTACGCCGAAGACAAGACGAACATTGGCTTTACTGGCGCTAATGCGGCATTGACCCAATTGAAGAAGGATCCAGAGAAGGCATGGCTCAACGAGGTCTCCTGCGTTCCTCTGCAGCAGGTGCTTCGCCACCAGCAAAAGGGTTTCACTAATTTCTTCGAAAAGCGTTGCGGATACCCTTCATTCAAAAAGAAACACCATCGTCAGTCCGCCGAGTTCACGCGCAGCGCCTTCAAGTATGTCGACGGCAAGCTTTTCATTGCGAAAAGCAAGGTGCCCCTTGATATTCGCTGGAGCCGAGGCGTTCCGGGTGAGCCTTCCACCGTCACGGTTTCAAAAGACAGGTCTGGTCGTTATTTCGTGTCCCTGCTGTGTGACTTTGAGCCCGAAAAACTCACGGTTTCGCCAAACATGATCGGCATTGATCTGGGTATCACGGATCTGTTCACCCGGTGCGATGGGCAGAAAGAGCCCAATCCAAAGCACACGGCCAAATACGCCGCCAGGCTAGCGCTGCTACAGCGCCGATTGGCCCGGAAGAAGCTCGGCTCAGCCAATCGCCTGAAAGCC
>NZ_BAAILM010000039.1:36990-41106 GCF_054589175.1 Pseudomonas sp. 3A(2025) | reverse complement strand
AACGCAAGGTGGCCAGGCTGCACGCAAAAATTTCAGATGCCCGCCAGGACAACCTTCATCAGGTGTCGCGCAGATTGATCAACGAAAACCAAGTGATCTGCGTCGAGTCTTTGAAAGTCAAAAATATGATCAGGAATCGCAAGCTGTCCAAAGCCATTGCTGACGCAGCCTGGGGTGAGTTCGCTCGGCAGCTGGAGTACAAGGGTGACTGGGCGGGCCGGCAGATCGTGAGAATTGATCAGTGGTACCCGAGCAGCAAAACCTGCTCAGGTTGTGGTCACGTATTGGCCCAATTATCACTCTCGACTCGAACTTGGGCATGCCCATCGTGCAACGCCGAGCATGACCGCGACACCAATGCTGCAAAGAATATCAAAGCCGTGGGACTCACGGTGCTAGCCTGTGGAGAGCGTGTAAGACCAATGGCTCAAGTAGCCTGAGGCTGTGCTCTGTGAAGCAGGAATCCCCTTCCTTTGCGCCTGTGGCGACGATCGAAGATCGAGGTGGGGGAGGACGTCAATGCAGCTTCCTTATAAGGCATGGCCGACGATGCCGCCCTGGCGGTCGATGGCGAAGACTTCCACTTCAATGCTGGCCGGCACCACGCTGCGCGCAAAGGCCAATGCATGACGACACACCGTATCGCCCAGCGGCACGCCGGCCGCGCTGCACATCGCCAGCGCCTGCTGGCTGGTGTTGGCTGCGCAGATGCTCTGTTGCAGCTCGGCGTCGGCGCCGACATCGGCGGCCCAGCGTGCCAGTTGCGGTAGGTCGATGCTGGAGTGGCGGCTGTGCAGGTCCATGTGCTTTGCGGCCAGTTTGCTGATCTTGCCGAAGCCGCCGCACAGGCTCAATTTATCCACAGGCACCTTGCGCAGGTGCTTGAGCACCGCGCCGACAAAGTCGCCCATTTCGATCAAAGCAATGTCCGGAATGCCGTAGACCCGGCGCATGGTGTCTTCGCTGGCATTGCCGGTGCAGGCGGCGATGTGCATGTAGCCGTTGGTGGTGGCGACATCGATACCTTGCTGGATCGAGGCGATATAGGCCGCGCAGGAAAACGGCCGCACGATGCCGCTGGTGCCCAGAATCGACAACCCGCCAAGAATCCCCAGCCGTGGGTTCATGGTTTTCAGGGCCAGGGCTTCACCGCCCTCGACACCGATGGTCACTTCAAAACCGCCGGTATGCCCGTGCGCGTTGGCGAGGCGCTGCAAGTGTTCGCTCATCATCTGCCGTGGCACCGGGTTGATCGCCGGTTCACCGACCGCCAGCACCAGGCCGGGGCGGGTGACGGTGCCCACGCCGGGGCCTGCGAGAAAACGCACGCCCGGTTCGCTGATCAGCCGCACTTGAGCGAATACCAGCGCGCCGTGGGTCACGTCCGGGTCGTCGCCGGCATCCTTGATGGTTGACGCTTCGGCGCCATTGTCGAACAGCCGACAGAATTCCAGGCGCATCTGCACCTGTTTACCTTTGGGTAATACGATTTCCACTGCATCGCACGCCTGGCCGCTGAGCAGCAGGCGCGCCGCCGCGAGGCTGGTGGCTGTGGCGCAGCTGCCGGTGGTCAGGCCGCTGCGCAGGGGGGCGGGTTGCTCGGCGGTTTCTTCGCGCATCAGGGTTTGACCAGGTCCAGCAGGGTGATGGGCAGCGCCTGACGCCAGGTGTCGAATTCACCCAGCGGCTTGGCGTGGGCGACCTGCAAGCGCGTCAGTTCGCCGCCATGCTGTTCGCGCCAGGCCATCAACGTGGCTTCGCTTTGCAGGGTGACCGCATTGGCCACCAGCCGACCGCCGGGGCGCAAGCGCTCCCAGCAGGCGTCCAGCACGCCGGGGCGGGTCACGCCGCCGCCGATGAAAATGGCATCCGGGCTTTCGAGGCCGGCCAGCGCCTCGGGCGCGGTGCCGCGCACCAGTTGCAGGCCGGGCACGCCGAGGCTGTCGCGGTTGCGTTCGATCAGTTGCTGGCGGCCTTCATCGGCCTCGATGGCCAGCGCGCGGCAAGTGGGGTGAGCGCGCATCCACTCGATGCCGATCGAGCCACAACCGGCGCCGACGTCCCACAGCAGCTGGCCCGGCACCGGCGCCAGACGCGCCAGGGTCATGGCCCGTACATCGCGCTTGGTCAGTTGCCCGTCATGTTGATAAGCGTGGTCCGGCAGGCCGGCCAGCGGGCTCAGGCGCAAGGTGTCGGGCGCGGCGCGGCAGTCGATGGCGACCAGGTTCAGCGCGGCAATGTCCGGTGTTCCCCAGTCGCTGGCCAGGCCGTCGAGGCGTCGCTCGGCGGGGCCGCCCAGATGTTCCAGCACCGTCATGTGGCTGGGGCCGAAGCCACGCTCGCGCAGCACGTTTGCCAGCGCGGCGGGGCTTGAGCTGTCGTTGCTCAGCACCAGCAGGCGCAGGCCGTGGTGCAAATGTGCGCTGACCGCCGCCAGTGGCCGGGCGACCACCGACAAGGTGACCACGTCCTGCAAGGCCCAGCCCATCCGTGCCGCCGCCAGCGAGTAGGAGGACGGCGCCGACAGCACGGTCATTTCGGCCAGCTCGACCAGCCGCGACAGGCTGACGCCGACGCCGAACAGCATCGGGTCGCCGCTGGCCAGCACACACACCGGGTGGCCACGCCGCTCCAGCACCGCGTTCAGCGAAAATGGACTCGGCCAGGCATGCCGCGCGGCCTTGATGCACGGCGGCAAAAGCGCCAGTTGGCGCGTGCTGCCAAACACTTCAGGGGCATTGAGCAGGGCGTGCCGGGCCTGGCGACCCAAGCCTTTGTAGCCGTCTTCGCCAATTCCAACCACGGTGAGCCAGGGAGCCATAACAACCTCGATGCGAACTTCCGACAGAGCGTTTTTCATGCCTGCCGCCAAAGCAGGCATAATACCGCGCCTGTCCGCCCCATGTGTCGGCCGCATTCCCCTGTCAGCCCCCCACGTTCGCATCGGTGACCCCTTGAACGAGCCGCAGTCCGTTCGCCCTTCAATCGCCACACCCCGCCCCTCGGCCTGCCCGGGGTTGCTGCGCATCGTCGCGGCGCGCGATGGCGGCATCTGCCGGATCAAGCTGGCCGGGGGCGTGCTGGGCAGTGCGCAGGCGTTGGCCGTGGCGGGTGCTGCCGAGCGTTATGCCCATGGCGTGATCGAACTGACCAACCGCGCCAACCTGCAGATTCGCGGCATCGACGGCGATCACCAGGCGCTGGTTGGCGAACTGATGGCCGCCGGCGTCGGCCCGGCCACCCCGGCCAGTGACGATGTGCGCAACCTGATGCTCAGCCCCACCGCCGGTCTTGACCCGTCGATGCTCTGCGACACCCGGCCCCTGGCCGCGCAGATTCTGGCCTCGCTGGAGAGCCGCCCGCGCCTGCATGAGCTGTCGGCCAAGTTCGCCGTGTCGCTCGAGGGCGGCGAAGGCCTGGCGATGCTCGAGCATCATCATGACCTGTGGTTGTCGGCACTGACCCTTGAAGGCCAGCCCTGGCTGAGCTTCGGCCTGGCCGGAAGTCCTGGGCAAAACCGGCCCTTGGCGGCGGTGCCGCAGGCTTATGGGCATGCGCTGGTTATCGCTGTGCTGGAGCTGTTTCTCGACCTGGCGCGGCCTGAGCAAGCGCGTATGCGCCATGTGCTGGAAGATGTCCCGGCCGAGGTGTTTCTCGAGCATTTGGCACGACGCCTTGAAACCCCGTTGCGCCGCGATCCATTGGTTATCAACTGGCAACGGCCAGCGGTGCTGGCGTACCGGCATCTGGGCATTTATCCACAGGCACAGGAGGGGTTGGTGGCCGTGGGCGCCGCACCGCCATTGGGCCGACTGGACAGCGGCTTGCTTGGCCAGGTTGCCCGACTGGCCTGCGAATACGGTGACGCCAGCCTGCACCTGACCCCTTGGCAAAGCCTGCTGCTGCCCAATGTGGCAACCGGGCGGGCTGCGCCGTTATTGGCTGCCTTGCAAGCCATCGGTCTGGTGGGGGCAGCAGCGCAACCGTTGGCGCGACTCGTCGCCTGCACCGGTTCAGCCGGGTGTGCCAAGGCCGAGGCCGACACCAAGGCCGATGCGCTGGCGCTGGCCGAACACCTGCCGCTCAACGCTGCCGTGCACCTGAGCGGCTGCCGCC
>NZ_BAAILM010000039.1:8862-36889 GCF_054589175.1 Pseudomonas sp. 3A(2025) | reverse complement strand
TATTGCGCCATTGACCCTGCTGGCAGTGGCCCCCGGCCGCTACGATCTTTATCAGCGCGCTGCGCAGCACACCGGTTTCGGTGTGCTGCGCGCGCGCCACCTCACTATTGAAGCCGTCGGTGAATTTTTGAACGCCGACTCAGGAGCTGCACTGCATGATTGATTACATCCGCGACGGTCAGGAGATTTACCGTAACTCCTTCGCGATCATCCGCGCCGAAGCGCGGCTGGAGACCATTCCCGCCGACCTGGAAAAACTCGCCGTGCGGGTGATTCATGCCTGCGGCATGGTCGATGTGATCGAGCACTTGCGCTTCTCCGAAGGCGCAGGCGCCGCCGGCCGTAAGGCACTGGCCGCCGGCGCGCCGATTCTGTGCGATGCGCGCATGGTCTCCGAGGGCATCACCCGCTCGCGGCTGCCGGCCAATAACCCGATCATCTGTACCCTGCACGACGAAGGCGTCCCGGAGCTGGCCAAAGAGCTGGGCAATACCCGCTCGGCCGTGGCGCTGGAGCACTGGCGTGAGCATCTGGAAGGCAGCGTGGTGGTGATCGGCAATGCGCCGACGGCGCTGTTCTACCTGCTGGAAATGCTCGATGCCGGCGCACCGAAACCTGCGCTGATCATCGGCTTTCCGGTGGGCTTCGTGGGGGCTGCCGAGTCCAAGGCGATGCTGGCGGCCGACAGCCGTGGCGTGCCGTTCGTGATCGTCGAAGGCCGGCGCGGTGGCAGTGCCATGGCGGTGGCGGCGGTCAACGCCCTGGCCACGGAGGTCGAGTGATGCAGGCGCGCGGCAAACTGATTGGCCTGGGCGTCGGCCCCGGCGACCCGGAACTGATTACCGTCAAAGCCTTGCGCCTGCTGCGCGAGTCGCCGGTGGTGGCGTATTTCGTGGCCAAGGGCAAGAAAGGCAATGCCTTCGGCATCATCGAGGGTCATTTGCAGGATGCCCAGGTGCTGCTGCCGCTGGTTTACCCGGTGACCACCGAGGCGTTGCCGGCGCCGCTGTCTTATGAACAGGTGATCAGCGACTTCTACGATCAGGCCAGCCTTGAAGTGGCCGCGCACCTGGATGCCGGCCGCGACGTGGCGGTGATCTGCGAAGGCGACCCGTTCTTCTATGGCTCTTATATGTACCTGCACGACCGCCTGGCCGAGCGCTATGTGGCCGAGGTGATTCCGGGTGTGTGCTCGATGCTCGGTGGTGCTTCGGTGCTGGGCGCGCCGCTGGTGTATCGCAACCAGAGCCTGTCGATCCTGTCCGGTGTGCTGCCGGCCGATGAGCTCAAGCGCAAGCTGGGCGACACCGACGCGGCGGTGATCATGAAGCTGGGGCGTAACTTCCCCAAGGTGCGCCAGGTGCTGGGTGAGCTGGGGCTGGCTGAACGTGCGTTGTATGTCGAGCGCGCAACCATGGCCAACCAGAAGATCGTGCCGATCGATGAGGTCGACCCGATGTCGTCGCCGTACTTCTCGCTGATCATCGTTCCCGGCGAAAGGTGGCAAGGCTGATGACCCAGAACGTTCCGGCCATTGTCATCCTCGGCAATGGCAGCCTCGCCACGGCGCGGCGTATCCAGCAGGTGTATCCGGCGGCACTGATTCATGGCCTGAACGAGCGTGTCGAGGGCGCCGATGCAGGCTATGCCGATTTCGGCGCTACCCTGCGCCAGCTTTATCAGCAGAACACGCCAATCATTGCCCTGTGTGCGGCCGGTATCGTGATTCGTACCCTGGCGGCGCTGTTGCTGGAAAAGGGCGCCGAGCCACCTGTGCTGGCGGTGGCCGAAGACGGCAGCGCCGTGGTGCCATTGCTGGGCGGGCTGGGCGGGGTCAATGTCATGGCCCGGCAAATCGCCGCGCATTTGCAGGTTGCTCCTGCGATTACCACCAGCGGCGAGCTGCGCTTTGGCACCTGCCTGCTCAACCCGCCCGAGGGCTATCTTCTGGGCGATCTGGAGCAGGGCAAGCGTTTCGTCTCCGATCTGCTGGCCGGTGAATCGGTACGCATCGAGGGGGATGCACCCTGGCTGGACAAAGCGCGGCTGCCTGAAGATCCGCAGGCCGTGCGAACGATTCATATCGGCCATGTCGAGCGCGAGTCGGCGGCCCATGAGCTGCGGATTTTCCCGCGCAGCGTGCTGGCGAAGATTGAGCAGGTCAGTGACGGGCTAGCCACACAGGTACGTGCCGCCTTGCACGAAGCACGCATTGCCGGGCAATCGCTGGCGTGCCTGCTTGCCGACAAGGCGTTGATGGCCGATGCCCGCTTGCATCAGGCCGCTGCCGACCTGCAAGTGCCGGTGCGTTTCGGCCTGACAGACGTGCCGCTGCAACTGACAGGTTACGCCGGGTTGATGATTGGCGTGGCCGCTGCTCCGCTGGATATTCAGCACATCGGCCAGCCCCGTGGCCGCCTGGCGGTCATAGGCCTGGGGCCGGGCGCTGCCGACCTGATGGTGCCGGCGGTCAAGGCTGAACTGGCCCGCGCCACCGATGTGCTGGGCTACGAAACCTACGTGCGCATGGCCGGCCCGTTTCGCGATGACCAGGTACTGCACTGCACCGATAACCGCGAAGAAATGCAGCGTTCCCGGCACGCTTTCGAACTGGCCGCGCAAGGCCGCTCGGTGGTGGTGGTGTCGTCCGGCGACCCCGGCGTTTTCGCCATGGCCGCTGCGGTGCTCGAAGCCCTGCACGAAGTCGTGGATGACCCCGAGCGTGCCGATTGGCGGAGCGTAGAGCTGGAAATCCTGCCCGGCGTATCGGCCAGCCTGGCCACCGCCGCGCAGGCCGGTGCGCCGCTGGGGCATGATTTTTGTGTCATGTCGCTGTCGGACAACCTCAAGCCCTGGACGGTCATCGAGCAACGTCTGGACCTGGCCTCTCAGGCCGATCTGGCGCTGGCCTTCTATAACCCCATCTCGCGCTCGCGGCCCTGGCAACTGGGCCGGGCACTGGAAATCGTACGCGAACACCGCACGCCCGAGACGCCTGTCACGCTGGGCCGCGACATCGGCCGCCCCGGCCAGACCCTGCGCATCATCACCCTGGGGGAGCTGACCCCGGAGATGGTCGACATGCGCACCATGGTGCTGATCGGTTCGTCCACTACCTGCACCTTCGCGCGTGCCGAAGGTGGGCAATGGGTGTATACGCCGCGCTGGTATGGGACAAAGCCTACGCAGGCCACCGACTAAATTGTTTCTTCATCCCCTCGTCATTCAATGAGTGTCCAAAAAAGTGACGAGGGTTTGTAGGACGGTTCTTACAGCCACTGTGTGACATAAGTCTTTTTAACGTCGGATGTAGCAGAAACGCTTTGTCGGTTGTTGGTGTCTGTCTGAGGTAATTATTTACTTCAGTGTGAAGTTTTTTGTGTGTCAGGTTTGTGCGACAAGGAGTTTGATAAAGGGTGTGCCGGGGTTTAGGTCGGTTGTTGTTTTCAGAGAGTTTAAGGCCGTTTTTGTTTTTTTGAGATAACTTGTTACGTGTTGTGCATTGTTACGTTAAAGGTCGGCGACTAGCTTTCAGGGGCGGCCAGTAGAGCCGCTTACCTAAATAACGTTGCAAGGAATGCATGATGAATACCAGTAACTACACCAAGGCTCCGACCCGAGAAGAGTCGATCAGTTACTTTGAAAAGCTGTCGGCGCCTGGACGGCCCGACATTGATTTTTCTGCACCGGCCATGTTCACGCTGGATGAACACACTGAAGTGCTCATGCCGCGTGCACTGGCACAGACCGATGAACCCGACGTTGACCCGAACAGCCTGGCAGAGATCGGCAAGGATGAACCGTTGGTCGTTGCATTTTCGGATGGCGTCAGTCTGCAAAACCGTAAAGCGATCATGATGAGCATGAAGTTTGCCGAGACGGCTGCCCGAATCAAGAACCCTGGAAAACCGGACCGTGTCAAATGGCTGGCTGACTATAACGAGGGCATGTTTCATGGTGGATGGCTTGGCTTCGCGGATCGCCTCGGCACACTGAAGACCCAGGATTTATCGGTGACGATGGACTCGCTGGCAATTGACGTGATCAGTGCGATTGCCGGGCCTAACAAAGCAGCGGTGCTCCAGCTTCTGAGCCTGACGCTGGATAAGCTGCAAAAAAGTGATGGGCTGATAAAGCTGTTTGAAAGCAACAGTCTGAAAGAGTCGACTTCAACCTTTCGAATCATGCCGTGTCTGGAGTCGCCCGAGGGGATTCCCGTGACCTATTTACTGGCGATGGAAATTGATTTTTCCAAGCACACAGGAGGGACACTTTTCTGGAAGTGGGCGGTGACCCATCTACAGGTCCGCAGTGCAGTGGCGAATGTTGAGTTTTATCCGGATCTTTATGAGCCTAATAAGCTGGACATGCTCAAGACTATAAGGGATCACGCAACTGGCTATTTTGAAAGTTTGTCAGCGTCGTAATTTCCGAGTGCCTGGGCCAGGACCTCAATGGCCTGGGCTTTTGAGTTTCTATGAGGATGAATGCCATGGAATGTGCAATCGGTAAGCTGGTAGCGGGCCATCTGCTGTTGATGGAGGCTCGCCTTTTTCCGGAGGTGGCCGTTGATGTTCAGGAGATCGTGCTGGCGTCTCAACTGGCAGCGGATGTTGAGTGCGATCGCTCTCACTCGGATAAATTCAAATCAGCTACTGTGTGGTGGTCGCATTACGAAGGTGCAATGCTGGGTACGAACTGGACCATCATCAATGATGCCGACTACGAAAAGCAGCCGCTGGACAGCGCTGAGTTCAGTGTCGAAGGATTGATTGAAACGTATTTTCTGCCGCGCTTGACGCACGCTCAGGGCAATGAAATCAGGTCACTTTATAAGCGCATGGCCGGGTTGGCGAAAACGGAATCGGTCGCCCTGCAGTTGTGTCAGCATGCCCTCAAGGGGGCGGATGATGGGGCAGGTTCTTCAACCTTCACCTTTCAGGTCAGTGTGCTTGAATCACCTGTGCAACTAGCCACCTTGTTTTTGACCTTCACCACGACCGAGGCCACCGGATCGAATCCGTTTCTTCAGATATTTACTGGCAACTGCCTTACAGGGTCTATCGAAGGGCATTTTTCGCGACGTACATGGGACGCCGACAGTTACCCGGCGATGCGCAAAAGCATCCGGGGCTTTCTCAACGGCAGGCAGCACTCATTGATACTGCCAATTCCATGTGAGGTGCCCGATGACACAGGACGGCTCTGATGCCCTGTTGGGAGGGGACGGCGTGGTGTCGTTTTCTTCAGGAATGTCCGAGCTGGAACGCAGGGATATTCTCGATTGCCTGAGGTATTCGGAGATTCGGGCCAATAAAAGCTACAACCGCGAGCAGGATTGGGCCAAATGGATCAATGCCTACCAGGGAGGGATGCTCACTAATGGCTTTACGTTGAATGGCGCTCTGCTCCATGACGTGCTGACGATTACCAATGCGAGAGAGGTGCGAGCCGAGATCGGCAATGCCGTCGAAGCCGTAGTGAACCGTGAGTTGTCCGAACTGGCCGCCAAGGCGCTGGCAAGCCTGCTGGACAGCCCTCACGCGAATGCCTTTTTCAAGGACTGGTCCAGCGTCGGTCGAAGCAAGATCATGCATCGGGTGCCTTGTCGCAAGGAGGCGACCGGACTTATCGATGTGATGATCTGCAGCTTGCAGATGCAGACTGACGCGAAGTCGGGCACATGGCTTGACCCACTGATATCACTGGCGAGGATTACCATCGATGGCGGGGCATTCACTTATTCGGCTGAAGGGTATGCTCCGTATCGGGATCAGGTTCGCAAGGAGGTCAGGGAGTACTCGGCCACCTGGTTCGAAAGCCTTCCTTGAAGTGTGCCATGAGATAGCGGGTAAGTTTCTGCTGTAAGAAAAGTCGTCAATAGTTGAGCGAAAGCTCTATGTGGTTTGCACTTTTTTCCGCAACTAATGTAAGTCATTGGCGCGTGACAGTAGCCTTAATGCCGACTGTTGCTTTCAGGTTTTTGTCATGCGCCTTCAACTGACTGATAACTAATAATTTTATAATTGCCTCAGAAAATTTCCTGCAACTCTGATGGCATCGTCAGTCCTCGATCCCACGCCTATGTATTGTTTTTAGCGACGGCTGTAGCGATACGGCTCCAATGGAAAACTCGCTAGGCTGTTTTCAACCGCAGGAGGCTTCTCAAGGAGTAGGTGAATCATGAATGCGCAACCGAATGAAGTGATCGTCAATGCCGGATGCCTGATGTTCTTTCAGGGCTTGCCAAGCTGCCGGGATATTCTCGATTCCACGCTATACACACAGCTGGCGGCGTCGAACCAATACTCACGCTTTACCGATTACTCGCGATGGAAGCAGACCTGGCTGACAGCCGCCCGGCGATTTGGCTGGATATTGCAGGACAGTGAAAGTTTCGAGCAGACGGTGCCCTGCATTCAGGCCGCCACCTTCTGGGATTGGGTCTGGACGCTGTGCCCGTCGTTTGTCGACCCGACGTTGCTCGACAGTTGCAGGGCGGCATTGAGCCGTTGCCCGGTGGAGCAGGCCGGTTTTACGCTGCTGGCCGATCAGGTTCTCAGCCGGGGGGCGACGACCATGAGCCTGCAACTGGGACTGGTCGCCGAAGATTGCAGCCTGACCCTGTTACAGATTCACTTCGAGCATGACGGTCCTCTAGACGCCAGAACACTGTTCGGGCCGTGGAACAGTCGGGCAGTCAAGGGCGATATCGCCCTGAGCGTTCATCGGCTGCAATTGTCCGAAGAGCTTTATGGACCGCTGCGTATGGCATTCGCCATGACCCTGCGCGACCGCCGCCAGAGTCTGGTGTGTCCGTTGCTCGCGGTCGAGCAGGCTGCCTGAGGCCTTTATTTCAGGTTCAGGAAACCACCAGATACCCGCGAATCCCGGTAAAGATAATCTGCGCCGCCAGCGCGCAGACAAACAACCCCATCAGGCGGCTGACAATCTGCAAGCCCTGATCGCCCAGCAGGCGTTCGATCCGGTTGGCCATGAACAGCACCACACCCACTGTCATGCTCGCCAACGCAATACTCAAAAGGGCCGTGATCTTGTCGTCCCAATGCGGCTGGCTGACGCCCATGACCAGTAGTGCACCGATGGTCCCTGGGCCGACGGTGATCGGAATGGTCAGCGGCACGATGCTCACATCCTGCTGGATGTTGTCGGTCTGTACTGCCGATTTGCCTTGCGCCATGCCCAGCGCCGAGATGAACAGCACGGTGCCGGCACCGATGCGGAAGGCATCGACGGTGATGCCGAACAGGTCGAAAATGACCCGCCCGAACAGGTACAGCAGCACACTGGAGACCAGAGTCGCGAAGGCGACTTTCCAGGCCAGGCGTTTCTGCTCCTTGCGCGAATGACCACGGGTCAGGCTGATAAAGCAGGACAAAACGAAGAACGGGCTATAGAGCACCAGCATCTTCAGGTACACGCTGGACAGCACATGGAGCATGGTTCGCGCTCGCGACAGGGAAGGGTGCGCCCAGTCTACCTGCGGCGCATCAGTTCTGCTGGTAGAGCTGCTCGTCCGAGGTCAAGGCGCGCAGTTGATCACGCTGTACCAGCCAGTATTCGATCTGCTCGCGCAGTTGCGACAACTCCACAGGCTTGGCCATGTGGCCGTCCATGCCGGCCTGACGGGCACGGTCCTTGTGTTCGGTGAGAATGTGCGCGGTCAGGGCCACGATCGGTGTGCGCACCCGCTGATTGCCCACTTCCCAGGCTCGCAGTTGTTCGGTGGCCGAGAAACCGTCGAGCACCGGCATTTCGCAGTCCATCAACACCAGGTCGTAGCGCTGGGCTTTCATGGCCCGCAGCGCTTCTTCGCCATTGCTGGCCGTATCGGGCTTGAGGTTGAGCTTGCCGAGCATGCCGCGAATCACCTTGGTCGAAATATTGTTGTCTTCGGCCACCAGGATGCGGAAGTCGCTGGGCAATTCGATCGGGCTGACAATGACCGGCGACGGGTCGGGCGAGGCATGCACGCCTCCCTTGTTCAACTGGGTCAGCTCGTCGGCCAGGGTGGTCTTGAGTGTGTAGCCGGCCACAGGCTTGGCGAGGATGCGTTTGATCCCTGCGTTGCGCGCGATGATCTTGCTCGGCGCGTTGCTGATGCCGGTGAGCATGATCAACAGGATGTCGTGATTCAGGCTCGGGTCTTCCTTGATCTTGGCCGCCAGTTGCATGCCGGTCATGCCGGGCATGTTCTGGTCGAGCAGCACCACATCGAAGTAATCGCGCAGGTGTGCCTTGGTGCGCAGCAGGGCCAGGGCTTCTTTGCCGGAGGCTACCGCACTGACGTTCAAGCCCCATGACGAACACTGTTGCACCAGTACCTTGCGGCACGTGTCGTTATCGTCGACCACCAGCAGGCGGGCGTCCTTGAGCGGGCTGTCCAGGTCCACGGTCGGCTGTTCGAGCAGGTGCGCCGGCAGCGGCAGGCTCAGCCACAGGGTATTGCCCAGGCCTGCGCTGTTCTGGATACCGAAGTCACCGTCCATTAGCATGATCAGCTGCCGCGCAATCACCAGCCCCAGGTGGCCACCCAGCTTGCTGGAGGCCAGGAAGTTCTTGCTGTGCAATTCGGTGTGCAGCAGCGCGTCGCGCTCTTCGCTGGACAGGGGTTCGCCGGTGTCTTGCACGGCGATGCGCAGACGCTGTTTGCCGGCGCGGCTGTCGAGAGCGGCGACCAGCAGGATTTCACCGCCCTCGGTTTTTTTCAGGGCGTTTTCCAGCAGGCTCAACAGGGTCTGGCGCAGTCGGGTCGGGTCGCCACTGATGACTCGTGGTACTTGCGACTGCACCAGGCTGATCAGCTCGACGTTCTGTTGTTCGGCCTTGGCCCGGAAGATATTCAGGCAGTCGTCGATCAGTGCGCCGATATCGAACTGCACATCGTCCAGCTCGATCTGCCCGGACTCCAGCTTGGTGATGTCGAGAATTTCGTTGATCAGGCTCAGCAGTTCGTTGCCGGCGGTATGTATGGTCTGCACATAGTCACGCTGCTTGACCGACAGCGGCGTGCCCAGCAGCAGTTCGGTCATGCCCAGCACGCCGTTCATGGGCGTGCGGATCTCGTGACTGATCTTGGCCAGAAACTCGGCCTTGGCGTTGATTTCGGCGGTGCTGGCTGCCTCGTCGCGGCTGATGCTGAACTTGTCTTCGGCAATGCTGCGCTGACGCTCGCTGAGGGCGGTGTTCATCAACAGGCCGCTGGCGCAGAACACCCCGAGCAGGATCAGGATCAGCCATTGCGGCGGGATCAGGCTCAGCCACAGCATGCCCGGCATCAACACCATGAAGCCTAATGTGAAGATGACCATTGACAGGACGAACAGCCGGGCAGAGCGATAACCGGTGACCCAGTGCCAGACCGACACCCCCAGAATGCTCAGAATGCTCAGGGAAGCGAGCAGGAACGTGATCAGGTTGATCGGCAGTTGCTCGACCAGTATTACCAGCAGCGCGCCGGCGCCCATCAATACGCCATTGATCAGTAGCAGGCGATTCAGCGCGGGTCCCTGGCGGTGGGCAAAAAAACAGTAGGTGTACATCAGGCCGGTAATGGCCGCGAGCAGTAGTGCCAGGTGCGCGCCTGGAGTTTGCGGCACATGCCAGCCATTGAACAGGTTGAGGATATTGAGCAATAACAGCGCGCTGATGGCCAGCATCGCCTCGCAGGCTGCCAGCCACAGATTGGTCCGGGAGCGGCTGTGGCTGTAGCGGGCGATATTTTGCAGGATCAGCATGCCCAGCAGACCGAACATCAGCCCGGCCAGAAACGGCTCGTGCTCGTCGGCGGCGCTGTCGATGGCCGGTTGCAGGCTGATGTCGGGGCGCATCTTCTGGGTCGATGCCAGGCGCAGGTACAGGTCCTGGGTCACATCGCTTTGTGGCACCGGTAACAGGAAGTCGTTGGAAGGCAGGCGCTGGCTTTCTTTGGGCACCGTATTGCCGGTGCGCTGGTGGTCGACCTGGCGATCACCCTTGAACAGGTACAGGTCGGCGCTGGCAAGGTCAGGAGCGAAAATGCGCAGCAGTTGTTCATGGTTGCCTGGCGGCAGCCGGTAGTGCAGCCACAGGGCGCCGTTGCGACCGGCAGCGCTGATGCTGTCAGGCTCTCGCGGACTGAACTGGTTTTGTTGCTGGGCGGCGCGAATTTCGCCGATGTTCATGCTGCCCTGCTCGTCGAGCAAGGAAGACCAGCCTGTTCCTGCCGCCTGAACCGACAACAACAAGAACAAGGACAACAGGCCAGCAGTTGAAGTTATGGCGATCCTGAGCCAGCGCACGGCGAAATCCCTTCGTGAATAAATGCCTGAAAACATGCGCGGTGCGGATAAAGCAGGCCAGCCCCTGCGGGGGCTGGCCTGGCGGCCTTATTTCGGGCCTTCACCACGCTCACGGGCAATGGCACGATAGCCAATGTCCTTGCGGTAGAAACTGCCTTGCCATTCGATCTTCGAGGCCAGAGCGTAGGCGTTTTGCTGGGCCTCGCCAACTGTGTTGCCCAACGCTGTGGCACACAGCACACGACCACCGCTGGTCACGATGTTGCCATCCTTGAGCGCAGTACCGGCATGGAACACTTTACCCGGCAGTTGCGCGGCCACTTCCAGGCCATTGATGGCGTCGCCGTTGGCGTAATCGCCAGGGTAACCACCGGCGGCCAGGACGATGCCCAGGCTCGGGCGCGGGTCCCACTGCGCTTCGACCTTGTCCAGAGCTTGCGCCAGAGCGGCCTCGACCAGCAACACCAGGCTCGATTGCAGGCGCAACATCACAGGCTGGGTCTCGGGGTCGCCAAAGCGGCAGTTGAACTCGATGACCTTCGGGTTGCCGGCGGTGTCGATCATCAGACCAGCATAGAGGAAACCGGTGTAGACGTTGCCTTCCTCGGCCATGCCACGGACGGTTGGCCAGATCACCAGGTCCATGACCCGCTGGTGCACTTCACTGGTGACCACCGGCGCCGGCGAGTAGGCGCCCATGCCGCCGGTATTCGGGCCGCTGTCGCCGTCGCCGACGCGTTTGTGGTCCTGGCTGGTGGCCATCGGCAGCACGTTCTTGCCGTCGACCATGACGATGAAGCTGGCTTCTTCGCCGTCCAGAAACTCTTCGATGACCACGCGCGAACCTGCGTCGCCAAAGGCATTGCCGGCCAGCATGTCGCGTACGGCGTCTTCGGCTTCCTGCAGGGTCAGGGCAACGATCACGCCCTTGCCGGCAGCCAGGCCGTCGGCCTTGATGACGATCGGCGCGCCTTTTTCACGCAGGTAAGCCAGGGCAGGCTCGACCTCGGTGAAGTTCTGGTAGTCGGCGGTCGGGATCTTGTGGCGAGCCAGAAAATCCTTGGTGAACGCCTTGGAGCCTTCGAGTTGCGCCGCACCTGCGGTCGGACCGAAGCAGTCCAGGCCACGGCTGCGGAACAGGTCGACAACGCCTGCGACCAGCGGCACTTCAGGGCCGACGATGGTCAGCGAGACATTCTTCTCGGCAAAGTCAGCCAGTTGCTCAAGGGCCAGCACAGGGATGGCGACGTTTTCGCACTTGGCTTCGGTCGCGGTACCGGCGTTGCCCGGTGCAACGAAGACTTTCTCGACACGCGGGTCCTGAGCGACTTTCCAGGCCAGGGCGTGTTCACGGCCACCGCTGCCAATGATCAATACATTCATTTCAAAAACCTCGATGACGCAAATTCTGGAGGGTAGCGCGGTCATGCATTACGAGGTCGCAATGGCGTAGGTGCATGCAAGGCGGATGGGGCTGGCACGAGCGGAGTTGCCTAATGGCAATGAGCATCGGGACAGCCACATCCAACGCAGCAGACGCCTGCGACAGTGCGGCCGATTTTAGTGCCTAAAGTGGCGCATGCCGGTGAAGACCATGGCAATACCGGCCTCATCGGCCGCTGCAATGACTTCAGCATCGCGCATCGAGCCGCCTGGCTGGATCACGGCGGTGATGCCGTTCTTGGCCGCATTGTCGATGCCGTCGCGGAACGGGAAGAAGGCGTCGGAGGCCATGACGGCACCCTGTACCTGCAAGCCTGCGTGTTCGGCCTTGATGGCGGCGATACGGGCGGAGTTGACGCGGCTCATCTGGCCGGCGCCGATGCCGACGGTCTGGCGGTTCTTGGCGTAGACGATGGCGTTGGACTTGACGAACTTGGCCACTTTCCAGGCGAAGATCAGATCATGGACTTCTTGCTCGCTCGGTGCGCGCTGAGTCACCACTTTCAGATCGTCGGCGCCGATCATGCCGATATCGCGGCTTTGTACCAGCAGGCCGCCGTTGACGCGTTTGTAGTCCCAACCCGCTTGACGCTCGCCCCACTGGCCGCTGACCAGAAGACGCACGTTGGCTTTGCTGGCGACGATAGCCTGGGCTTCGGCGCTGACGCTTGGGGCAATGATGACTTCGACGAACTGACGCTCGACGATCGCCTTGGCGGTCTCGGCATCCAGTTCACGGTTGAAGGCAATGATGCCGCCAAACGCCGATTCGGTGTCGGTGGCGTAGGCCAGGTCGTAGGCCTTGCGGATGCCGCCTTCGTCGTCAAGGCAAACCGAGACGCCGCACGGGTTGGCGTGCTTGACGATCACGCAGGCTGGCTTGACGAAGCTCTTGACGCATTCAAGTGCAGCGTCGGTGTCGGCCACGTTGTTGAACGACAGTTCTTTGCCTTGCAACTGGGTCGCGGTGGCAATGCCGACTTCGGCAGGCTTGGCCTCAACGTAGAACGCCGCGCTCTGGTGCGGGTTCTCGCCGTAGCGCATTTCCTGGGCCTTGACGAACTGGGTGTTGAAGGTACGCGGGAACTGGCTACGGCCTTCGGTGCTCAGGGTCTGGGCTTTCTGGTCGATGCCGCCCAGGTAGTTGGCGATCATGCCGTCGTAGGCTGCGGTGTGCTCGAAAGCCTTGAGCATCAGGTCAAAGCGCTGCGCGTAGGTCAGGCCGCCGGCCTTGAGGCCTTGCACAACACTGGCGTAGTCGCTGGCGTTGACCACGATGGCCACGTCTTTGTGGTTCTTGGCCGCCGAGCGGACCATGGTCGGGCCGCCGATGTCGATGTTCTCGATGGCCGTCGGCAGGTCGCAGCCTGGCTTGGCAACAGTGGCTTCGAACGGGTACAGGTTGACCGCGACCAGGTCGATCGGCTTGATGCCGTGCTCGCCCATCACGCCGTCGTCAGTGCCGCGACGGCCGAGAATGCCACCGTGGATTTTCGGGTGCAGGGTCTTGACCCGGCCGTCCATCATTTCCGGGAAACCGGTGTAGTCGGCCACTTCAACGGCGGCAACGTTATTGTCGCGCAGCAGTTTGAAGGTGCCGCCAGTGGACAGGATTTCCACGCCCAGGGCTTCAAGTTCGCGGGCAAACTCAAGGATTCCGGTCTTGTCGGAAACGCTGATCAAAGCGCGGCGGATCGGCAGGCGGGTGGTCTGGTCGGTCATCTCGATTTCCATCAAAGCAAAAGGAATCAGCAAAAAAGGCGACCCTGATGCTGGCTGGCCGCCTTGAGCTTTAACTGTTTAGGGATGCTTAAAGCAGGTCGTACTGTTTGAGTTTCTTGCGCAGCGTACCGCGATTCAGGCCCAGCACCTCGGACGCTTTGGTCTGGTTGCCCTTGACGTAGTTCATGACGCTTTCGAGCAGTGGTGCTTCGACTTCGGACAGCACCAGGTTGTACACGTCCGTGACATTGGCGCCTTCGAGGTGGGCGAAATAATTGTGCAGCGCCTTCTCGACACTGCCGCGCAGGGTCTGGCCCTCTTCGCTCGGCGTGTTGAGGTGCTGTTTCAAATTGACATTGTCGCTCACGGGTGTCGTTCCACTCACTAAAGTCTCGGTCATCATCGTCATGCGGCCACCTCTTCTTCATTCTCGTCATCCGGTCCCTGGCCGCTCTGGCGCAGGAATTCCCGGATGTTGGCGCACTGTTCTTGCGTATCGTCCAAACGATTGAAGTGGGCGCGAAACTCCCTGGCGCCCGGCAAGGTTGCGAGATACCAGCCGACATGCTTGCGTGCGATACGCACGCCCATCACATCGCCGTAAAAGGCGTGGAGCGCGTTCAGGTGCTCCATCAGGATGCCTTCCACTTCATCCAGACCCACCGCCGGCAGCTTCTCGCCGGTGCGCAGGTAGTGCTCTATCTCGCGAAAAATCCATGGCCGCCCCTGGGCGGCCCTGCCAATCAGCAAACCATCGGCGCCGGTGGCCTGCAGCACATGCCGGGCCTTCTCGGGCGAGGTAATGTCGCCGTTGGCAAACACCGGAATCGACACCGCCTGCTTGATCGCAGCGATGGTGTCGTACTCCGCTTCACCGGTGTACAGGTCGGCCCGGGTACGCCCGTGAACGGCCAGCGCCTGAATACCGGCCTGTTCGGCGATCTTTGCCACGGTCAGGCCGTTCTTGTTGTCACGGTCCCAACCGGTACGGATCTTCAGGGTGACCGGCACATCGACTGCGCCGACAACGGCCTGCAGGATCTCGGTCACCAGTTGCTCGTCTTTCAACAGCGCAGAGCCCGCTGCCTTGTTGCACACCTTCTTGGCCGGGCAGCCCATGTTGATGTCGATGATTTGTGCACCGAACTCGACATTGGCCCGTGCGGCATCGGCCAGCATCTGCGGGTCGCCACCGGCGATCTGTACCGAGCGTGGCTCGGGATCGCCTTCATGGATCATGCGCAGACGCGATTTGCGGCTGTTCCACAGGCTCATGTCACTGGTGACCATCTCCGATACCACCAGCCCCGCCCCGAGGCGTCGGCATAACTGGCGGAAAGGCTGGTCGGTGACGCCCGCCATCGGGGCGAGAATCAAGCCGTTCTGCAATGTGTAAGGGCCGATACGTACCGCCGCCATAGCTTTACCTATAAAGGGGCCGAATCATCCAAAGGCCGCATGAAAAACCGCTGCATGCGGTGTGCAACGGTTCGTTCGTCCAGCTGCTTGCGCAATGGCCAGACCGAACCTGGAGTTTGAAAAAGGGTTGGCATGATACCCGCTCTGGATGACTGGATAAAGGCTGAATTGGATAAAATCTGAACAGTTGTCGGTGTGGCACCAATAGGCGGCTTTTTGCTTGGTATGGCGGGTAAATGACGTCGATCATGCCGTCATGTGCAGGGTTTCATGGCTTTTTCGGCGCCCCGGAGTGGGGGCGCAGGGGCTATTCGGGGGAGCGAAAATTAAGGCTGTAGTTCACGGCCTTGGCGCCTGGATCAAGGATATCCAGTGCAATATGGATCGGTGTCTGGGGTGGCATTTCTTCTTTGCCGGCCATCTCGCCGCTGAGGTATTCACTGGGTTTGAAGCGACGACTGGCAATCAGTTGACCGCTGGTATCGGCAAAACGCAGTTCCAGTAATGGAAAGGGCTGGGAAAACGAGGCGCGGTTATAAATGATCGCATCGACCACCAGCGCACCCTGGAAGTCCGGGTGGCTGCGCACCACCAGATTGCTGCTCTTGAGCTGGTTGATGTCGACCTTCGACGGCACCTTGCAACCCAGTTGCGGGCAAAACTGCTGAAACAGCGGGCGATACTGGTCCTGACGGGCCAGGTGGTCGAAGTGATAGTTGATGTACTGGCCGGCCAGACCGGCCAGTGCCAGCAAGATCAGGATGATCCACAGCAGGCGACCGCCACGGCGCGATTTGGGTTTTTTCCAGTCCAGTTGCAGCGGGTCGTCGGTCAGGTCCAGAAGGGCTTTTTCACGGATCGCCGGTTCATTGCGCGCGCGCGGGTTGTACGGCGGTTCATCGACAGGCTCGTCATGCTCGTCGCTGTCATCCAGTGCCGACAGGCGCTCCTGACGCTCGGGTGGAGGCTTGAGTACGCCGAGTGCCGGCGCGTCGGGTTCGTCGTCATCATCGACCACAACGGGGCTGTGCGACACTGAAGGCTCGGTGCGGGTCTCGGCGGGTGGCGCAGGCTCTGGCTCCGGTTGCCGTTCAGGCTCATCTTCGTCGGGGTGCAGGGCCGGGCCGGTGCTGCTGATGACCTCGGCCTGCACTTCGGGCAAATGCGCGACATCGTCGTTGCGCAAGCTGCCGACCCAGTCGCCTTGCTCACTGTGCGCGGTATCGCGCCGCGCACTCAGGCTGGCATCGCTGGTGCGGGCAGGTGGCCGGTTGAAGGCACGGGAAGGTCGGTGGTCACGCTGCTCAAGGCGTGCCAGCTCTTCGTCCAGGTCAAGATTGTCCAGGTCCAGTTCGCTGACCAGCCACGGATTTTCGTCCTGCGACGTGGTTTTTTCCGTCGGTGACTGGGGCTTGAGAATCGGTGCTGTCTTGGCCAGTACGGCGGCGGGTGCCGCTTGATCCAGCGGTGTGGGCAGTTGAAACTGGCCCGGCAGCGGCAGTGGAGTCAGCGGGTCCGATGCTTCAGGCTCTTCGGCCAGGCGTTCGCGCTGGCGTTGTTCCAGCAGTTGCCTTGCGGCGTTGAACACTTCCAGGCAAGCCCCGCAACGGACAACGCCGCGGGCAACGCTCAATTGAGCGGTGCCGACTTTGAAGCTGGTCTGGCAGTGCGGACACTGGGTGACGAAACTGTCGGTCATGCGGCGCTCCGGTTCAGGCCGCGATCAGCGACGACGGCCGGTGATGCGTACCCAGCCATCACGGTTGGCGATCGGGTCCAGCTCGAAGGCTTCAGCATAGGCGGCGGCAACCTCTTCACCTTGTTCGGCCAGAATGCCCGACAACGCCAGGCGACCCCCAGCCTTGACCAGGCTGGTCAGTTGCGGTGCCAGCGCCACCAGCGGGCCGGCAAGAATGTTGGCCACCAGCACATCGGCCTGTTCGGCAGGCAGGTCTTCGGGCAGGTACAGCGGGAAGCGTTCGGCAGCCAGGCCGTTGCGTCCGGCATTATCGCGTGACGCTTCCAGCGCCTGCACGTCGATGTCGGTGCCCACGGCCAGTTCGGCGCCCAGCAGCAGGGCGGCGATGGCCAGAATCCCCGAGCCACAGCCGAAATCCAGCACATTGCAGCCCTTGAGCTCCTGGCCGTCGAGCCATTCCAGGCACAGCGCGGTGGTCGGGTGGGTACCGGTGCCGAAGGCCAGGCCCGGATCGAGCAGCAGGTTTACAGCGTCCGGTTCTGGCGCGGCATGCCAGCTTGGCACGATCCACAGCCGCTGGCCGAAGCGCATCGGCTGAAAATCAGCCATCCAGCTGCGTTCCCAGTCCTGGTCTTCGATGACCTCGGCACTGTGTTCGGGCAGCTCGGCGTTGGTCAGCAGGCGCAAGTGCGCCAGTGCCAGATCGGCGTCGGTATCGGCTTCAAACAGCGCCAGCAGGTGGGTGTGGGTCCACAGCGGCGTGGTGTTGAGTTCGGGCTCGAAGATCGGCTGGTCTTCGGCGTCCATGAAGGTCACCGACACGGCGCCGACTTCAAGCAGGGCGTCTTCGTAGGTTTCGGCTTGTTCCGGGCTGATGGCGAGACGAATTTGCAGCCAGGGCATGGCGGGTTCCTATGAAAGATGAAAAAGTCAGGAAATATGAAAATGGCACGAAAGCCGCGAAGTTTACTTCAGCTTTGCCGCAAATGCTCGTGACGCAGAATGAATGGTGAATGCAGCCCATAAAACACAAGCCCCGCATGGGCGGGGCTTGTGGTCTGGAGCGTCAGCGGTGCACGAAAATCACTTTTCGCCGGCCAGCTTGTGTTCCAGGTAGTGGATGTTGACGCCGCCTTTGCAGAAGCCTTCATCACGGGTCAGGTCGCGGTGCAGCGGGATGTTGGTCTTGATGCCATCTACCACGATTTCGTCCAGGGCGTTGCGCATGCGGGCCATGGCCTCATCGCGGGTCGCGCCCCAGGTGATCAGCTTGCCGATCAGGGAATCGTAGTTGGACGGAACCTTGTAACCGCTGTACAGGTGCGAGTCGACCCGCACGCCGTTGCCGCCCGGGGCATGGAAATGCTTGACCAGACCAGGGCTCGGGATAAAGGTTTTCGGGTCTTCGGCGTTGATCCGGCATTCCAGCGAGTGGCCATGAATGACCACGTCGTCCTGGGTGAACGACAGCTTGTTGCCGGCGGCGATGCTGAGCATCTCCTTGACGATGTCGATACCGGTGACCATTTCCGAAACCGGGTGCTCTACCTGGACACGAGTGTTCATCTCGATGAAGTAGAAGCGGCCGTTCTCGTACAGGAACTCGAACGTACCCGCGCCACGGTAACCGATGTCGATGCATGCTTTCACGCAGCTCTCGAAGACAGCCTTGCGCGCGGCTTCGTCGATGAACGGTGCCGGTGCTTCTTCCAGAACTTTCTGGTGGCGACGCTGCAACGAGCAGTCACGGTCGCCCAGGTGGATGGCCTGGCCCTGGCCGTCGGAAATGACCTGGACTTCCACGTGACGTGGGTTGGTCAGGTACTTTTCCAGGTAGACCATCGGGTTGCTGAACCAGGCAGCCGCTTCGGCGCGGGTCTGGGCAGCGGCTTCGATCAGGTCTTCTTCCTTGTGCACCACGCGCATGCCGCGACCACCACCGCCACCGGCGGCCTTGATGATCACCGGGTAGCCGACTTCACGGCCAATGCGCAGGGCGGTTTCTTCGTCTTCCGGCAGCGGGCCGTCGGAACCTGGAACGGTCGGTACGCCGGCCAGCTTCATGGCGTCCTTGGCCGAAACCTTGTCGCCCATCAGGCGAATGGTGTCGGCTTTGGGGCCGATGAAGGCAAACCCGGATTTTTCGACCTGTTCGGCGAAGTCGGCGTTTTCAGCCAGGAAGCCATAGCCCGGGTGGATCGCCGTAGCGCCGGTCAGTTCGGCTGCCGAGATGATCGCCGGGATGTTCAGGTACGACTTGTTGGCCAGCGGTGGACCGATGCAGACAGTTTCGTCCGCCAGGCCCAGGTGCATCAGCTCGCGGTCAGCCGTGGAGTGCACAGCGACGGTCTTGATGCCCAATTCCTTGCAGGCACGCAAGATGCGCAAGGCGATTTCACCGCGGTTGGCGATCAGGACTTTTTCCAGCATCGCAGCGTCTCCCTGGTTCAAACGATGGTGAACAGAGGCTGGTCAAATTCAACCGGCTGACCGTTTTCCACCAGGATGGATTCGATGACGCCACTGGCTTCGGCCTGGATGTGGTTCATCATTTTCATTGCTTCGACGATGCACAGGGTGTCGCCTTTCTTGACGGTCTGGCCGATCTCGACGAATGCAGGCGAAGTCGGTGCCGGGGTGCGGTAGAACGTACCGACCATTGGCGATGCCACGACAAAACCGTTCAGTTTCGGTGCGGCAGGTGCTTCGGCAGCCGCGACAGGCGCTGCGGCTACAGGGGCGGCGACCGGTGCGGCAACAGGGGCCGGTGCGTAGTACGGTTGGGCCGGGGTCTTGCTGTGACGGCTGATCCGTACGGACTCTTCACCTTCACGGATCTCCAGTTCGTCGATACCGGACTCTTCCAGCAGTTCGATCAGTTTCTTGACTTTACGGATATCCATTAATCATCAACTCCCAAAGGGTCTGTAAGGGGCTATTCGGCAGCCGTTTACGGCTTGTGCGGCTCTGATATCTGGCCGTGCCGTTTTCAAGGCTTGGCGTTTTTCGCCAAATGTTCCAGGGCAGCTTCCAGGGCCATGCGGTATCCGCTGGCGCCCAGGCCGCAGATCACTCCTACCGCGACATCGGAAAAGTAGGAGTGATGACGGAAAGGTTCGCGTTTATGCACGTTCGACAAATGCACTTCGATGAATGGGATGCTCACTCCCATGATCGCGTCACGTATCGCCACACTGGTGTGGGTAAAAGCCGCCGGATTGATGACGATGAAATCAACGCCTTCGTCGCGGGCCGCGTGGATACGGTCGATCAATTCATACTCGGCGTTGCTTTGCAGGTACATCAGGTGATGGCCGGCATCGCGGGCGCGCTGTTCGAGGTCCTGGTTGATCTGAGCCAGGGTGGTCGTGCCGTACACACCGGGTTCACGGGTGCCAAGCAGGTTCAGGTTTGGGCCATGCAGGACCAGCAGAGTCGCCATTGTCGGTTCCTTTTTTATTCACGAGCGTTTTTGTGCCGCGACTATGCCGCAAGCCTCATGAACTGTCCAGTTAACAACAGTAGTCAACACGATGAGCGATTATCACGCAAAATTTATGACCCGCATCTCAAAACGAGTCATTTGCCCCCTTAAGTCGCGCGATCAGGCCCTTGGCGTCGATTTCACCGACAACCCGGACATTTGCCATCTCTTCGCCGCTTTTTCCGAAAAATAGCAGCGCAGGAGGGCCAAACAGTTTGTAGCGATCAAGCAGTGCACGTTGTTCGGCGTTGCTCTCGGTCATGTCGAAACGTACCCGACTGAGGCCGGCCAGTCGGGCAACCACCTGTGGGTCGGGAAGGACTTCGTGCTCGATGACCTTGCAACTGATGCACCAGTCGGCGTACCAGTCCAGCACCAGTGCCTGACCGGCATTGCGGGCGTCGCTCAGGGCCTTGTCCAGTTCGGCCGCTGTGCGGATGGTCTGCCATTGATTATCGGTTTGTACGCCGGTGCCGGCAGCAATCATCGCTGCCGGGCGGCCCAGGGGGCGTAGCGGATCGGTTTCGCCCCTGAATGCGCCGAACCAGCATGCCAGAGCGTAGACCAACAGAAACAGGCCGAGCAGTTGTGCGAGGGTTTGTCGGGTATTTTTTTCCGTGAACTGCAATGTGCCGAGAAACAGCGCCACCCCGGCGGCCAGCAGACCAATCAATAACAGCGTGTACTGGCCCGGCAACACCCGGCTGAGCAGCCCGATGGCCAGTCCCAGCAGCAGCACACCAATGGCGTTCTTGACCGTGACCAGCCAGGGCCCGCTTTTCGGCAGCCAGGTCGCGCCGCCCGTGGCGACCAGCACCAGCGGCAAGCCCATGCCCAGGCCCAGCGCAAACAGTTTCAGTGCGCCGCCCAAGGCATCGCCGCTGGCACTTATATAAAGCAGTGCGCCGGCCAGCGGCGCCGACACACATGGTGAGACCAGCAGGCTGGACAGCACGCCCAGCACCGCCGCCCCCCACAGCGAGCCGCCTTCGGCCTTGCCGGCGATACGGTCCAGGCGTGCGCTCAAGGCCTGCGGCAAACGCAGTTCGAACGTGCCGAACATGGCCAGGGCGAAGATCACGAAGAACAGCGCGAAGGGCACCAGCACCCAGGCCGATTGCAGGCGTGCCTGCAAGTTAAGGCCGGCGCCGAACAGGCCCATCAGTGCGCCCAGCACCGCAAAGCAGACTGCCATCGGCAGCACATAGGCCAGCGACAGGCTTAAACCGCGCAGGCCGCCAACCTGGCCGCGCAGCACCACGCCCGACAGGATCGGCAGCATCGGCAACACGCACGGGGTGAAGGTCAGGCCGATACCGGCCAGCAGAAACAGCGCCAGTTCTTTCCAGGTCCATCCTGATGCGGCAACGCTACCGACAGCCGCCGCATCGTTGGCGGCCGTCACATCGCCAATGCTCAGGCGCTCGGTTTCCGGTGGGTAACACAGGCCGTGATCGGCGCAGCCTTGATAGCCGACCACCAGGGTAAAAGGCTTTTGCTCGCCGGCCGGGCGCGGCAACTCGATGTCGACGATGCCGTGGTACACCTCCACATCGCCAAAATACTCGTCGTGCTTTTGTTCGCCGGCCGGCAACTGTGCTTCGCCCAGGCCAATGTCGGCGGGTTCGGTGCGGAACTGGAAGCGATGGCGGTACAGGTAGTAGCCATCGGCGGCGACCAGGCGCAGCTTGATCGATTGTGGGCCGCTGTCGAGCAGGCTCAACTGAAAGGCCTGGCGTACAGGTAGAAATTGCTTGCTGTTATCCAGCGCAGAGCTGCCCAGCGTTGCCGACGGGCGATTGTCCAGAAGCCCCGCAGCCTGGGCCGTGACGGGCAGGGCAAGGATCAATAACAACAGGCATAACAAGCGGCGCATGGCAGTCTCGGGTCTCGGCAGAGGGCGCATGATAACCAAGAGTGTCGTTTTGTGCTGGAGGGGCAGATGTCAGGCGGGGGTGAACTGTTGTCTTTTTGTGTCGTACAGCGCTTTTTCCTAAACCTCCGGTATCGCCACGTGATACGGCGCCGCATTCACGGCCGATTGCACCTGATTACGTCCCGCCTTCTTGGCCCGGTACAGCGCCTTGTCGGCCTGTGCGGCGAGGGTCTGGCTGTCGTCGTCCGGCCCTAGCGCCACAACCCCTGCGCTAAACGTACACACCAGGTCCACCGGTTGCGCCGGGTAGTGGATTTCCGAAAAGCGCTGGCGGATTTCTTCGAGCACTTTGTGGGCGTTATGGATCTGTGTGTCGGGCATGACGATAGCGAATTCTTCGCCGCCGTAACGGCCAATGAAATCGGTCTTGCGCAGGCGTTGCTTGAGAAACAGCGCCAGGCTGCGGATCACCCGGTCGCCCATGGGATGGCCGTGACTGTCGTTGACCTTCTTGAAGTGGTCGATGTCGAGCATGGCAAAGCACAGCGACTGATGTTCGCGGCGTGCCTGAAAGCTGCAGTCGTCAAGCAGTTGCAGGATATGGGTGTGGTTGTACAAGCCGGTCAGGCTGTCGCGGACCATATGCGCCTTGAGGTTGCGCGCACGCGCTACCCGGTTGCGCACCGTGGTCACCAGGTGTCGCGGCTTGATGGGTTTGGTCAGAAAGTCGTCACCGCCTTCGCTCATGGCGTCGAGCTGTTTGTCCAGATCATCCTCGGCCGACAGGTAAATGATCGGCACGCTGACATAGCGGTCGTTATGGCGGATGACCTTGGCCAGTTCCATGCCCGTGCAGCCCGGCATGTACATATCGAGGATGATCAGGTCGGGCTGAAAGCTTGCCAACTCGGCCATTGCCTGAATCGGTTCGAGCAGCGTGCGAGTCACGATGCCGGCGTTGTTCAGAACCCGTTCGGTGTAGATCGCCTGGGCACGCGAATCGTCGATGATCAGCACCCGGAAGGGCTCGTATTGGGTCGAGAAGGTCAAGGTTTCGAGTTTCTCCAGCAGGCTGGCGGTTTCCAGGGTGCCGGTCAGAAACTCTTCGCCGCCGGCGCGTACCGCCTGCAAGCGGGTGGGGGTGTCGGTTTCGCTGGTGCTGAAAAACAGCAAGGGCAGCTTCTGTTCCAGCCCCTGCTGAATGTCGCTGGCCAGCTGCAGGCCTGCGCCCGTGCCGGTAAAGTCGATGTCCATGACGATGGCGGCGGGCAAGCGTTCGAGCAACGCGGCCTGCACCGCAGCCACGCTGTCGAGTGGCAGCGCAGGCCAGCCAAAGAATTCCAGCTGCCGGGCCAGGCGTTCGGCCTGTTCGTGATTTTGCAGGGCAATATGTACCGGCTTGCGCAGCGGCGGTAGCGTGATGCGTTCAAGCGCGTCGCCCTGGCGCAGGCCGGTACGCGACAGGCGTTGCATCAGGCGGTTGAGTTCGGTGATCAACTCGCTGTTCAGTCGACCACGATTGGCCTCGATACTGGACAGGGTGGTGCTCAGCGCCTGCGCCAGCTGGCGGTGCTCGGGTTGTTCGAAACGCTCGGCAAAGCGCAGCAGGCGCAGCGTCGCATCTTTAAGCTCGGCCAGATCGCCCTCGGCCCATTCGCCTTTGTGCAGGCGCTGCCAGCTCTCCAGAATCTGGCGAGCCTGATGGATAACCCGTTGGGCGAAATGATGCTTCAAACGTTCGCGACTGGGGTCGGCTGTTTCGCTCATGTCGGGGCTACTTTCGGCTACTGTCGAAACGTAAGGAAGAAAGCTGATGTCTCAATGCTATCACTTATGTTTGTGCGCGGGTCTACCGTAAGTCACTTCCCCGTCATAATTGCCCGATACTACGCCCAGTCGCTTTACGGCGACGGTGCAGGCATAAAAAACACACCGCACGTACCGGCCAAACGCACCTTGCGGTAAGGTTGCGGTCACAGCTTTTGAGCACCGTTTCTTCCCAAGACCCAAAGGACCCCCACCATGCTGGATTGGAAAAACCGCGCAGGCAGCGCGGGTGAGCGCAGCGCCGACACGGCGACGGTCAAGAGACGCGGTTACCTGGGCAGCCTTTTCTACAGTCGCGCCCTGGGTGCGCTGATTGTCATTTATCTGCTGGTGGCCCTGGTGGTCGGTTGGTACTGGAGCAAGGAGCCGGCGCTGTTTCCGGTGCAGCAGAATGCCCAGGCCGCTGCCGAGCGTGAAGGCAAACAGATGGTGATCGGCTACACCACCGTCGAAACCCTCAAGTCGGTGACCAGTACGCTGCTCAACAAGCGTGGTGGCTATCTTTCCAACGACCGCATGCCGCCGGGCCTGTGGCTCGACAACATTCCAAGCTGGGAATACGGCGTGCTGGTGCAGGTCCGCGACCTGAGCCGCGCCCTGCGCAAGGATTTTGCCCGTTCCCAGTCGCAGTCGGCTGAAGATGGCGATCTGGCCCGTGCCGAGCCGTTGTTCAACTTCAACAACCGCAGTTGGGTCCTGCCCTCCAGCGAATCGCAGTATCAGGAAGGCATCAATGCCCTGAGCCGCTATCAGGCACGTCTGTCGGACCCTAACCAGCGTAACGCGCTGTTCTATGCCCGTGCCGACAACCTCAATAACTGGCTGGGCGATGTCGGCACCCGTCTGGGCTCGCTGTCGCAGCGCCTGTCGGCCAGCGTAGGGCGGGTCAAGCTCAACACCACGCTGAAGACTGAAACCTTGCAGGTCAAGCCAGGTGAAGTGCCGCAGGTCGATGAAGAAATCGTCGAGACCCCATGGCTGGAAATCGACAACGTGTTCTATGAAGCGCGCGGTCAGGCCTGGGCGCTCTCGCACCTGCTGCGCGCCATCGAGGTCGACTTTGCCGATGTGCTGGCCAAGAAGAACGCGACGGTCAGCGTGCGTCAGATCATCCGTGAGCTGGAGGCTTCGCAAGAGCCGCTGTGGAGTCCGATGATCCTCAACGGCAGCGGTTTTGGTGTGTTCGCCAACCACTCGCTGGTCATGGCCAACTACATTTCGCGGGCCAACGCAGCGGTCATCGACCTGCGTCAACTGCTGAACCAGGGTTGATCGGTGAGTTTGCCTGAAGGCACGCCAGCAAAAGAGGTCGCCCACCGGGCGGCTTCGGATGCCGAACAGGTCGCCTGGGTCGACGAGAATGATCAATTGCTGGGTGCCGTGCCGCGTATCGAGTTGCGCGAGCGCAGTCTGATCGGGCGCGGCACCTTCATTCTGTTGTTCAACTCACGTGGCGAGTTGTGCGTGCATCGACGCACCTTGAGCAAGGCCGTCTATCCCGGTTACTGGGATGTGGCGGCCGGCGGTCTGGTCGGCCCCGATGAAAGCTACGCCGAGTCGGCCGCCCGTGAGCTGGAAGAAGAGCTGGGCATCAGCGGTGTGCCGTTGCAGGCGCATGGCCGGTTCTTGTTCGACGAGCGCGGTAACCGGCTGTGGTGCGCGGTGTTCAGTGCCATTTCGGATGCGCCGCTCACGCTGCAACCTGAAGAGGTGCTTGAAGCCACTTTTCTGCCTATCGAAGAGGCGGTACGGCTGAGCCGTGAAAAGCCTTGCTGCCCCGACTCGCTGGTTGCGCTGGAGCGCTATCTGCAACAGGTCGCAAAACCTCAGTAAATTGGCGCATTCCTGCCCTTAGCAATCCGGTATTTTGCCGTTACACTTCGCGCCCTTCGGGCAGCACAGGCTGCCTGAAAGCGCTGCCCCTGCCAGAGTGGGGCTTCGCGGTCGGCTCTGTACCGAGTCTGACCCATCGTTCGGTCCTCAACGAGAGGATTTCCCGTGGCCAAGAAAGCCGCTTCCTTCGCCGCCCTCGGTGGGCTGGTGTATTCCACTGACGCCGGGCGCCATTGCCCCGACTGCAGCAAGCCTGTCGACGCCTGTATCTGCAAGCAATCGGCGATTCCCGAGGGTGACGGTATTGCCCGCGTGCGCCGCGAGAGTAAAGGTCGTGGCGGCAAGACCGTCACCACCATTACTGGCGTGCCGCTGGCTGAAGAAGCCCTCAAGGAACTGGCCAAGGCGCTCAAGCAGCGCTGCGGCACCGGCGGGTCTTTAAAGGACGGTGTGATCGAGATTCAGGGCGATCATGTCGAACTGCTGCTGGCCGAGCTGGTCAAGAAAGGCTTCAAGGCCAGAAAATCCGGCGGCTAAACTGTCATTTGCGCACCCTACACTGCGCCCGGTCGGACTTGTCCGACGTTACCGACTTATCTATAGGGGACTTCGATGTCCGTACGACGCACACGCAAAGACGATGGCAGCCAATGGACCGTGGCAGACAGCCGCAGTGTTTACGGCATTCGCCATTGGGGCGCCGGTTATTTCGCCATCAACGAAGCCGGTCGCGTTGAAGTCCGTCCCAACGGTGCAGGCAGCACCCCGATCGATCTGTATGAACAGGTCGATAACCTGCGCAAGAGCGGCCTGAGCCTGCCCTTGCTGGTGCGCTTCCCCGATATTCTGCAAGACCGGGTGCGCCAGCTGACCGGTGCGTTCGACGCCAACATTGCGCGCCTGGAATACCAGAGCCGCTACACCGCGTTGTACCCGATCAAGGTCAACCAGCAAGAAGCGGTGGTGGAAAACATCATTGCCACTCAGGACGTTTCGATCGGTCTTGAAGCCGGCTCCAAGCCCGAGCTGATGGCCGTGCTGGCGCTGGCGCCCAAGGGCGGCACCATTGTCTGCAACGGTTACAAGGACCGCGAATTCATTCGTCTGGCGCTGATGGGTCAGAAGATTGGCCATAACGTATTTATCGTTATCGAGAAAGAATCCGAAGTCGCGCTGGTGATCGAGGAGGCTGCCGAGCTCAAGGTCGCGCCACAGATCGGCCTGCGGGTGCGCCTGTCGTCGCTGGCGTCGAGTAAATGGGCCGACACCGGTGGCGAGAAGTCCAAGTTCGGTTTGTCGGCGGCGCAACTGCTGTCGGTGGTCGAGCGCTTCCGCCAGGCTGGCCTGGACCAGGGCATTCGCCTGCTGCACTTTCATATGGGTTCGCAGATCGCCAACCTGGCCGACTACCAGCACGGCTTCAAGGAAGCGATTCGTTATTACGGCGAACTGCGCAGCCTCGGCCTGCCGGTGGACCACATCGACGTCGGTGGCGGTTTGGGCGTCGACTACGATGGCACCCATTCGCGCAATGCCAGCTCGATCAACTACGACATCGACGATTACGCCGGTGTCGTGGTCGGCATGCTCAAGGAGTTCTGCGACGCGCAAGGTTTGCCGCACCCGCACATCTTCTCCGAGAGCGGCCGCTCGCTGACCGCCCACCACGCCGTGCTGGTGGTGCAGGTCACCGATGTCGAGCGCCACAACGATCAGGTGCCGCAGGTCGACGACAAGGAAAACCTGCCGGAAACCGTGCAGTGGCTGGTCGACCTGCTCGGCCCGACCGATCTTGAAATGGTCACCGAAACCTACTGGCGCGCCACGCACTACATGAGCGACATCGCTGCCCAGTACGCCGATGGCAAGATCACCCTGGCGCAAAAGGCGCTGGGCGAGCAGTGCTATTTCGCGGTGTGCCGCCGTCTGCATAACTCGCTCAAGGCGCGTCAGCGTTCGCACCGCCAGGTGCTCGACGAACTCAACGACAAGCTGGCCGACAAGTACATCTGCAACTTCTCGGTGTTCCAGAGCCTGCCCGACACCTGGGCCATCGGCCAGGTACTGCCGATCATCCCGTTGCATCGCCTGGACGAAGAGCCGGTGCGCCGTGCCGTGCTGCAAGACCTGACCTGCGACTCCGACGGCAAGATCAACCAGTACGTCGACGAGCAGAGCATCGAGACCAGCATGCCAGTGCACGCCATCGAAGAAGGTGAGGACTACTTGCTGGGGATCTTCCTGGTCGGTGCCTACCAGGAAATTCTTGGCGACATGCACAACCTGTTCGGCGACACCGACTCGGTGAACATTTACCAGAACCAGGACGGCAGTGTGTACCACGCCGGTATCGAGACCCACGACACCATCGAAGACATGCTGCGCTATGTGCACTTGTCGCCGGAGGAGTTGATGACTCACTA
>NZ_BAAILM010000039.1:0-8665 GCF_054589175.1 Pseudomonas sp. 3A(2025) | reverse complement strand
GGCCAGATGACAGTCATCTGGCCGCACCGATGTAAGAAAAATCCTCAGGCGCTGTAGGGCGCTTCCTGTTATTGCTCTGGCTCTCTACCTGGCCTCGCTTCTCGACGAGAATTGGCGTTCGCCCCGTCATAAAGAGAGCCTCCAATGCCCGATTCACCGAGCGTGCCGCGCTTTCGTCTGGACATTGGCGGCGTGCGGCAACGTCTGGCCGTTGTGTCTTTTCGGGGGCGCGAAGCGATCAGCCAGCCTTATGCCTTTACCCTCGATGTGCTTTGCAGTCCCGACATCACACCGGCACAGTTGATGTACCAGTCGGCTTTTCTGGCATTGGATGATGGGCACGCAGGTTTTCACGGGCAGATCCATGCCGTGACCCGCCACCATTACCGACCGGGACCGGTGAGTCTGCAGGTCAGCCTTGGCCCGCGTCTGGCGTGTCTGGCGCAGCGCTACACGCCCAGGGTGTTTCAGTCCATGAGCGCCACGCAAATCATCGAGCAGGTACTGAGCGAGCACGGCTTGCTGGAGGACAGCTACCGCTTCGAACTCAAGACGCTGTGCACCGAGCGAGCGTTCTGCGCTCAGTACTGCGAAAACGATCTGGAACTGGTCCAGCGGCTATGCGCCGAGGAAGGCATTCACTATCACTTCGTCCATTCGCCGCACCACCATGAACTGGTCTTCGGCAGTGGCCTGCATGGCGCCCGCCGTACGCCCGAGGCGCCCTGGCGCACGCGGCTCGACGTGCCGGGGGTGACGCGTTTCACGGTCTTGAATAACGGGCCTGGCAGGGCACACAGCCGCGCCGGCCAGCGCGCCGAGGGGCACAGCACACTGGCCTTCGTGAATAGTGGACACTTGCTGCCGGTGACCGGCCATGTGCGTGCCGAATGCAATCACCTGTGGCGGGTGACCCATGTCGATCACCGGGGGGCTGGCGCTTACGGCAACCGCTTTGTCGCCTTGCCCTGGGAGGTCGGTATCAGCGTGCCGCCGGTATCGGCCAAAAGCTTGCCGGCATTGCAGCGGGCGTGGCTGGTCGGGCCACCTGGGCAGGAGGCAAGACGCGACGCGGCCGGGCGCGTGAAGGTGCAGTTCGAATGGGTTTTGCAAGGGCATGGCGCGCGTTTTGCCGATTGCTGGTTGCCGGTCGATCCCGGCACGGGTGGGCCGTTGTACGCAGGCATGGCGGTGTTGGTGGGCTTGCCGACACCCCCCGATACCCTGCCGGTGGTGATTGCCCGGCTGGATCAGCCCGCGAACGAGCCGTGCACCGTGGTGGATACACCCCCCAGGGTTCAGGCCCGGCTCGACCCGGGCTGGCTGGTGGACGAGGGCGGTGTGCTGAACATCGATGGCGGGCCACGCCTTGAGCTGGCACCCGGCGCTGCACTGGCGGTGCAGGTTGGGGCCAGTGAAGTCCGCCTGGACGCCGAGGGCTTGAGCTTGAGCAGCCCGACGGTCAGTTTCAGCGTGTCAGCGAACAAACCAGCCGTCATTGCGGCTCAGGCGCCAGGCGATAAGGCCCAGGCTGGCGCCGCGCAGCAAGGTGAAGAGCAGGAAGGTCAGCCATAGCGCATGGTTGCCGTGGTTGTAGGCCAGTGCGGCGACCGGAGTGATCAAGGCCACACTGGTCAGCATGGCATTACGCATTTCTCGCGCGCGAGTAGCGCCGATGAACAGCCCGTCGAGCAAGTAGCTCCAGACCCCCAGCAACGGCATCGCCGCCAGATACGGCAGATAAACGATAGCGGTCTCGCGTACCGCCGGGATATCGGTTTGCAAAATAATGAACCAGTGCCCGCCCGCCAGAAGTGCCGCCGCAAACAGCAGGCTGGCAATCAGCGACCAGCCGCCGGCAACTACCAGATGGCGGCGCAGCGCGGTGCGGTCGCGGGCGCCGATGGCATGTCCGCACAGCGCCTCGACGGCATGCGCCAGGCCGTCCAGTGCGTAGGCGGTCAACAGCAGGCCGTTGAGCAGCAAGGCATTGGCAGCCACGGTGACATCGCCGAGCCGCGCGCCTTGCACGGTGATCATAAACATCACCGATTGCAGCGCCAGCGTGCGCAGGAAGATATCGCGATTGACTCCCAGCAAGGGTCGCCAGTTGCGCCATACCCCCAGCGCCCGCCAGATAATCTGCCCCGGCCAGGCGCGCAGGCTGCCCCGCATCAAGACCAGGCCCAGCAGCACACCGAGCCATTCGGCCAGCACCGAGGCACGCGCCGAGCCGACCACACCCCAGTCCAGCCCCAGCACAAACCACAGGTTGAAGGCGATATTGGCAACATTAGTGGTCAGCAGAATCGCCAGCGGCGCACGCGCATTCTGGATGCCGAGAAACCAGCCGATCAGCGCAAAACTGGCCAGGGTCGCAGGCAGGCCGTACAGCCGGGTATGAAAGAACGCCAGCGCCGACTGTTGCAGCTCGGCCGACGGCTGCATCAAGCCCAGCGCCAGGTGACTGAACGGCACCGCCAGCGCCGCCAGGCTCAAGGCCAGGCCCAGCGCCAGCAACAGCCCTTGCAGCAGAATGCGCCGCAACGCCACACCATCATCGCGCCCGGCCGCCTGTGCGGCAAAGCCGGTGGTGCCCATGCGCAAAAAAAGCATGCCCGAGGCCAGAAAGGCGTACAGCGTCGAGCCGACCGCCACTGCACCCAGTTGGTGGGCATGCGGTAAATGGCCGATGACAATGCTGTCGACCAGAGCGACCAGGGGGACGGAAATATTCGACGCGATCATCGGCGTCGCCAGCCCCCAGACCCGTTTGTGGGTCGGGCGATGACGCCAGTCGCTGGACAGCGTGGACAGATGAATAGACATGCAGGCTCCGGTCGAGGGCCGGCATTGTAGCGAGACTTGTCGGGTTTTGTGGGGGGCGCAGGCGATGTTTTGCGTTCACCTATTCTTGAGAAGCCAAGTTGTCAGCTGACTGGTGAAGGGCGGCCATAAGCGCTTCAGGATCGAGATTCCATTTATCCTCTCCAGCAGGCGGGTAAATTTCTATTTCGATAGGGCTTCCTGGTCCATGCGATACCTCCGCGAACTGATGAGACCCTGACCAGATTTCGATGACGCAATTTTCTCGATCCGGGGCGTTTGCGATCAGGGTAGATAAACGACTCATGGTTTCGGCGGCTCTAATAAACTCTATCTCGCTTTCTATATCTAAATCTTGCCCTTTCGCAAAAGAGAAGTTGAGAAGTTTAGCTCGCAACGCAAGCTGCTTAAGCGATCCAGGCAAATCATTAATGGTAATTGGGCTTATCGGCGACGCTACAGGCTCATATTTATTTGAGCGCTCGCGAATCGTTCGATGTACATCTCGCCAGTCATACACAAAAAAACCTTTTTTGCCATATCATAAAAATCGTCAGGACGCTTTGCCTGAATAAGAAGGCGAGCTTCAGAAACGATAGGAAGATTTTCGATAGCCTCCTCCATATTCTCTATCGCAAATGAACAGTCATGCAGCATGCCAACCGGAGTTGGCCCACTCCCTACAGTAAAAAATACTCCAAGGTTTAGCTCGCGATCGGTAGCAAGCCAAACATAATCCAGCCCATCGGGGTATGCATCGCTACTCATATTAGATTACTCATCAGATTTGAATCGAGTCCCAGGAGGGAATGGTTCACGACCATAAGTAGATTCGCAACGAGGGCATACAGGGACTTGGTCGCCAGTCCTGGGACGCATCGCCTCCGTAAAACAAACGTCCTCTTTGTTACCTCCTAAGGCATCGACCACATGATCTTCCGCACATTTTCCACCGCCACAGGGCCCTGCAGCAACCTCACAAGTCTTTACGTTGTAGCCACCTGTAAAAGTTGCAGGGTTTTGCCTTTCAATGATGCAAGTGATTCAGCTAAAGTGGGTGCCAGAAAGTAAGCTGACAATCAATGCCGGGTTCCGCATGGGCTTTGGGGCTGAGGCATAGGCGCCTTGGCGCAGTCACCTGACTTTCTGAGACCCACTTAACGTATCACATGCTGCTAATGTCTCTACGTCTATTGCACCATAAAATTAGACGGAGTCGTTATTCTCTAATGCTTGCGGCAAAAAAAGTTTCGCCCTGTTTAATATTTCGGTTAAGTCTTCAATACCTAGAATCAAACTCAACTCTCTCGGGTAGACGGTGAAAACAAGATCTCGCTCCTCAGTCACTGCAATCTCAAGAAATGGCTCTGTTTCACCTTGCAGGTACACACAAAGATATGGATAGGTACTATGGATATCGCCAACTTTTTCGAAGATTAATTCACGCATCATTTTTGCATCCCTCTAAAGCCAATAAATTCACCAGAAGCACTCCAGCTAGCAGCCCTCCCGTCTGGTAAAGAGTAGGTTACCCAGCCATTGGGGTATCTACCACCAGCACCCGTGGTTTTTACTCCATTTTCCAAAATATTCCGAACAGACTTTCCTGCTAAATCGTTTAGCTGAGCATCTGAGCGATAGACCTGACGTAACTCCTGCGTAGAATTGAATCCAAAATATTCAGGATGTTTAGTAACTGCTCTACCCGCATTGGTAATAGCTTGGCCGTCTTTGAATGGCGGCAGTCGCAAAAACTGAGTGCAACACCTCGACCTCACGTAAGGTGCGGCGATGTCTTATACCGAACTCAGCATCGAAGAACGCGTCACCATTTATGTCGGACAATACCGAGATCTCTGTCAGCGAGAGATTGCGCGTCTGCTGGGGCGTAGTCCTTCCACGATCAGCCGCGAGTTGCGAAGGAACACTGCTCCCACCGGAGGCTATAGGGCCTGCGAGGCCCAGGCCCTTACTCGCGAGCGTCAAAAAATCTGCTGCCCCCCCAAAAAAAGCTAGTGCCGGGTAATGAACTGTTCGAGCTGGTTACTCACTTGCTTCGAGAGCGCTTTTTCTCCCGAGCAGATCGCGGGCAAGCTGCGCGTTATGAAAAAAATCTGAAGAAACTTACGTTTGTCGGAATTGCATAAAAGCCTCCGCATTACTGCTTGAATCCCAGACGCCTCATCTGAGAGTAAAGTGTTACACTCTGCTTTACGGTCGTAACCTCACTCTGCTACTTTAGATAAAGCTCCTTAACTAACTCTATCTCTGCAGAAAGCTCAGAACTTACTCCTCGATCATTTTTTTCTACCATACTCAGCATATCAAATTTTCTATACGTATCAGACAAAAAAACCAACATGTCTTGAGCATACAGACTGCTTTTCGAAAGTTTTAGCCCATGAGTCGCCCCCCACTTATATATAGCCGTTTGCAGAATAACATTAACGACTAGATCATCACCCTGCAGAAGCTCAGTCTCATCTTGCACATAGGCAAATGCCTGCTCAGGCGTTAGGCTTATCGTACCTAAAGCCGCGCTGTACAGCCGCTGTACAACCTGCTGAATCTCGTCATACGTCATCTTTTCGTAGGGCACTATTTATCCACCGTAAAAACATTAAGTTGAATATTCGGATACCTATCACGAAATTGATTGATGACACCACTACAGCTAGGACACACCATTTTTTCAGACATTAGATTGATTCGCCCAGCTACTGCGCTATTGTTACCTAAACGCTGTGCAATTGTTTCAAGAATTTTAAACTCCGTATCCATATCTCTCAAGTAAGCTTCAGGCGTATCAATGTATCTAGACGTAGCCCGCTGAGGCTTTAATAGCCAAGACTCTAAATTACCAGCCGGTTTTGGCAGAAACTCACCAGTACGAACCTCATATTGACTAAAAGATTTCATCACCAGTATCTCCTTGGACAAGGCGTCAATTTTTATTTCTGCAAACGCTGCATTACCTCCAAGTGGTAGATCACGACGAATATCCGTGATTGCCGATGAAAGCCGCTCTCTAATTTCTGGAGCACTTGAATTAGACACGTAAGTAAGACGCTCGCCTCTTTCTCCTTTAGGGATTTGCGCGAAATTAGATGTCTTTCCTCCTGCTGCTGTCGACACCTCCTTGCCCATACCGGTGGCCGCCTTGGGAATGCCCACCGTGGCCATCCCCAGTGCCCCAAGCACCATATTCCCCGCCGCGTTCCAGGTATCTCCCTCAACGGCTTGCTTTGTTCCCTGAGCAAACTGTAGCGCACCGTTGGTCGCTGCAGCTGCACGGATCGCTCCGCCGAGTGGACCCGCCAAGAAGTACAGGGCCGGGCTGCCAACCTCAGCAGCATCCCGCTGCTTTTGGTCAATCAGTAACAGGCCTTTGGCACTTTCATAGGTCTGCTGATCAGGGCTCTTGTCTCGGCCCGTATATTTGCCCCACGTACCCAATTCACTCTCGGCCCAAGCAACCTTGTCCTGGTTGCGGCCTGCGAACGGGAATCCGTAGACAGGAACCCGGCTTCCGTTGAGTAACTGATCGAGATTGATCTGCGCAGCTTGTTCACCGCCTGGCTGTCGAGCCTGTTCGTAAACGTAAACCTGCAGATAAGCCGTCAGTTCCGCGAGATCGCCTGAGTTCAGCGAAGCCGGATCGCGCTTATAGGCTTCCAGCAGGTTATCACTGCGATGATCGGCACCTTCGAGGCTGACCAACTCTCGGGCTTGTTGCGCAGTACCTTCCCGGCGGAATTTCTCACGCACCTCGTCACGTTTTTTGGCAGAGTGGTCACCAAGAAAGTTGTATTGAGTGGCGTTTTTGGCGACCCAGGTGGCTTTCTCCAGCTTCTCGACATCCACATCGTCCTGACTGGCGGCAGCGACAAGGCCAACGATCTGCGAACTCATGGTCAGCAGGGTTTCGTTGCCGTCCACCAGTTTGTTCAGATGAACGACCAGCGCTTCGTTCGCCCCTGCGGCCAGCGCACCTGTTCGGAAATCGCCACCTGTGGCGGTGGAAAGCAGCCCGCCGACCATGGCGTGAATGGCGACTTTTTGTAGAGAGCCGTTCGGGATGTCTACGGTGTAGTCGCCGACAGCGTTGAAGCTGGCAGCGGCCAGAGTATTGAACAATGCACTCTGAAGCGCATCACGGGTGCTTCCGCCTTGACCCAAAGCCTTGCCCAGCGCCATGGAAGTGCCGCTTTGCAGTGTCTGGTTAGCAGCAAACTGACCGACCCCTTCCCAGGTGTACAGCTTTGGCCCGACAACCTTGCCGCTGGCAACATCAGTGTGAGTGCCAGTCCAATCGTCGAAATAACCTGCCGTTAGCCCTGCTGTGGTGCCCGCAATCGCGTAGCCCTTTATTGCATCCGACGAGGTGACATCCTTGAACACTGCCCCCAGATTACCGCGGTTGTTGACCGCACTGATGGACGCTGTGGTGGCGGCGCTCACAGAGATGGCAGAACCTGCCGCTGCCACGCCGGTCCCCGCCGCTCCGAAAGCGGTCATGGCAGCAGGCCCGAGGAAGGCAGCCATCAGAATGGCGATCACCAGTTGTGCACCCACGCCCAATCCGGAGTGGTTGTATTTGAACGACTGATGGATTTCTTCCACCTGCCGCCAATCCACATCCCCGCGTTTCTCGGCCTCTTTCAACCACGCCAGTTGCGGATCAGTCTTGACCATCGCGTCAATGGCCTGGCTCACGGTCTGCTGGTCGACCTGCTTCACGTCGATCTGCAGCCCTTCCACCGCCCTAATCGCCACCTCGCCCTGAGCGATCATCTGGCTCTGGCGCACGGTTTCGTCCGTGCTGCCCTTGCCCTTCATGCTGTTCCAGGCCAGATCGCTTTTGCTCTTCTCGTGGCTCTCCTGATGCAGGTCTTTCACGCCTTCGAAAGCAATCGCGCCACCGCTTTGCAGCGTCAGGTCGTTGCCGCTGTTGAGCTTCGCGGCCTGGTAGCGTTGATTGCCTTCGCTGACCAGCAGCAGGTCGCCGCCGGTGGTGATCTGGCTGCCGACATGGCGAATGTCGGTCACTTCGTCGCGCTGGGTTTTCTTCGCGCCGAAGCTGCCTTTTTTCTTCATGTCGTACAGTGAATAGTCGTAATTCTGCGCGGCCAGCAAATTCAGCTCATTGCCGGCATACAGATACGCCTCACCGCCAGCCTTCACGCCACTGGCCGTCAGGATGATGTCCTGCCCGGCGCTCAGTGCCGCGCTGCCGCCAGCCGTCAACTGGCTACCCACCTGACTGACGTGGTCTTCCTGCGCAGTCACCTTTTTGGTCTTGCTGTAGTAATGACTTTCGTTGGCCGCCGCCGCGATATTCAGGTTGTTGCCGGCGATCAGCGACAGTTCGTTGCCTTGAATCAGCGCGCCGTTGGCGGCCAGGCGGTTGTTGGCCTGGGCCAGGTACAGCACCGGCACCAGCACGTGTTCGCCGCGCACCACCTGGTCTTTCATCCAGACGATGTCGTGGGTCAGTGCCGCCACTTGTTCGCCGGACAGGCCGACGCCGACGCTGAGGTTCAGCGCCGACTGGCTGGCGATGGCGTTGTCCATCAGGTACTTGAACATCGCTTCGTCGCGGGTCAGGCCGTTGATGAAGCGCTGGCCGGTGCGGGCGACGACGGCTTGCTGGATCAGGCGTTGTTCGTAATAGCCGTCGCCCAGGCCCAGGCCGTCGAGCAGGTAGCGGTGGGGCTAGGTTTTGTACGAAAAGTATTGCCGCATACAACGCAGACTGCAGGCCAGCGTGACCATGGCTGCAAAGCTCCTGGCCAGCTTGTCGTAGCGAGTGCCTATTCTGCGGTTCTCCTTTAGCCAG
>NZ_BAAILM010000038.1:0-313 GCF_054589175.1 Pseudomonas sp. 3A(2025) | reverse complement strand
CTCAGCAATCGTTGGTTAAACCATGATTTCTCGTGGAGTAACTTGCGTTGCTGATAATCAGTTGACTCTCAGTCTGACACCGCAAGCACCCACACGAATTGCTTGATTCAATTGTTAAAGAGCGATTGGTTGAGCCTTTCGTCTCAACCGAGGCGCGCATTCTACAGCGCCTCAGCAACTTGTCAAGTGATTATTTTCAGAAGTTTTCAACACATCCAAACTTCGATCACTTGCGTGCCGAGCGATCTTTCGACCAACTCGTCAGCGGGAGGCGAATAATACAGCAACCGAAGTTACTGTCAACTGCCTTTTT
>NZ_BAAILM010000037.1:0-249 GCF_054589175.1 Pseudomonas sp. 3A(2025) | reverse complement strand
CGCTCTTTAACAATTGAATCAAGCAATTCGTGTGGGTGCTTGCGGTGTCAGACTGAGAGTCAACTGATTATCAGCAACGCAAGTTACTCCACGAGAAATCATGGTTTAACCAACGATTGCTGAGCCAAGTTTATAGGGTTTTCTCAAAACCCGATTGCAGTATTGAACTGAAGAGTTTGATCATGGCTCAGATTGAACGCTGGCGGCAGGCCTAACACATGCAAGTCGAGCGGTAGAGAGGTGCTTGCA
>NZ_BAAILM010000036.1:9428-38650 GCF_054589175.1 Pseudomonas sp. 3A(2025) | reverse complement strand
GCGAAATCCATCGATGCCGTCGATGTAGTCCTTGACCGCTGTGATTTTGAACTGCGTAGAGTACTTGCCCATGAAAACACCCCAGAAAGTCAGATGGGTGTCCAACTTTTGGGGTGCAGATCAGACTGTAGGAGGGAGCTCTGCTCGCGATTGAGTGCAAAGCACTCACAGAAAACTATGAAACGCTGCAAATCTACGACTGCTGCGCAGCCGATCGCGATGGTCCGGCATTCCGGCAGAGCTCCCTCCTACGGTCGCCAGACGAAATATCGGCGAATACCCGCTTATATGATCCGCTTTAGCCGGGAAGCCATTCGCGGCTAAAGCCTCCTACGGATATGTATCAAACCGGTATTACTCGTCGTAGCCCAGAATCGGTGCCAGCCAGCGTTCGGTCACGCTAAGCGGCTGGTCCTTGCGTGCGGTGTAGCTGTCGACCTGGTCCTTGTCGACCTTGCCCACGGCGAAATACTGCGCCTGCGGGTGGGCGAAATACCAGCCGCTGACCGAAGCCGCCGGGAACATGGCGTAGTGCTCGGTCAGGAACACGCCGCTGCGGCCAGCGGTCATCGGGGCGCTGTCGATCGGCAGCGGGTCGAGCAGGGTGAACAGCGTGCCTTTCTCGGTGTGGTCCGGGCAGGCCGGGTAGCCGGGCGCCGGACGAATGCCGCTGTATTGCTCGCGAATCAGCGCCTCGTTGTCCAGGTGCTCATCGCTGGCGTAGCCCCAATACTCTTTACGCACCTGCTCGTGCAGCCACTCGGCGCAGGCCTCGGCCAGGCGGTCGGCCAGCGCCTTGACCATGATCGAGTTGTAGTCGTCGCCGTTGTCCTGATAGGCCTTGGCGACTTCTTCGGCACCGATGCCGGCGGTGGTGATGAAGCCACCCATGTGGTCGGTCACGCCGCTGTCCCTGGGCGCGATGTAGTCGGCCAGCGACAGGTTCGGCTTGCCGTCGGGCTTGATGGTCTGCTGGCGCAGGTGGTGCAGGCGCGCCAAAGGCTGGCCATCGTCACCGTAGACTTCCAGGTCGTCATCGTCGACCTGGCTGGCCGGCCAGAAGCCGAACACGGCGCGCGCGCGGATCAGCTTCTCGTCGATCAGTTTGCGCAGCAAGGTCTTGGCATCGTCGAAAAGCACGGTCGCCGCTTCGCCGACCACTTCGTCGGTCAGGATGCGCGGGTACTTGCCGGCCAGGTCCCAGGAAATGAAGAACGGCGTCCAGTCGATGTACTCGGCCAGCACGTTCAGGTCGATGTCCTCCAGCACGCGGGTGCCGGTGAAGGTCGGTGTGACCGGGGTGTAGCTGGCCCAGTCGAATTTCGGCTTGTTGGCCACGGCAGCGGCATAGGGCAGGCGCTCGGTGCGCGAGCTGCGTGCCGAGGTACGCTCACGAACCTGTACGTATTCTTCGCGGGTTTTCTCCACGAAGGCGGGCTTGAGCTCTTTGGACAGCAACTGGGTGGCCACGCCGACCGCACGCGAGGCGTCGGTCACGTAGATCACTGCGTCATTGCTGTAGCGCGGCTCGATCTTCACCGCCGTGTGCGCCTTGGAGGTGGTGGCACCGCCGATCAGCAACGGCAGGTGGAAATCCTGACGCTGCATCTCACGCGCCACGTGCACCATTTCGTCCAGTGACGGGGTAATAAGACCGGACAGTCCAATAATGTCGCACTTCTGTTCGCGCGCCACTTGCAGGATCTTCTCGGCCGGGACCATCACGCCCAGGTCGACAATGTCATAGCCGTTACAGCCCAGCACCACGCCGACAATGTTCTTGCCAATGTCATGCACGTCGCCCTTCACCGTGGCCATGAGAATCTTGCCCTTGGCTTCTGGCTTGTCGCCTTTTTCGGCTTCGATGAACGGAATCAGGTGCGCGACGGCCTGCTTCATCACCCGTGCCGACTTGACCACCTGCGGCAGGAACATTTTGCCCGAGCCGAACAGGTCACCGACCAGGTTCATGCCGGACATCAGCGGGCCTTCGATCACCTCGATCGGGCGGCTGAACGACTGGCGCGACAGCTCGGTGTCTTCGACGATGTAGGCGGTGATGCCTTTGACCAGCGCGTGTTCCAGGCGCTCGTTGACCGGCCAGCTGCGCCATTCTTCGGTTTCGGCTTCCTTGACACTGCCGTCGCCTTTGTATTCGTCGGCAATTGCAAGCAGGGCGTCGGTGCCTTCCGGGGTGCGGTTGAGCACCACGTCTTCGACCTTCTCGCGCAGCTTGGCCGGGATCTCGTCGTAGATCTCCAGCTGGCCGGCGTTGACGATGCCCATGGTCAGGCCATTCTGGATCGCGTGGTAGAGGAACACCGAGTGGATCGCTTCGCGCACCGGGTTGTTGCCGCGGAACGAGAACGACACGTTGGACACGCCGCCCGAGGTCAGCGCATACGGCAGGTGGTCGCGGATATAGGCGCAGGCTTCGATGAAGTCCACGGCATAGTTGTTGTGCTCTTCGATACCGGTGGCCACCGCGAAGATGTTCGGGTCGAAAATGATGTCTTCCGCCGGGAAGCCCACTTCGTTGACCAGAATGTCATAGCTGCGCTGGCAGATTTCGCGCTTGCGCGCGGCGGTGTCGGCCTGGCCGACCTCGTCGAAGGCCATGACCACCACGGCGGCGCCATAACGCTTGCACAGGCGCGCATGGTGCTTGAAGGCCTCGACGCCTTCTTTCATCGAGATCGAGTTGACGATGCCCTTGCCCTGGATGCATTTGAGGCCCGCTTCGATCACTTCCCATTTCGAGGAGTCGATCATGATCGGCACGCGCGAGATGTCCGGCTCGCCGGCAATCAGGTTGAGGAAGCGCACCATGGCCGCCTGGGAGTCGAGCATCCCTTCGTCCATGTTGATGTCGATGATCTGCGCGCCGGCTTCGACCTGTTGCAGGGCCACTTCCAGGGCTTCGGTGTAGTTCTCTTCGCGGATCAGGCGGGCGAATCTGGCGGAACCGGTGATGTTGGTGCGCTCGCCAACGTTGACGAACAACGAGCTGCGATCGATCGTGAACGGCTCAAGGCCCGACAGGCGGCAGGCCTTGGGGATGTCCGGAACAGGGCGCGGCTGATACCTGGCCACCGCTTCGGCAATCGCCTGGATGTGCGCAGGCGTGCTGCCGCAGCAACCGCCGATAATGTTCAGAAAACCGCTGGCGGCGAATTCTTCGACCACTTCGGCCATTTGTGCAGGCGTTTCGTCGTACTCGCCGAAGGCGTTGGGCAGGCCGGCGTTAGGGTGCGCCGAGACATGCGTGCCGGCCTTGTTCGACAGCTCTTCAAGGTACGGACGCAGGTCCTTGGCGCCCAGCGCGCAGTTCAGACCGACCGAGATCGGGTTGGCGTGGCGCACCGAGTTCCAGAACGCTTCGGTGGTCTGCCCGGACAGCGTACGGCCCGAGGCGTCGGTGATGGTGCCGCTGATCATGATCGGCAGTTCGACACCGTCATCCTCGAACACCTGCTGCACGGCAAAGATCGCCGCCTTGGCGTTGAGGGTGTCGAAGATGGTTTCGATCAGGATCAGGTCGGCGCCGCCCTCGATCAGGCCGCGCGTGGCCTCGATGTAGTTCTCGACCAGCTCATCGAAGGTGACGTTGCGGTAGCCGGGGTCGTTGACGTCGGGCGAGATCGAGCAAGTGCGGCTGGTCGGGCCGAGGACGCCGGCGACAAAGCGCGGGCGGTCCGGGGTTTCAAGGGTCTTGGCGTCGGCCACCTGACGGGCGATGCGCGCGCCTTCGACGTTCAGCTCATAAACCAGCGCTTCCATGCCGTAGTCGGCCTGGGAAACCTTGGTGGCGTTAAAGGTGTTGGTTTCGAGAATGTCGGCGCCGGCATCCAGGTAAGCCTTTTCAATGGCACCAATCACATCCGGGCGAGTCAGAATCAGCAGGTCGTTGTTACCCTTGACGTCGCTGGGCCAGTCGGCGAAGCGCGTGCCACGGTAATCTTCTTCTTCGAGCCGATAGCTCTGGATCATGGTGCCCATACCGCCATCGAGAATCAGGATGCGCTGTTGGAGAGCATTGAGCAAAGCTTGATGACGGGCGCTGCGGTCTGACATTGGGGCTACCTTGAAAAGGCTGGAACAGAAAGGCCGAAATCATAACAAACCACAACACTTTTAGCGTTGCCTGGGCTTTTCCATGAAAAACGCTCATGTTGACGCGCGATAACCACGTTAAACTCGTGGCCAATTGCCTTGGGGAATAATCCGGATATGCCGTACCGTCTGTTAGCAGGTCTTGCCTTGCTTTTATCCTGCTGCACGCTTCAAGCCGGTGACCTGCCTGCACCCGTGTCCTACACCCGCGACATCCAGCCGATCCTTACCGAAAAATGCGTGGCCTGCCATGCCTGCAACGACGCCCCGTGCCAGCTCAACCTGGGCAGCGGCGAAGGGCTGCTGCGCGGTGCCAACAAGGTGCCGGTGTATCAGGGCGACCGCTCACAGGCCGTTGATCCGACGCGCCTTTTCTATGATGCCAATGGCGTGTCGGCCTGGCAGCGCAAGGGCTTCTACTCGGTGCTCGAACCGCGTGGCGGCCAGGCTGCGCTGCTGACGCGCATGCTGGAGCTGGGCCAGCAAACGCAACTGCCGCCCAACAGCAAACTGCCCGAGAACATCGCGCTGGGCCTCAACCGCGAGAACATCTGCCCGCTGCCCGAAGAGTTCAACGCCTACGCCGGGGCTCACGCCAACCAGGGCATGCCGCTGGCGGTGACCGGGCTCAGCGCGGCCGAGTACCAGACCCTGCAACGCTGGCTGGCGGCCGGCGCGCCGGTGGACCAGCAGCCGATACAGCCCAGTCGTGTGGAAGCGGCACAAATTGCCGAGTGGGAAGCTCAGTTGAACCTGCCCGGCGCCAATCAGGCGCTGGTCGGCCGCTGGCTCTATGAGCATCTGTTTCTGGCGCACATCTATTTCGAAGGCGGTGAGCCGGGCCATTTCTTTCAATGGGTGCGTTCGCGCACGCCAAGCGGCCAGCCGGCCGACATCATTGCCACGCGGCGCCCCAACGATGATCCGGGCCGCAGTGAGTTCTATTACCGGCTGGTGCCGGTGCAGGGCGTGATCGTGCACAAGACCCACATCACCTACCCGGTGGGGCCGAAGAAACTGCAGCGCGTGCGCGAGCTGTTCTATGGCAACGACTGGCAGACCCAGGCCGTGCCAGGCTACGGCCCAGGGCATCGAGCCAATCCGTTTCTGACCTTTGAAGCCATTCCGGCCAGGGCGCGCTATCAGTTCATGCTCGACAACGGCGAATACTTCGTGCGCAGCTTCATTCGCGGCCCGGTGTGCCGTGGTCAGATCGCCACCGACGTGATTCGCGACCAGTTCTGGGTGCTGTTCCAGGACCCGTCCAGCGACCTGTACCTGTCCGATGCGCGCTATCAGGGCCAGGCCACGCCGCTGTTGGCCATGCCGGGGCAGAATGACGAGGTCGGCAGTGTCCTCAGTCTCTGGCTGTCCTACCGTGAACGCCGCAATGCCTATGAAAACCTGCGCCGTGATCACTACGCCAAGGCCACGCCGGCAGGTTGGCCGAGTCTGTGGACTGGTAACGACAATGCTTTGCTGACCGTTTTCCGGCACTTTGACAGCGCCACGGTGAACAAGGGCCTGACTGGCGATGTGCCGACATCCATGTGGCTGTTTGATTACCCGCTGCTGGAGCGCACCTATTACCAGTTGGTGGTCAATTTCGATGTGTATGGCAACGTCGCCCATCAGGCGCAGACACGCTTGTATTTCGATCTTATCCGCAATGGCGCCGAGATCAACTTCCTGCGCCTGATGCCGGCTGATCGACGTGAAGACCTGCTGGACGGCCTTTACGAGAATTCCGGCAAGATCAAAATGTGGCTCGATTACCAGAGCATCGACGACGACACGCCCAGCAACCTGAAACTCGATAAGCACCGGCCGATGCGCGACTTTGCCGGGCAATTGTTGCAGCGCGTCGGCGCGTTGAACGCCACGCCCGACCCGCTCAATCGTTGCCAGGGCCAGTGCTCACGCCCCGGTTTGCCTGAGCAACTGGCCAATGCCGAACAACTGCTCAGCCGCCTGACGGCCCGGCCTGCGGCGCAATTGCCGGTCATCAACCAGTTGCCCGAAGCGACCATGCTGCGCATCGAAGACAGCAGCGGCCATCGCGAGATCTACAGCCTGCTGCGCAACCGTGCGCACAGCAATGTCGCGTTCTTGCTCGGCGAGTCGTATCGCTATCAGCCACGGCTCGACAACCTGACGATTTATCCGGGCGTGCTGAGCAGCTACCCCAACTTCATGTTCAATATTCCAGCCAGTGAAGTGGGGCCGTTTGTCGAGGCCATGCAACAGGCCAGCGACCAGCCGGGCTTTGAAAAAATCGTCGAGCGCTGGGGCATTCGCCGTACCCATCCGCAGTTCTGGACCTGGTTTCATGACCTGAATCGGTACATTCAGGAGCGCGATCCACATGAGGCTGGCGTGCTGGACATGAACCGCTACGAGAACCTCTAAAACAGTGGTCTCAGGGCTGCAGGCCACGTCGGATATGGCCTGCAGCCATTATTGAAAACCTGAACGAAGCACTTTTTTGCTGACCTTTTGCCAATTGTTACGGTCCCTTGTCCTGAGTGTTTGCCCATTTTCGGTGCGGGCGATCAGTGAGAGACGCGCAAAAAAGAGGTTCAGAAATGCTGATTTCGGTTCAGGCCCTGCGGGCAATTGCAGCATGGGTTGTGGTGTGCCATCACTTCATGCAGATCTTTTTCGACTTCAAGGCCAGTGGGCCGATCGGTGAGTTTTTCGTGTCCAAGGGCGCCGTCGGCGTCGACATCTTCTTCGTCATCAGCGGCCTGGTGATTTACCTGTCCACCTGCGAGCGCGACATGCCGGCCTCGCGCTTCATTGCTTATCGACTGTTTCGCATCGTCCCCGCGTATTGGCTGTACACCCTGGCCATGGGCCTGTTGTTGCTGTGGGCCGCGCCGTGGTTACCGCACCAGGTCATCGGCTGGCAGAACTTCCTGCTGTCGCTGGCGTTTATCCCGTCTGAAAACCCCGGCGGCTACGGGCTGTACCCGACGCTCAACGTGGGCTGGACGCTGAACTATGAAATGCTCTTCTATGTATTGTTCTCGATGGTGTTCCTGTTCGAGCGCCGGCACCGGGTGCTGATCGTCGCGGCGGCCTTGTTCGTGGTGACCGAAGTGCTGGCGCGTTCGGGGCTGGTCAGCCGCTTTTACGGCAATGACATCATCTATGAATTCCTGCTCGGTATCGGTATCGGCATGTTGTACCAGCGTGGCTGGATCCGTCAGGCGGTGTGGTTGCCACTGGCCGGTATCATTGCGGCGCTGGTGCTGATTCAACATCTGGACAATAGCCAGCGCCTGCTGAACTGGGGGCTGCCAAGTGCGTTGATCGTGTTGTGCTGCGTCTCGCTGGAGCCGCTGTTTCGCGGCAGCAAGCTACTCAAGACGCTGGGCGACTGCTCGTACTCGGTCTACCTGCTGCATGTGCTGGTGCTTTACGGCGGTCTGTTGGTGGCGCAGCGCTATGGCCTGGATCCGTACCTGGTATTTGCCGTCTGCGTGCCGGTGATCGGCATTGGTGCCTGGCTCAGTTATGAGTGGATCGAGAAGGGCGTGTACGTGCGCATGAAAACCTGGCTCGATGAACGCAGGGGCGGGCGCCGGTCGGCTGCACTATCCTGACAAAAATACTGGGTTTTGTGCGATGCCACTGTTTGGCGTAAACTGCCAGCACGTCTGCGAGGAAATTTCATGACCGCTATCACTATTACCGATGCTGCCCACGACTACCTGGCCGATCTGCTGGAAAAGCAGAACACCCCGGGCATCGGCATCCGTGTTTTTATCACCCAGCCCGGCACTCAATATGCCGAGACCTGCATTGCCTACTGCAAGCCGGGCGAAGAAAAACCCGAAGACAAGGCCATTGGCCTGGCGCGCTTCACGGCGTGGATCGACGGTTTCAGCGAGGCGTTTCTGGATGACGCCGTGGTTGATTACGCGACCGACCGCATGGGCGGCCAGCTGACCATCAAGGCACCCAATGCGAAGGTGCCATCGGTCAATGCTGACAGCCCGGTCAACGAGCGCATCAATTACTACCTGCAAACCGAGATCAATCCGGGTCTGGCCAGCCACGGCGGCCAGGTCAGCCTGATCGACGTGGTCGAGGAAGACGCACAGAACATCGCCATCCTGCAATTCGGCGGCGGCTGCCAGGGCTGCGGCCAGGCGGACGTGACACTCAAGGAAGGCATCGAGCGCACCCTGCTCGAGCGCATTCCCGAGCTGCACGGCGTACGCGACGTTACCGACCATACGCAGAAAGAAAACGCTTACTACTAAGTAAGCAGCAGCGTTGCTACAGGCCGTGTCGATCACGGCCTGTATAAATGCGCATGCCCCGCCCGGTACAGCGATGACTCGGCAAAGTTATCCGCCGCTAAAACCCGTCCAGCCAGAATCAATGCCGTACGCCTGAATCCCTTCGCGGTTACCTTTTCTTCGATATCCGCAAGCGTCCCCAGCACCCAATCCTGATCCGGCCAGCTGGCGCGATGCACCACGGCAATCGGGCAATCGGCGCCGTAATGCGGCAGTAACTCTTCGACAATCCGCCCGATATTCTTGACCCCCAGATGAATCGCCATGGTCGTGCCATGCCGCGCCAGGTCACCGAGTGCTTCGCCGGTGGGCATTTCGGTGCTGTCGGCAAAACGGGTCAGGATCACGCTCTGGGCAATGTCGGGCAGGGTCAGCTCGCTTTCCAGCAGCGCGGCGCAGGCAGCGGTGGCGGTCACGCCGGGGATGATCTGAAAGGGAATATCCAGTTCGCGCAGGCAACGAATCTGCTCGCCGATGGCCCCGTACAGGCTCGGGTCGCCGGAATGCACGCGAGCGACATCCTGGCCCTGTGCATGAGCGGATTTCATCAAGGCGACGATCTGCTCAAGGTGCAACTCGGCACTGTTGACCACTTGATGGGCGTTATGGCCCTCCAGCACCGCCATGGGCACCAGTGAGCCTGCATAAATAATGACCGGGCAATGGCGGATCAGACGCTGGCCCTTGACGGTGATCAGTTCCGGATCGCCGGGTCCGGCGCCGATGAAATAAACAGTCAATGCACACTCCGCAAGCTTGAACCAAAGCCGGCATTATCCGCTCGTGAAGGGGCTGATTGCCAAGGCCAATGTCGCCTGGCGATTTTTCCGGTACTCGATCAGCAGCCGGGAAGGGGCACCGCTCAACTGACTGGCCATGGCCAAAGCGGTGCTTTCGGCCACGCCATGACAGCCGGTGCGCTCGAATGCCAGTGCCGAACGATGGGTCAACTGGCCTTCATGCACCTGTAATTGTGCCGCGCTGAAAAACACCAGCGGCAGGTCAAGCTGCTCGGCCAGTTGCCGCAACCCCGGCTCGTCGCATTTGCTGTCGATAGAGGCCAGCGCACTGATCGCGCTGGTCTTCAGGCCGTACTCATGCAAGCTGCGCTCGATCAACGCCAACAGCACCTCGGCCGGGCAGCCCTGTTGGCAGCCCAGACCAATGGCCAATAATGGCCTGTCAGTAGTGCCCGACATGCCGACCGCGACGGAACAGCCAGGCGCTGATGGCACCCAGTGCTGCCCAGAACAGCGCATTGGTCACCAGGGATGCGACGATAAACTGCGACTCCAGCGCTTCGGGCGCCAGGCTGGCGTGTTGCTCTGGCTGTGGTGCGCCGATCACGTGCGGCACCACCAGCAAGGCAACACCCAGCAGCTTGAGCAGCGCGCCGCGACCGAAGACGATCAGCGCAAGGCCGGCGGCCGTGGCGGCGGCGGTAGAAATCCACCAGGTCTGGCGCTGGCCAAGATCGGCCGCTGCCGTGCCCGGCAATTCCGGTGGCAGCCCCAGTGTCGGTGCCAGAACGAATACCGCAAACCCGGCCAGTCCCCAGAACAGCCCCTGAACCGCACTGCCGGGGGCGCGCAGGGTATAAAGCCCGGCCAGCATCAAGGCGAAACCCACCGCGACGACAAGGTTGCCGCCGGTGGTCGACAGCAGGCGCTGCCAGCCATCTTCCGGCGACCAGGCTTCTTCGTCGTGTTCATGCACGTGCGCGGCGGCGCCCGGCTCGTGGGCGTGCTCCTGCACGGCAGGCGCTTGCTCGAAGGTTTCTGCTTCAAGAATCAGCGGTGTCAGCCACAGGCTTTGTACCAGGGTCAACAGCAGGGCCGCCAGCAGGCCGCTGAAACCGGCTGTCTGCACAATTCGCTTGAACATGGGTTCAGGTCTCAATGGCAAGGAAAGGCGGCGCTGTGCCGGGTATCGTGGGCGGCATTGTGCACCGCGTCGATGTGCGAGAAGCCGGCGAAGTACACCAGGCTGCAGCCAAGCAGAACGGCGCCAATGGCGGCGGTCAGGCGCTGGCTGAGGGTAGTAGGGGTAGCGGCGGACTGGCTGCTGCTGATGATCGACATGCTGCTTGCCTCTTGGGTCAGGGGCAGGCAAGCGCACGGACACCCGCCAGCGAGCGCTGGCAAGTATCGACTGCGCCCGCCCACCGCGGGGTGTCTGAATTCGATTGCGGGCCGGTCTCCGGGCTCACGAGGGATGCGCATGCATCTGCCAAGAATCGCCTTCCCATACCAGATGGCACAGTGGATTGACTCTTCGCTCGCTTACCGTTGCGGGGGCAGCACCGGACTTTACGCAGGCCTTTGAAACAGCCAGACGCAGCACCGGTTTCCCGTTTCACCCTGTGAAGGGCACCCGTAACAAGTTGTGTAGAAGATCATGAGGCACGGCCAACGTCAATCTCGACATTGACCTGTCTGCGGCCACTGCGTAGCCTTGCGCCCTTGAGGTTCCCTGGTCGGTAAACCCATCAGGGCTAAGACGGGAATACGGTTCAAGCCGTAGCTGCCCCCGCAACTGTAAGCGGTCATGTTCGTCGCACAGCCACTGCGCAAGCGGGAAGGCGCGCCGAGTGCTTTTAAAGCTGCCGCAAGCCAGGATACCTGCCTCAACCGAATTCTCACTACAACCGGGCGGGGTGATCCGGTGGCGATTCGCACTGTGCGCAACGCGCGCGGTGGTCGTCCTGCTTGCCCGCCGCATTGCCAAAGGGCATCCAATGAAAACGCTTGCCAAGCTTCCCGTCACCATCGTCACCGGCTTTCTGGGCTCGGGCAAAACCACGCTGTTGCGGCACATGCTCGACAACGCCGAAGGCCGGCGCATCGCGGTGATCGTCAACGAGTTCGGCGAACTGGGCATCGACGGTGAAATCCTCAAGCAATGCACCATCGGCTGCACCGAAGAAGAAGCCACCGGCCGTATCTTCGAGCTGGCCAACGGCTGCCTGTGCTGCACCGTGCAGGAAGAATTCTTCCCGGTCATGCGCGAGCTGGTCGAGCGCCGTGGCGACCTGGACCATATCCTCATTGAAACCTCGGGTCTGGCGCTGCCCAAGCCGCTGGTCCAGGCCTTTCAATGGCCGGAAATCCGCACCGCCTGCACGGTGGACGCGGTCATTACCGTGGTCGACAGCCCGGCGGTCAAGGCCGGCACCTTCGCCGCTTATCCTGATCAGGTCGACGCGCAGCGTAAGCTGGACCCGAACCTGGACCACGAATCGCCGCTGCACGAGTTGTTCGCCGACCAGTTGGCCAGCGCCGATCTGGTGATCCTCAATAAAGCCGACATGATCGACGCCGAAGGCCTGGCGGCGGTGCGTGCCGAGGTCGCCGAGGAACTGCCGCCGGCGGTCAAGGTCATCGAAGCCAGCAACGGTCGCCTGCCGCTGAGCGTGTTGCTGGGCCTGGGTGCCGAGTCGGAGCTGCACATCGACGGGCGCAAGACCCACCATGACCACCACGAAGGCGACGATCACGACGATCACGATCACGACGCCTTCGACTCGATCTCGATCAAACTGCCCGAAGCCGACGAAGCACGCCTGCTCGCGGCCCTGACGCAACTGGTGGTCGAGCACGGCATCCTGCGCGTCAAAGGTTTCGTGGCCATTCCCGGCAAACCGATGCGCCTGCTGGTGCAGGGCGTGGGCACCCGTTTCGACAAGCATTTCGACCGCGCCTGGCGCGCCGATGAAGAACGCGCCACGCAACTGGTGCTGATCGGTCAGGAACTGGACGCAGCGGTACTCGAAGCGCGCCTGCACGCGGCACTGGCTGGCTGATCCATGCACCTGCTGAGAACCCAGCCCGGTGGTTTCGTACCGGACGACAGCATCGCCGACCTCGGGCAAACCCCCGCCGAGCTGGTGATTCTCTGCAGCGGCGACTCCAGCCTGGCCTTGCTGGCCGAGGCGGCGCAGCAACTGCCCGATGATTACCCGAGCCTGCGCCTGGCCAACCCGATGCAAGTGCAGAACCACGCCTCGGTCGACCTGTATGTCGAAGAGGTGCTGCAACATGCGCGGGTCATCCTGATTTCGCTGCACGGCGGCATCGGCTACTGGCGCTACGGCGTGCAGCGCCTGCTGGAACTGGCCGCGCGCGGCGTGCAGGTGATTCTGGTGCCGGGCGATGATCGCCCGGACCCTGAATTGTCCGATTTCAGCACCGTGCCCGCCGATCAGCGCGACCGGCTCTGGCAATACCTGCGTCAGGGTGGGCTGGATAACGCCTTGAACCTGTTCAACTGCATGGCCAGCCAGTGGCTGGCACGCGATTATTCATGGCACGAGCCGCAGGCCTTGCCACGCACCGCCATCTATCATCCGCACAAGACCCGCGCCGGGCTGGCCGATTGGCAAGCCGACTGGATTGATGACGCGCCGGTGGCGGCCTTGCTGTTCTATCGTTCGCACCTGCAAGCAGCCAACACCACGTTTATCGATGTGTTTTGCCAGCGTTTGCAGGCACAGGGCCTCAATCCGCTACCGATTGCCGTTGCCAGCCTCAAAGAGCCTGGTTGCCTGACCGTGGTCGAGGACTGGCTGGACGAGGCGGGCGCTGGGCTGATTCTCAATACCACAGGGTTTGCGCAATCGAGCCCCGAAGCGCCGCACATGCGCCCGTTCCGGCGCAACATTCCGGTGATTCAGGCCATTTGCGCGCAAGACAACGAGCCGGCCTGGCAGGCCAGCGAGCTGGGCCTGGGCGCCCGCGATCTGGCCATGCACATTGCGCTGCCGGAACTGGACGGGCGCATCATCAGCCGGCCGATCAGCTTCAAGGATCTCGCCTGGCGCAGCGAGCGCAGCCAGTCCGATGTGGTCTGCTACCGCGCGCAGCCCGAGCGCATGGATTTTGTCGCGCAACTGGCGCGCAACTGGATCGAGCTGGCGCGGCGTGATAACGCCGACAAGCGCGTGGCGCTGATCCTGGCCAATTACCCGACCCGCGACGGGCGCATCGGCAACGGTGTCGGCCTGGACACGCCGGCAGCGGCGCTGAATATCCTGCAAGCTATGCAAGAGCAGGGCTACCCGGTCGAAGGTCTGCCCGACAGCGGCACGGCGCTGATCCAGCAACTGCTGGGCGGGGTTACCAACGATCTGGAAACCCTCGACCTGCGGCCTTGCCAGCAAAGCCTGGCGATGGACGAGTATCTGGCTGCGTTTGCCATGCTGCCGGCTACTAATCAAGAGGCGGTGATCCAGCGCTGGGGCCAGCCTGCAGCCGACCCGATGTGCCGTGGCGGGCGGATGATGGTCGCCGGCCTGCGCTTCGGCCTGACCTTTGTCGGCATCCAGCCGGCGCGCGGTTATCAGGTCGACCCCAGTGCGGTGTATCACGATCCCGATTTAATACCACCCCATGGCTACCTGGCGTTTTATTTCTGGCTGCGTCGTGCCTATGGCGCCCAGGCGGTGATCCATGTCGGTAAACACGGCAATCTGGAGTGGTTGCCGGGCAAGGGCGTGGGGCTGTCGGCCGAGTGCTGGCCGGATGCGATCCTTGGGCCGCTGCCGAATATCTATCCGTTTATCGTCAACGACCCGGGCGAGGGCGCCCAGGCCAAGCGCCGTACCCAGGCTGTCATCATCGACCACCTGATGCCGCCGCTGACCCGCGCCGAAACCTACGGGCCGCTGCGCGACCTCGAGCTGCTGGCCGACGAATATTACGAAGCGCAACTGCTCGACCCACGCCGCGCCCGCGAGCTGCAACGCGAGATTCTCCAGCGCGTGCGCGATACCCGGCTCGACCAGGAGCTGCAACTGGACGCCTCGCTGAATGCCGACGCCGATGCCGCCGTGTGGCTGCCGCGCCTGGACACTTACCTGTGCGACCTCAAGGAATCGCAGATTCGCGATGGCCTGCACGTGTTCGGCGAGTCGCCGAGCGGACGCTTGCGCACCGACACCTTGCTGGCGCTGCTGCGCATCCCGCGTGGCGACGGCCGTGGCCCGCGTTCCAGCCTGCTGCGTGCGCTGGCCAAAGCCTTCGCGCTGGACTTCGACCCGCTGGACTGCGCACTGGCCGAACCGTGCAGCCATGCCCGGCCTGCCGTGTTGCAAGCGATCAGTCGCGAGCCGTGGCGCACCCTGGGCGACAGCCGTGAACGGCTGGAGCTGTATGCCGCGCAACTGATCGAGCGCGTCACCGCCGGTGAAAGCCTCGCCGATTTGCCCGCACATGAAGACCTGCACCTGATCATCGAGCACCTGCGCGAACTGGTCGCGCCACGCCTCGACGCTTGCGGCCCGGCCGAAATGCAGGGCTTGCTCGATGCCCTGGCCGGCAAGTTCGTGCCCGCCGGCCCTAGCGGCGCGCCCAGTCGCGGGCGGCTGGACGTGCTGCCCACCGGGCGCAATTTCTTTAGCGTCGATGTGCGCAACCTGCCAACGCCGACCGCCTGGCGTATCGGCTTTCAGTCGACCAGCCTGCTGCTGGAGCGTCATCTGCAAGACCATGGCGACCATTTGCGCCAGCTCGGCCTGTCGGTGTGGGGCACCGCCACCATGCGCACCGGCGGCGACGACATCGCCCAGGCCATGGCGCTCATGGGTGTGCGCCCGGTATGGGCCACCGGCAGCCAGCGGGTCGACGACTTCGAGATTTTGCCGGTGAGCATTCTCGACCGCCCACGGGTCGACGTGACCCTGCGCGTGTCGGGCTTCTTTCGTGATGCCTTTGCCAGCCTGATCCGGCTGTTCGATGCCGCCGTGCAAGCCGTCGCAGCACTCGATGAGCCGGACGATCTCAATCCGCTGGCCGCCCGTGTGCGCCAGGAACGCCTGGAGTTGCAAGCCAAAGGCGTCAGTGAAGAAGACGCCCGGCGGCAGGCCGGCTGGCGCATCTTCGGTGCCAAGCCGGGTGCCTATGGCGCCGGTGTGCAAGGCGCCGTCGATGGCCGCCTGTGGCAAACCCGTGAAGACCTCGCCGAGGTCTACCTCAATTGGGGCGGCTACGCCTACGGCGGCAGCGACGACGGCACACCGGCCCGGCAGAACTTCGCCCAGCGCCTGTCTAACGTGCAGGCGGTGCTGCAAAACCAGGACAACCGCGAGCATGACCTGCTCGACTCCAACGATTACTACCAGTTTCAGGGCGGCATGCTCGCAGCCGCCGACACCTTGCGCGGCGAGCAAACCGCCAGCTACCACGGCGACCACAGCCAGCCCGACCTGCCGAAAATCCGTACGCTCAAAGAAGAGCTGAACCGGGTGATTCGTTCGCGTGCGGCCAATCCCAAGTGGATCGAAGGGGTCAAGCGTCACGGCTATAAAGGCGCGTTTGAGATGGCCGCCACCGTGGACTTCCTGTTTGGTTTCGATGCCACCACCGAACTGATCGACGACCATCAATATGCGTTGCTCGCCGACGCCTATCTGCTGGACGCCGACACCCGCGATTTCATCCAGCAGCACAACCCCGACGCCCTGCGCGACATGACCGAGCGCCTGCTCGAAGCCCAGCAGCGCGGCCTGTGGCAAGAACCCGGCGAGTACCGCGAAGCGCTGGAAACCCTGTTGCTGGACATAGAAGAGAATTGAACACCGTGAGCACTGTGCATTTTCCTTTGGCCGCCGTGGTTGGCGCCGACGAACTCAAGCTGGCGCTGTGCCTGACCGCCATCGACCCGAAGATCGGTGGCGTGCTGATCGAAGGCCCGCGCGGCATGGCCAAGTCGACTCTGGCCCGAGGTCTTGCCGACCTGCTCGAAGGCGCAGCCTTCGTCACCTTGCCGCTGGGCGCCAGTGAAGAGCGGCTGGTCGGCACCCTCGACCTGGAAGCAGCGCTGGGCGAGGGCAAGGCGAAATTCTCTCCCGGCGTACTGGCCAGGGCCGATGGCGGCGTGCTGTATGTCGACGAGGTCAACCTGCTGGCCGATCACCTGGTCGACCTGCTGCTCGATGTTGCCGCCAGCGGCACCAATCTGGTCGAGCGCGACGGCATCTCCCATCGCCATGCGGCACGTTTCATCCTGATCGGCACCATGAACCCGGAGGAGGGCGAGCTGCGCCCGCAACTGCTCGACCGCTTCGGCCTCAATGTCGCCCTCAGCGGCCAGACACTGCCCGCCGAGCGTGGGCAGATCATTCGCCGCCGTCTGGCCTTCGACAGCGACCCGCAGGCGTTTATCGCGCAATGGCAGCCGGCGCAACAGGCCCTGCAACAGCGTTGCACCCAGGCCCGGCAACGTCTGGCGAGCATCCCGCTGGATGACGCCAGCCTGGTTCTGATCAACGAACGCTGCTTCGCCGCCGGAGTCGACGGCCTGCGTGCCGACCTGGTCTGGCTGCGCGCCGCCCGTGCCCATGCGGCCTGGCGCGGCGCCGAAGAAATCACCCCGGAAGATATCGACGCTGTGGCCGAGTTCGCGCTGCGTCATCGTCGAAGTAATACCACCCCGAAATCAAGCGCGCCTGAACAGTCTTCCCCACCTTCTGCACAACAGCCCAGTAATCAAAACGAGGGGCAGGGCAGTTGGGGCGAGCTGCCGGCGCAAAGCGTCGCCACCGCCCAGCGTCGCCAGGTGCCGAGCTGGCCAAAAAAGCCTTAAGCATCCGCCCCCGTCCAGCCAAGGGGGCGGATGCCAGCCCCCGCAAAGGCAAACTGGCCGGCGGCCGACTGGGCGCCGCACGCGCCGGGCAGGACGGCCAGATCGCCTGGTTGCCCACCTTGCTGCGCGGCCGGCCCAAACAGGCGCGCGACCTGGTTCGCCAGCCACGTAGCCAGCGCCCGCTGGAATTGCTGCTGGTGATCGTCGACGCCTCCGCCTCAACCCGCCGCAACCAGGGCTTGAGCCTGGCTAAAGGCGTACTCGCACAAACCTTTGACGACGCCTACCGCCGCCGCGCCCGCCTGGCGCTGCTCACCGCCAGCGGCAGCCAGCCGCGCTGGCAGCATCAGGGCCTCAAAGCCAGCCGCGCCCTGCAACCCTGGCTCGAAAGCCTGGGTGCTGGCGGCGGCACTCCGCTGGGTGAAGCATTGCAGCAAGCGGCGCAATGGCTAGCGCAGCGCCGCAAGCGTCATCCCGATGAACAGCAGCGCGTTTTGGTGCTGACCGATGGCCGTCTGGCGCAAATGCCGGCCTTACCGGTATTCGAGTGCCCCGGTTTGCTGATCGATATCGAAACCGGACCGATCAGGCTGGGCAGGGCGAAGGCCTTGGCGAATGGGTTGGGGGTCGATTACCGGCACGTCGAAACGCTGGAAACCCTGTTGGGTCGGTAATCGGCTATGCCGCCCAGACTAAAGCCACTCTCATCAAAAATAAAATAAGTTATTGATTTTATTAAATTAAAAACAACCTGTAGGAGGGAGCGGGCGGCGATCCGTCTCTGCTGGCGATTGAGCGCAAAGCGCTCACAGAAATTTCTTAAACGCTGCAAATCTACGACTGCTGCGCAGCCGATCGCCAGCAAAGCTGCCTCCTACAGGTCCCGGGTTTGCTGCGCGACGGCGCGGCGCCGTGGCGTCGGGTGATCTCCTACGAACGTAGTTTGCGGCGTAATAAAGGTTTACGCCGGCCACTGCCACGCCGGTCCATCCAGCAGCCCTTGCTGCCCCTGCACCTGCGTCTGCCCCAATTGCTTTTCCAGCACCACACTCACGCAATCCGGCGATTGCTCCAGCGCTGCCACCAGCCGGCTCGAGTGCGACACCACCCACACCTGACCCCGGCTCGCCGCCTGGCTGATCAAACGTGCCAATGCTGGCAGCAAATCCGGGTGCAGGCTGCTTTCCGGTTCGTTCAGTACCATCAAGGCTGGCGGGCGTGGGGTAAGCAGGGCGGCGACCAGCAACAGATAACGCAGCGTGCCATCGGACAACTCGCTGACCAGCAAAGGCCGCAGCATGCCCGGTTGCTGCAAGGCCAGGCCGAACAGCCCGTCGCGCACAGTAATGTGCATGGTCGAGCCCGGAAAGGCATCGTCGATGGCGGCATCCAGTGCTTGCGGGTCGCCGATTTCGCGGATGGTCTGCAAGGCGGCGGCAAGGTCGCGGCCGCTATGGTGCAAGACCGGCGTGCGAGTGCCGATCTGCGGCTGACGCGCCGGGGCTGTGGCGTCGGTACGGAAGTGATCATAAAAGCGCCAGTCGCGTACGCTGTTGCGCAGGGTTTCGATCTCCGGGCAGTCGATCGTGCCGCCGGTATCGAACAGGCTGTAAAAGTCCGGCAGGCGCGTGGTCAGCGTGCGCCACTCTCGCTGGTCGCGCATGCGTACGCTCGGCCCTTTGCGTTCGACCAGGACACTGGCCGGCCGGTACACCGGGCCTGCCCAGATCACCTCGCGCTTGATTTGCGGGTCGCGCCCGAACAGCGAGGGACGATTACGTGCTTCACCTGCGTCGGGCTCCGGCAGCCCAAGGCTCAGTGCATAGCTGAAATGCTCGCCGGCAAACCCCAGGCGCATGCGCTGCGGCTTGCGCCTGTGCAAACCTTGCACCGGCTGCTCGCCGCGCAAGACTGCCGCCGATATCTGCTCGGGTCCCGCCCAGAAGCACGAGTCCAGGCCACCCTCGCGGGCGATACCCTGCACCACGCCTTCCTGAGCCGTCTCGGCCAGCAGCCTGAGTGCGCGGTACAGATTGGATTTACCACTGCCATTGGCCCCGGTGACGACGGTCAGCCGGCCCAGCGCAAGCTGCATGTCATGGAGGGAACGATAATTTTCGACAGCGAGGGTATGCAGCAAGGTGGAGCTCCTTGTACCTGGCGGGGGTAGGCGGCAGGAGGAACAACGGTACAAGAAGGGCTGGGGGTTTATCCAGTCTTTTAGGGGCGGTACGCATGACAGGGTTTTTCATCGGACAGTGAAAAACACACAGTGATCCGGCGCGATAATTAATGAAGTGACTCTTGAAAAGAGCCACTTTCATTCACCGGCTTATTAAAACTTTCAGGCCGGCATGGTCCACGGCTGAAGGCTGTAGCCGTCGCGGCTTAGTTCTTCGCGGGCCTGTTGCAAGGCATTGGCCAGTTGCACCGGGTCCGAGTAAGTGCCGCGTGGAAGTTGCTGGCGGCCAATACGTGCGCTGAAGCGGTCGAGCACTGTCAGGCTCAGTTCGCCATTGCCGTCCTGTGGGGCCCAGGCCACACACTGGAAGGGATGGAAAGCTTTACCGGCAATCAGCAGTGCATCGTTGAAGCGCAGTGGGGCGTTCATGGTCATTTCCTCAAAGTGCCCATTCAGTCCAGTACAGTCTCGTCGGCGGGCATACCGTCCGGCTGGTTATTTAGGTTGATGCTATGGCTGAACAAGGAGTCACACACCTGCTTGATAATTTTCAGATTTTTTATGGTGCTGTCCCATTGTCGTAATCTTACGCAACTTTATTGCCCTTTCAGGCGGCTTTCCGGCAGCCGCTGCCGTGGATTCAACGTGTGCTGTAACGCTGGTGTAAATCTGGTTATAGGGCTTAGTCGCAAACGGTACAAAGGATGTGTCAAATATTTGCTAACGTAACATTCGTAAGCGCCAACACGCTGTTTATAAATAGTTTTTAGACCAATCGCATCGCCGCCGTGCGCCAAGGAACCCTCATGCCCGAAACGGCCCCCTCGCGACGTCTTTTGATTGTTGACCCCTGTGACGATTGTCACCAACTGATCCCTGTCCTGCACGCCGCTGGCTGGGACGTGGACAGCAGTTCGCTGGAATCGGCGCTTAACCTGGGGTGTGATGTCGGTCTGATTCGTCTGATGCCCTATCATTTCGAGCACCCCGAAATGGTTCGCGAGCTGATTACCCGCAGCAACACTGAATGGATTGCAGTGCTGACCCCCGACGATTTGCGCCGTGAAAAGATTGGCGATTTTGTCTGCGAGTGGTTTTTCGACTTTCATACCTTACCCTTCGATGTAGCGCGCATGCAGGTCACGTTGGGCCGTGCCTACGGCATGGCCCGTCTGCGTGCCCAAGGGGCGCAGCATGTGTCGGCCTCGGATCAGGAAATGCTTGGCGAAAGCCGCCCGATCCGCGAGCTGCGCCGTTTACTGGGCAAGCTGGCGCCCACCGAATCGCCGGTGTTGATCCGCGGCGAGCGCGGCACCGGCAAGGAACTGGTCGCCCGCACCCTGCATAATCAGTCGCAACGGCGTAACAAACCGTTTGTGGTGGTGCATTGCGGGGCGATTGCCGAGCACCTGATTCATGCCGAGCTGTTCGGTTATGAGCAGGGCGCCTTCAACGGCGCGCAAGAGCGGCGTATCGGCAGGATCGAAGCGGCCGATGGCGGGACGTTGTTTCTCGACGAAATCGGCGACCTGCCACTGGAAGCGCAAGGGCATCTGTTGCGCTTTCTTCAGGACCGGCAGATTGAGCGAATCGGTGGCAGCGAGCCGATCCCGGTGGATGTACGCATGCTGGCGGCCACTCATGTCGATCTGGAAGCGGCAATTCGCAAGAAGCGTTTTCGCGAAGACCTGTATTACCGTCTCAATGTCTTGCAGGTCGGCACCGCGCCACTGCGCGAGCGGCATGGTGATCTGGCGATGCTGGCCAACCATTTTGCTCACTTCTACAGTCAGGAAACCGGGCGCCGTGCGCGAAATTTCAGCCAGGATGCCCTGATCGCCATGGGCAAGCACGACTGGCCCGGCAATGTGCGTGAGCTGGCCAACCGGGTACGCCGCGGACTGGTGCTCGCCGAAGGCCGCCAGATAGAAGCCAGTGATCTTGGGCTATTGGGCGAGGAAGAGATGGCCAGCAGTATGAGCACCCTGGACGAATACAAATCCCGCGCCGAACGCCAGGCATTGTGCGATGTGCTGACCCGACACAGCGACAATCTCAGTGTGGCTGCCAAGGTGTTGGGTATTTCCCGGCCGACGTTCTATCGGTTATTGCATAAACACCAGATCAGATGATGGCCTTGCCCAGCAACTTCGCCACCGCGTGCATGACTGTCTCAAGCCGTTCATCCCAGTCACCGCCGACCACTTGAAAAGGCTGCTGATGAGCCTGCAGCCAGTCGCGGCTGTCGGTAAAAAACGCCAGGCGGTCCGCAAGGTCAGGCTGGCAGCGCTGGCCATCCTGAGTCCAGTTCACACCTTCAGGGCTCAATAACACATGCAGGTCGTAATGCCGGGCCAGCAGTTGCTCTTCCAGCCAGGCCGGGCAATCGCCGAACAGCGCGCGGCTCCAGAGCATGTTGCTGAGCAGGTGGGTGTCGAGAATCACCAGCTCCGGGGCGCTGGCGCGTGCGGCATCTTCCCAGGCCAGTTGCCCCTGGGCGATGGGGGTGATGTCGGCATAGGTGGTGTCGCGGCATTGCTCGTCGATGAAATAGCGCACGTATTCGCCGACCAGCACACCGCCGAAGCGGTTGCGCGTTTCATTGGCCAGCCAGCTTTTACCGCTGGATTCGGGACCTGCCAGCACCAACACTTTCATCGCGCCGGCACCAGCGCGATGCGCCATTCGCGCCAGCCTTGAATGGCCAGCAGGGTAAACAGCGCATACAACGCGGCGGTCAGGTACAGCGCTTTATAAAGGAACAGCCCGACGAAAACCACATCCAGCACGATCCACAACGGCCAGCATTGCAGGCGCTTTTGCGCCATCCACACTTGCGCCACCAGGCTGAAACCGGTCAGCGCCGCATCCAGCCATGGCTGGGCGGCATCGGTGAAGTGCGCCATACCGGCGCCCAGCGCCACACTGACCAGCGCCCCGATCGCCAGGCCGCCGAGTACCGAGCCGCTGTGCAGCGTGGTCACGGCACGTGCCGGTAAATTCGACCCATGACGTGTCCATTGCCACCAGCCATACACCTGCAGCACCGCATAGACCACCTGCAGGAGCATGTCCGAGTAAAGCTTCACATCGAAGAAAATCCAGGTATAGATCAGCACCATGACCAGGCCGATCGGCCAGCACAACGGGTTTTGCCTGACAGTCAGCCAGACCGCGAGCACACCCAGTGCGGCAGCGAACAGTTCAATCCCTGACATGCGGGCTCCTGAATGAAGGGAAAGTCGAGTGGGCGGCGATTGTAAGCGCATATGCCTCACACCGGGAGCCCATGTTGCATGTGCTCATACAGGCAACAGACAGGCGCGCCACCTGTGGGTCTGCTAGCATTTGCGCCCTTCGCGGAAGGTATTTCTTTCGCTTGTCGCTACACCAACCACAAGGGCGTCTCTAAAAACGTAGGCGAGGCAGTCAGCGCAAGGCAAAAACAGGCGAGGAAGCGGAGTTGACTGGTTGTCAATGAGCATTCTGATCGGACTCGCGCACGAGCCTGTTTTTAACGCAGCGATGACAACGCAGGTAGTTTTTAGAGGTGCCCAAGACTGACCGGCGCGCCGATGGCCGCGCCGTATGGGGGAATGATGGATGCATGGGTCGCTGTCCAGGCGTTGATACTGGGCATTGTGGAAGGGTTGACGGAGTTTTTGCCGATTTCGAGTACCGGTCACCAGATTATCGTCGCCGACCTGATCGGCTTCGGTGGCGAACGGGCCATGGCGTTCAACATCATTATTCAGCTCGGCGCGATTCTGGCCGTGGTCTGGGAGTTTCGCAGCAAGATCTTCGAAGTGGTGGTGGGCTTGCCGCGTCAGCGTCAGGCGCAGCGTTTTACCGGCAACCTGCTGTTGGCGTTTTTGCCTGCCGTAGTGCTGGGTGTGCTGTTTGCCGACTGGATTCACCATTACCTGTTCAACCCCATCACCGTGGCCGTGGCGCTGGTGATCGGCGGCATCATCATGCTCTGGGCCGAGCGTCGCGAGCATGTGGTCAAGGTCGAGCAGGTCGATGACATGACCTGGAAAGACGCCCTGAAAATCGGTTTCGCTCAGTGCCTGGCGATGATTCCGGGCACTTCGCGTTCCGGCTCGACGATTATTGGCGGTCTGCTGTTTGGCCTGTCGCGCAAGGCGGCCACCGAGTTTTCGTTCTTTCTGGCAATGCCGACCATGGTCGGTGCGGCGGTGTACTCGGGCTACAAGTACCGCCACCTGTTCCAGCCAGAAGATTTCTCGGTGTTTGCCGTGGGCTTTGTGGTGTCGTTTATCTTCGCCATGATCGCCGTGCGCGGCTTGCTGAAATTCATTGCCAGCCACAGCTATGCACTGTTCGCCTGGTACCGCATCGCCTTCGGCCTGTTGATTCTGGCCACCTGGCTGTTCGGCTGGGTCGACTGGTCCACGGCGCAAGGCTGATGGTCCGCGCGCCACGGCTAAAACTGCTGATCTGGCTGGCGTTGTGCGGCTTGCCGCTGGCCGGGCTGTTCAGCCTGTGGCAAGAGCAGGGCATTCGCATGGCCGTGCTGGTTTACCTGTTGCCCAGCCTGCTGGCGCTGCTGGTGTACCGGCACGACAAACGCCAGGCCGGGCAGGGCGGCCAGCGCACCCCTGAAAACCTGCTGCACGGCATCGAACTGCTGGGCGGCTGGCCGGGTGCCTTGCTCGCCCAGCAATTGTTCCGGCACAAGACCCGCAAGCTGTCGTATCAGATGGTGTTCTGGCTGATCGTGATCGTGCACCAGATCTTCTGGGTCGACTGGCTGTTTCTGGGGCGGCAGTTATCGGGGTGGACCGGTATGGGCTCGTAGGACTGGCTTTAGCCGGGAAAGCCGTTATGCGGTGCCTGCTTCCCGACTGAAGCGGAGCGCCGCCCGGTCGGTCCTACGGGTTCTGCGCATGGCTCTGAATACGAGTCCGCCATTTAGCGCGTCACGTCCCAGCCGCCGCCCAGCGCCGCATACAAATCCACCTCTGCCACCCACTGCGCCAGCCGGTCGCCGATCAACGCCTCCTGCGCGCTGTACAGCGAGCGCTTGGCGTCGAGAAACACCAGACTGCTGTCCACGCCATTGCTATAGCGCTGTTCGGCCAGGCGGTAATAATCCTGCGAGGCCTTGACCAGATCGCGTTGCGCCTGCAACTGACTCTGGTAGGTCTGGCGCGCCGCCAAGCCGTCGGCCACTTCCTGAAAGGCGGTCTGGATCGATTTTTCGTACTGCGCGACGGTGATGTCTTTTTGCAGCCTGGCGTAATCCAGACTGGCCCTGAGGCTGCCGGCATTGAAAATCGGCAGGTTGATCTGCGGCTGAAACGTCCAGCTTCCCGAGCCGCCCTTGAACAACCCGGCCAGCTCGGTGCTGGAGGTGCCGGCGTTGGCGGTCAGGCTGATACTGGGAAAAAACGCCGCCCTGGCTGCGCCGATATTGGCGTTGGCGGCCTGTAGCTGGTATTCGGCCTGCAGAATGTCCGGGCGGCGTTGCAGCAGGTCCGACGGCAACCCGGCGGGTAATTGCGCGATCAAATCGCTGTCCAGGCCCAGCACCGGCTCACTGCCGGGCACCGCCACGCCAACCAGAAGGCTCAGGTTGTTCAAGTCCTGGGCCACCTGACGCTGATAGCGCGCCAGGTTGGCGCGGCTGGCGTCAACGCGGGTGCGCGCCTGGGCCTGTTCCAGCGCCGATTGCCGGCCCGCCTCGCGGCTGCGGATGGTCAGGCGCAGGGTGTCTTCGTCGGCACTCAGTGTCTGGCGGGTTACCTCCAGCAAGGCCTGATCGGCGCGCCAGGTCAGGTAAGCGCGGCTGACATTGGCCACCAGACTCAATTGCACTGCCTGCTGCGCCTGCTGGTTGGCCTGCCAGGTCAGCAATGCCTGCTCGGTCAGGCTGCGTACCCGGCCAAAAGCGTCCAGCTCCCAGGCGCTGATGCCCAGCGTGGCCGATGCGCTGTTGCTGATCGCGGACTCCCCGGTGCCGGTCAGGCTGGCCGGCAACCGCTGGCGCGATTGGGTGGCATTGGCCGACAGCACGGGCAGCAGGTCGGCGCGCTGAATCCGGTATTGCGCCTGAAACGCCTGAACATTCAACACGGCCACGCGCAGGTCGCGATTATTGACCAGCGCCTGCTCGATCAGGCCGCGCAACTGCGGGTCATGAAAAAAACTCTGCCAATCGCTCGTCGCGCTAGCCGCCGCCTGTTGGGCCGGGTAAGCCTGACCTTGCGGGTACTGATCGGGGCTGGGCGAGGGCGGGCGCTGGTACTCGGGAATCAGCGAACAGCCGCTCAGGCTGGCCAGCAGTAACACCAGCGGCAACGGCTTCATACGCCGGCCATCCACTTGGCCAGGCCATGCCGGCCACTGACGCCCAGCTTGGCGGCGGCACGCTTGAGGTAGGTTTCGACCGAACTGTTCTTGACCTTCAGTTTTTCCGCCATCTGCGGCACCGTGCCGCCGGTCAACAGGCCCAGGCACACTTCCTGCTCACGCGCCGACAGGGTGATTTCGTCCAGGGCCAGGCGTTCGGTAAACGCCTGATGCAGCGGCAATGCTTGCTGTTTTCGCAGCGACAAGCCGGGCTTGCGCGCCGTGGCCTGGCGGTCGACCTGCGCATGGCGCTCGATCAGCGGCAGCAAGGTGTCGGACAGACTCTTTAAAAACGACGACTCCGTCAGGGAAAACAGCCGCTGCGTTGGCGTGCGGTACAACGAAATGACGCAACGTCGATTGCCGTTACGCGATACCAGGCTGCACTGGTGGGCACTGTCGTACTGCGGGCGATGCTGCACGGGCGCGCGCAACTGGATCAGCAGCGAATCGTCCATGTCCAGCATATTGTCCAGCAGCAGTTGCTCCTGGCGGTCGATAACCGCCGAAGTCGCACCCGCGCGGCCTAAGGGGTTGATCTGCATGACGCCGCAGGCCTGACGTTCATCGAGAACCCATTCACTGAGCTCCAGCGATTTGATCGGTACCAACGGGTCGATCAGGCGGAACATGCTGGCGGCAAAAGCCTCGCTGCCGGTGCTGGAAATCAGCTCACCCAGTTGCAGGTAAAACTGCGGGCTGTGTACATCCCGAATGCGGTCAGTGAGGTTCATCTGTTTATCATCCTTGAAGTCTTGCGCTGCCTGAATCCCATTTTGGTGCAGATTTAAGCCCAGGCATTTGTCTTGCGTCTGTAGTGGAAAACCGGGACACGCTGCTACACCTTTTCAGACGAACTCAGTCGCCTTTTCTTAAGAACAGGGCCGCTGTCCGGGTTTCTTGGGGCATGCAGTGCTTGAGGGCGGTGCTTAAATCCGGCGCAGAATCATATGAGACGGACCTTATGAACCTCCCTTGCGCTGCCGTGCCTGCCGCTGTCACAACCGCTACCTTCCCCTTGAGCTGCGCCCAGCGCGATATCTGGCTCGACCAACTGAGCCGTGGCGACTCGCCGCTTTACAACATCGGCGGCTACGTGGAGCTCGACGGCGCGCTGGATGCAGCGCTGTTGCAGCGTGCGGTGGAGCAACTGGTGCAACGTCACGATGCCTTGCGCACCGTACTGCTGCCCGGTGCAGGCGCTGACGGTTTGCCGCTGCAGACCTTCGCCGCCAGCATGGCAGTGAACGTGCCACACTACGATTGCTCATCGCTCGATGAGCCCGAAAGCGCAGCGCAAGCGCTGATTCAGGAACAGATGCGCCGCTGTTATGTACTGCACGACGGCCCGCTGTTTCGCTTCTTTCTGATCCGTCTCGATACCCGGCGACATTTTCTCGCCACCCAGGCCCACCACCTGATTCTCGATGGCTGGGGCTTCGGCCAGATGCTCAAGTCGCTGGGCGAGATCTACAGCGCCCTGAGCGCCGGCCAGCCGGCCCCGGCGGCGGCACCGTCTTATAGCGAATTCATTAACGACGACATGCGTTATCAGGATTCGGCGCGCCACGCCCAGGACCGCGCCTGGTGGCTGAACAAATACGCCAGTATCCCCGATCCGCTGTTGACCCCGCGCTATCGCGCAGCCGCAGACAGCGCCACGCCCAGCCAGACCCTGGTGCAGCCGTTTTCCAGCGACCTGCACGCACGCATGCAGCACGTGGCCCGCGAGCATCAGGCCTCGGCTTTTCAGGTGCTGCTGGCGGCGCTGCATGTGTATTTCAGCGGCACGGCGCAGCGTGATGAATGGGTGGTGGGCCTGCCGATCCTCAACCGTGCCGGGGCGCGCTTCAAATCCACGCTGGGCCTGTTCGCCCAGGTCAGCGCGGTGTGCCTGCGATTCGGGCGCCGGTTGAGCTTTGCCGAACTGTTGCGCGGCGTGCGCGACGAACTGCGCCAGGACTTTCGTCACCAGCGCCTGCCGCTCAGCGAGCTGAACCGCGCCCTGGGCCTGCTGCGCGAAGACCGCACGCAATTGTTCGAAGTGTCGGTGTCCTGGGAGCAGGACGACCACGACTACCGCTATGGCGAGGCACTGGCGCACACGGTCAAGGTCTCCAACCGCCACGAACCGACGCCGCTGGCCATTCACCTGCGCAGCAACCGCTACAACGACAAGGCCTGGATTCATTTCGTCTACAACGAAGCGTATTTCCAGGCCGACGAGGTCCAGGCGCTGGCGGACCGGCTGGTGCATGTGCTGGAACAGGCACTGGAGCACCCTGAACGACAAGTGGCGCAGTTCAGCCTGAGCACGCCGGCTGAACGCGCGCAGATCGATGCATGGAACCAGACCCATGCCGATTACCCGCAAGGGCTGACGATTCACCAGCGGGTCGAACAACAGGCGCATGCACGACCGGATGCCGTGGCGGCGATCTACCAGGGCCAGTCGTTGACCTATGCCGAGCTGAACCGGCAGGCCGATGGGCTGGCGCAGCAGTTGACCGGGCTGGGCGTGCAGGCGGACGACCGTATCGCCATCGTCGCCCGGCGCGGTCTGGAAACGCTGGTGGGGTTATTGGGCGTTTTGAAGGCGGGGGCAGGGTATGTGCCGATTGATCCGGCGCATCCGGCAGAGCGGATCGAGTACTTATTGAAGGACAGCGCGCCGAAAGTGGTGTTGACGGTCAGCGCATTGCGTGACCGCTTGCCCGAATTGGCGGTGCCGGTTATTGACCTGGACGCCGCTTTTGCTGATGGCGCGGTTCTTGTAGGAGGGAGCTCTGCTCGCGATGAGGCCAGCAAGAGCAACACATCTGCTGCGTCTGCTCTATCGGCAATCGCCAGCAGAGCTGCCTCCTACAGGTTATGCAGCAGCAAGGCGAATGCACTGGCCTACGTCATCTACACCTCCGGCTCCACCGGCCAACCCAAAGGCGTTATGGTCGAGCATCAAACCTTGTCGAATCTGGTCGACTGGCATTGCCAAGCCTTTAACCTCAACCCCGGTAGCCATACATCAAACCTCGCCGGTTTCGGCTTCGACGCCACCGCCTGGGAAATCTGGCCAGCCCTGTGCAGCGGTGCCACCCTGCACCTGGCGCCCACCCACGAAGGCGCGCAAGACATCGATACCTTGCTGGCCTGGTGGCGCGCCCAGCCGCTGGACGTCAGCTTCCTGCCCACGCCCATCGCCGAATACGCCTTCAACCACGCCACGCCACACCCGACCCTGCGCACCCTGCTGATCGGCGGCGACCGCCTGCGCCAGTTTTCGCATAACCAGCGCTTCGAAGTGGTGAATAACTACGGCCCCACCGAAACCACCGTTGTCGCCACCTCCGGCCTGATGCTCGCCGGTCAACCGCTGCACATCGGCAAACCCATGGCCAATGCCAAGGCCTATGTGCTCGACGAACAGCAACAGCCGGTACCCATCGGCGTCACCGGCGAACTGTACATCGGCGGGGCCGGCGTCGCCCGTGGTTACCTGAACCGCCCCGACCTGACCGCCGAACGCTTTCTGCAAGACCCATTCAGCCCGCAGCCCAACGCCCGGATGTACAAAACCGGCGACCTGGTGCGCTGGCTGGCCGACGGCACGCTCGACTACCTGGGCCGCAACGACGATCAGGTCAAGATTCGTGGCGTGCGCGTCG
>NZ_BAAILM010000036.1:0-9314 GCF_054589175.1 Pseudomonas sp. 3A(2025) | reverse complement strand
GGTGCGCGACGGGCAACTGCTGACCTGGTTCACCGCCCGGCATCCGGTGCCCGTCGCGCACCTGCACCACCACCTGAAACAAAGCCTGCCCGCCGCCTTGTTGCCTGCCGCCTATATGCGCATGCAGCACTGGCCGTTGACCGCCAACGGCAAGCTCGACCGCAAGGCCTTGCCGGCACCGGGCCCCGACGCCTCGATCCGCGGCGAATACCAGCCCCCGCAAGGCGAGGTCGAAACGTTGCTGGCCGCGCTGTGGGCCGAGTTGCTGGGCGTCGAACAGGTCGGCCGCGAAGATCACTTTTTCGAACTGGGCGGGCATTCATTGCTGGCTGTGCAATTGGTCGAACGCATGCGTCGCCAAGGGTTGGGGGCCGATGTGCAAGTGCTGTTCGGTCAGCCCACCCTGGCCAGCCTGGCCGCCGCTGTTGGCGCCGACCGTGAGGTGCCGGTGCCGGCCAATCGCGTGCCGGCCGGCTGCACGCACATCACCCCGGACACGCTGGCATTGCTGGCGCTGGACCAGACCAGCATCGAGCGCATCGTTGCCAGTGTGCCCGGCGGCGCAGCCAATGTGCAGGAAATCTACCCGCTGGCACCGCTGCAACACGGCCTGCTGTACCACCACATGACTGCCGGCCAGCGCGACCCCTATCAACAACAGGCGGTCTTCGCCTTCGCCAGCCGCGAACGCCTCGACGCTTTCATTGCCGCGCTGCAGCAAGTCATCGCCCGTCACGACATCCTGCGCACCAGCCTGTTCTGGGAAGGCCTTGAACAACCGGTGCAAGTGGTCTGGCGCGACGCCGTGCTGCCGGTCGACACCCTGACACTGCCCGCAGGCGATGCCATACAACACCTGTGCGCCCGGTTTGACCCCGGCGTGCGTCCGCTGGACATTCGCCGTGCGCCGATGATGGCCCTGGCCTGCGCCCAAGACTCCGATTCCAGCCCTGGCCAGCCGCGTTGGCTGGGCCTGTTGCAGTTCCACCACCTGATCAACGACGCCACCTCGACCGCCGTGCTGATGGCTGAAATCAATGCCTTGCTGCACAACACCGGCGCCAGCCTTGCAGCGCCGGTGCCGTACCGCAACTACGTGGCACAGGCCGGCGCAGCCAACCGCCAGGCCGGGCATGAACAGTTCTTCAAACAACTGCTGGGCGATATCGACGAGCCCACCCTGGCCTTCGACCTGCGCGAACGCCCGCAGGACGGCCGCGATCACCAGGAAGCCCGGGCCTGGCTCGACGACGCGCTCAGCGAGCGCCTGCGCGCCCAGGCCCGGCAGTGGGGCGTCAGCCCGGCTAGCCTGTTTCACCTGGCGTGGGCACATGTACTTGGCAGCCTGGCCGGGCGTGAGGACGTGGTGTTCGGCACCGTGCTGCTCGGCCGGTTATTGGCGGGCGAGGGCGCCGACCGCGCACTGGGCATGTTCATCAACACCCTGCCGCTGCGCGTCAATCTGGCCGCACAAAGCGTCAGCGCCGCCGCCTTGCAGACCCATGCACGGCTGGCGGCGCTGCTGGCCCATGAACACGCGCCACTGGCGCTGGCCCAGCGTTGCAGCGCACTGCCCGCCGGCACGCCGCTGTTCAACAGCCTGCTCAACTACCGCCATGCGCAGCCCGAGCCAGAGCTGCCCGGCATCGAACGGCTAAGCAGCAGCGAAGTGGTTAGCTACGCCTTGATGCTCGCGGTCGACGACACCGCCAGCGGCTTGCGTCTTACCGCGCGGGTGCCCAGCTACATCGGCGCGCAGCGGGTGCTGGACTACCTGCGCAGCGCCGTACAGGGTTTGGTCGATGCGCTGGAGCTCGCGCCGCACACGGCGCTGAGCGACGTGCCGGTACTGCCCGAAGCCGAGCGTCGCCAGTGGCTGGTGGACTACAACGCCACCGCCGTCGACTGGCCGCTGGAACAGGGCATTCAGGCGCTGTTCGAACAACAGGTGCGCCGCCAGCCACGCGCCATTGCCCTGCAAGCCGGCGAGCGCAGCCTGAGTTATCAGGCCCTCAATCAGCAAGCCAACCGCCTGGCCCATCACCTGATCGCGATGGGGGTAAAGCCCGACGACCGCGTCGGGCTGTGTGTCGAGCGCGGGCTGGAACTGGTCATCGGCCTGCTGGGCATTCTCAAGGCTGGCGGCGCCTACGTGCCGCTCGACCCAGGCTACCCGGCCGAACGCCTCGACTTCATGCTCGCCGACAGCGCCCCGGTGGCTGTGCTGGTGCACGCCGCCACCCGCGAACGCCTGCACGCCAGCACCCAAACCCTGCTCGACTTCGACCGCTGCGACTGGCACGCCCAGCCCGACCACGACCCGCAACTGCCGGATTTCAGCGCCTCGAACCTGGCCTACATGATCTACACCTCAGGCTCCACCGGCACCCCCAAAGGCGTAATGCTCCAGCACCGCGGCCTGTGCAACCTGGTGCGCTGGGGCTCGCAACTGATTCCACCGCAGGCCGATGCCGCCTTGCTGCAAAAAGCCCCATTCAGCTTCGACGGCTCGGTGTGGGAATTCTTCTGGCCGCTCAGCGCCGGCCTGCGCCTGGTGCTGGCGCGCCCCGACGGCCACCGCGACCCCGACTACCTGGTACGCGAAGTACGCGAGCAACGCATCAGCGTGGTCAAATTCGTGCCGGCCCTGCTGCAACAATTTCTCGAAGCCGACGGCGTCGAACACTGCACCAGCCTCACCGACGTGGTCTGCGGCGGCGGCGAACTCACCGCCGCACTGGCGCGTCTGGTGCGCGAACGTCTGCCCAACGTGCGCCTGCACAACGTCTACGGCCCCACCGAAACCACCGTCGACAGCACCGCCTTCACCCTCGAACCCGACGCACCGCTGCCCGACAGTCAATTGCCCATTGGCCGACCATTGCCCAACACCCACGTCTACATCCTCGACGCTCAGGACCGCCCGGTGCCCCACGGCGTCAGCGGCCAACTGCACATCGGCGGCGTCGGCGTCGCGCGCGGCTATCGCGGCCTGCCGCAACTCAACAGCGAACGCTTCATTAAAAGCCCCTTCGTGCCCGACGACCGCCTGTACCGCACCGGCGACCTGGTGCGCCTGCGCGCCGACGGCGAAATAGAATTTCTGGGTCGCAACGACTTTCAGGTCAAACTGCACGGCCTGCGCCTGGAACTCGGCGAAATCGAAGCCCGCCTGACCCAACACCCCGCACTGCGCGAAGCCGTGGTCCTGCTGCGCGAACAACGCCTGGTTGCCTACCTCACCCTGCAACCCGGCCACCCCGCACCCGGCATCGAAGCCCTGCGCGCCCATGTGCTGGCGCAACTGCCCGACTACATGGTGCCCTCAGCCTACGTCACCCTCGACGCACTGCCACTTAGCCCCAACGGCAAAGTCGAACGCAAAGCCCTGCCAGCGCCCGACCAGCACGCACTGCTAAGCCGCGACTACCAGGCACCGCAAGGCGAGGTCGAAACCACCCTGGCGCGGGTCTGGGCACAACTGCTGGGCGTGGAACGGGTAGGGCGCGACGACAACTTCTTCGAACTGGGCGGGCATTCATTGCTGGCCGTTACCCTGGTGGCACGGCTGCGACAGGCTGGGTTGCATGCCGATGCAAGAACCCTGTTCAGCCACCCGACCTTGCAAGCACTGGCGGCGCAGACGAGACGGCAAGTGGAACAACACGCCATTCCGGCAACGACGATTCCGGCATTGAATCGCAAACGGAAGATTTGAACGGGGGCGACAGTCTTTATCTACTGAGCGGTTCGAGTGTGCACCTGTCGAAAAAAAGATTCACAGACACCAGCACTTTACTGCCGGCGGGGTAAGTTGATGACGCATCGGCGGGAACTGTGCAGATGGCCGTATCGCCCCCGCCTTTTCGAGTGAAGTATTCGAGATTGCCGTTCTTGAACGTCCACGACTTTACCTCCAGGGTAAAGTCGTCAGGACCACGGTGATCGTCAATCCAGATCAGCAAGAACAAGGCCAGGCTGGCCAGCAGTGAAAGTGTTGCGAATAGGAAAATCAAAGAAAAAACCAACCATTTCAATTCCTTGAGAAAAAACATAGCGGCTTCCCGTAAAAACACTGCTTCGCAACGTTGCTTTTTAAAGTCGTACAAAATCTTAGCATTCGGTCAAGGTGCAGATGTAAAACACGGGCAAGCCCCACGAAAATCCCGGCGTGGACCAGCCCTTGACCTCCAGCCTCGTAGCCCAATTCCGAAATATCTGTAATCACCCCGCAATAACCGGCCATCACTTGTGATGCGCCGCCCGCTTGGTTAACCTGCGCGCCTCTCGCTGCCAAATCAGCGAGGCGGGTTTGGCGACCCTCACTCAACAGACGCATAGCGAACCATCGCGCTTTCATGCACGTACAACCGTGTCCGAAAGCCTGTGTTATGGCGGCTGTGCGTGGGAGACCTTCGGGTCTGCCGGTGTTATCTGTTGACCGGTTCGCCAACCTGCGCACAGCTGCCACCCATTCGTTTGGCGACGAATAGTGGCAGTCCGTAGGTAATCAACAGAGAGACAACCATGGACATGCTGACCCCCAGTGCCCCCATCCTGGAGCACTACTCCGCTGAATGCTTTTTCCGCCACCACCGCCGCCTGCGAACCATTCGCCACGACGGCCAAGCTTGGTTCTGCCTTCCCGACCTTGCCCGCCTGATGGGCGTGCGCCTCGATGAACGCTGCACGATCAAACTCGACCCCGATCAACGCCGGACGGCCTGGCTTGAATGTCATGGCATCTGGGAGAAGTGCCTGATGGTCAGTGAGTCGGGGGTGTTTGCTTTGTTGATTCATCATTATGTGCCGGAGAATCGGACGCTGCGGCAGTGGCTGACGCATGAGGTGCTGCCAGAGCTGCATAAGCGGGCAGAGCGGATGGTGGAAGAACCGGATGTGAGTCGGCTGGAGTGGCTGGGGAATACGTTGTTGATGCTGCAGTGGAAGAATGAGAGCTGGGTTCGGTGGCGGGATATGCCGTGTTTGGTGGCGGAGGTGCCGAGGGGGCGGGGGTTGTGGTGGAGGGTTTGGGATAGGATTCTTGGCAGGAACTCTGCTGCGATAATTAGCGAGAGGTAGATGGGGGGCGAGGTGAGTGGCCTTGTAAGTACTTATCTGCCTGAAGCTACTGGTGGCAGAAAAAGGTGGAATCTATTTAGATAGTGATTCATATTAAAATAATAATGCAGATCCATATTTTATGATTTTTGTAAGATGGACAGGGTCGGGCGTTCAATTAAAAAAGCAAGCGCCGATTTGAGTTCGTGTAATTAGGATATTAGGAGCTAGTGCTATAAATGCCAGATAAAAACCAAGAAGAAAATGCAGGGTTTTGCTTGATCGGAAATCGACTTCGACTTGCAAAAAGCCTTTTGGAATAATCAGATAAGTTGCCTGGGGCGGAAGCGTACGGTAGCATCAAGGTCAAGGCTTTGTTGGCTCATGAGCGACATGAGCGAGAGTCTGTGGTTGTATATTTGTTATTGACGTGTCTGGATTTACTTGGTCAGTCAGAAAGATATGTTTCTTTTGATGAGTGGCTGAGTAGTCATAAGGAAAAATATTCAAGTCAGCGTGATTTGGCGATTTCTAAATTAGGTCAGTGTATTGATCCTGTCGAGGTCTCAAAAGCTTTATTGAGTGCCTATAATAAAGTTTACGGTGTGACAAATTCATTTTTTGGAGGTATTGATAAGCTTTCTGAAAATGCACGAGACTACTTGTTTTCAAATATTCGGATTAGTGAGTCGCTCATTTGTGCTGGTGGCAAAGCAAGAGATAATTCTACAAATGGTGTTGTAGTGGAAAATCAAAATCAGCTAAAAAAGAAATATTTATTTAGCTTGCGTAACTCTTTCACTCATGCACTTGATCAGCACTATATGTCTTCTGCACCTATGATGTCGATTTTCGGGAATGAGGCTCACCCTGAGTTGGCCGATCAGCCTCGAGCATCTTGGGGTTTTTTTGTGCACGAGGGTAAAGCTTTGCCATTTGGGATTGAGCAGCAGAAGCGCGGGAGGTATTTATATGAAACTAGTGACCTAGTATTTGTGCTATTTGAAGTGCTATATGAAACTATTGGAGAGAAGTTTGATAGGAGTGATATAAAAATCAATTTTTTTATTTTCTCCATTGAAAATGGATTTTGCCCTTTAGTGGCTAGCAAGGACCTTGATGAGTGCTTGAAGCTTGAGTTTAATGCAGCTAGGTCGAAATGGGGTTGTTAAGCTTTGCACAAAATCCTTTGAAACCTTCTTGCTGACGCAATCCGGTAAAGCCCGCCGTCATCAAAGACAGGAGCCCTATTACGATGGCAAAGCGGTACGAAATCCCGGAAACGGCGGTAACTGCGCCATAAACCCCACCCTTGCAAGATAGGGTTTATCGTCATCGTGGGATCTGCGGCGAGCAGTTCCACGGCAGCAAGGCTTCGAAGTCTTCCACCGACACCGCCTGCGGCAGACGCTCCGTGTCGTAGCCATGCATAAGGTTCACGCCCATTCGCCTTGGCGGTTTCAACCAGGCTGTACAGGCGAGCACTGGCACTGGCGCCTCGTGGCGTAAAGCAAAAGAGCCAGTTCTTTCTTCCGATAACAAAATGCCTGATCGCGCGTTCGGCCGCATTGTTGTCGATGGGCAGGTAGCAGGCCTCGGTGTAGCGCTTCAGCTTGCTCCAGTTATTGGCCAGATAACCCACGGCTTTGCCCAAGGCGCTTTGCGGCGTCACATGAGGCTGGGTTTTCTCCAGCCATTCGTGCAGCTCTTTCAGGATCGGCACACTTTGCTCGGCTCGAATTCGATGAAGTTCTGCCTCGCTGACCTGATGTTTCTTCTGATCGCGCTCGATCTTGTATAGCGCATTGATCTTCAGCAACGCCATGTCGGCACGCCCGGTTTTCCCCTTGGGCTGTACTTTCTGTGCATCCACGAACTTGCGCCGCGCATGCGCCCAGCAGCCCAGACGCTCAACGCCCGCTTGCTGTTCGATCGCGTTGTAGCCTGAGTAATCGTCGGTCATCAAGTAACCGCGATATCCGGCCGGCAGGCGTGAAGCCACCTCCTGTTCACGGCTGGTCGAGTAGTCAAACAGGATGACCGGTTTGTCCGGCGGGCCGCCGGTCTGCACCCACATCCAGGATTGGCTGGTGGCTTCGCGGCCCGGCTCTTTCATGACCTGGACACGGGTTTCGTCGCAGTGGATCACGCGGCTTTCCAGCAGTTGGTCGCGCATCAGGTTGATCAGCGGCTGCAGGAGTTCGCTGCACTGCATGACCCAGCGGGCCAGTGTTTGTCGCGAGACATTGACACCGTGGCGTCCCAGCACCTTTTCAAAGCCGTGCAGTGGCAGACCGTCGACGTATTGGGTGGTCAGCAGCATGGCCAGGACACTGGGGCTGGCCAGGCTCTTTTCGATGAGTTGCGCAGGCTTGTCGGCAGTCACCGGTGCGGTTTCGCAGCCTCGGCAGCCATAGACTTTGCGGATGTGTTTGATCACCCGGATCTGCATCGGCACGATTTCAAGCTGTTCGCTGACGTCTTCACCCATAACGTGTTTGCGGCAGCCGCATTCACAGGTCAGCTCGTGCTCGGGCAGTTCGTGAACCACCTCGACACGCGGTAAGTCAGCGGGTAAGGGTTTGCGCTTGCCACGACGTTTGGCGGGGTTGGCCGATTCTTCGTCAGCGTCCTCGGCAACCGTTTCAACCAGGCTTTCGGCCTCGTTGAAGAGTGCCAGTTATGGCGAGTCTGCATCGGTACTCTGTTCGGACTTGCGACCGAAAAGACGATGACGCAGCAAAGCGTTCTCTTCTTCAAGAAGAGCCACTTTGGACTGCATCTGCGCCAGCAGTTGCTTGAGCGCATCCAGGTCGTCAGGGAGAGCATCGGGCATGGAAATCATGCCCCGGATCATACCTGCGGTATCGGTGTCAGGCGACGAATCGGGGTGTCATTACCTGATGAGGACGGTTGCGCCAAAGATCGAAACCGTCAAGTAACCAGTTCAATTCCTGAACGCTGAGTACGATCACATCGTCGGTGATGTCAGGCGATGTTTTGAAGCGTTCGGCTTCGAGGCGCTTGAGCCAGAGACAGAAGCCGTTGCGCTCCCAATAAAGTATTCTCACCCGATTACGGGAGCGATTGAGAAAGACTAAAAGCACCGGGTCGAACACGGCCACCTTGATATCCAGTTCGACCAGGGCGGCCAGGCCATCGATGGATTTTCGGAAGTCGACGGGCTTTGGGTAGAGATAGACTTTTTCGGCTTTGGCGTCGGGACGCATCATGAGCGGCTGGCTCCTGAGAGGTTTCGGGAGCTCAGCATCGGGGATCAGGTCGGGGCTTGGAATGTGGAGTTGGTGAGGCGGTTACGATCAAGCTTCAGGCTCATGTCAGCGTGAAGGATTTGGAGGCCTCAATCGAGTACTACCTGGAAACCTACAACCAGAATCCGAAGCCATTTCGCTGATACAAAAAAGCAAGCGAGATCCTAGGTTTCGTTGTTCGTGCAGCAAAAGCATTGGGCAAGTGATTTTATGTCTTAATTGTGAAGCACCAAACTAGAACAGGTCTTGGCTAGACTTCGGGGTCAGTTCCGCCTCCAAGAACTCAAGTTTTGCTAGAAGTTCGTCAAAGGTAATGATGTACACGTCTTTGCACGCATTTCGGAATACCTCAAGGCAACGCAGCTTGATTGGCTCTATGGGGGTTCGGCCAGCGACGACCACGCATTTGATGACATCAGCATCTGACAAACGCAGGGCCGGGTTGTCATAAACATGGTTAAACCAGCGTTTTCTAAGCTCGCTCTGCTGAAACAGCACTTGGGTAACAGCACCAGAGAGATACGAGCTTGGTCCAAATACATGCTTCCCCCGATAAGCAGTGCCCTGTAGCAATCCCGTTTCCGGAGTTTTTATTTCAACAATGGCAACTGCTTGACCATATTCTTTGAAAAGGAAGTCGCCGATCTGGGCTCCTGCCCCCGTCAAGGTAGAGCCCATTGCATGGAATTGCGTATGAGTTAGCTCGACGGGGCGAGCGAAGGCCATGCTCAAAACGAATTTGTTCTGCTCAAAAAACTTCTGCCAATGATTTTCGCTCAGTTTATTGGCAAGCTTCACCTTAAATGCATCAATCATTTTTGCCAGCGTCACCCGCTCGATTTCGGCGTGCAGAACCATTAGGTTTTGTACGAAAAGTCGGTGCGGGTAGAATTGCGGCCATGATTGGCTGGAGGCCCGCATGGCAAAGCGTTACGAACTCTCCGACGCATCGTGGGAATTGATCAAGGATCTGGTTTCTCC
>NZ_BAAILM010000035.1:0-254 GCF_054589175.1 Pseudomonas sp. 3A(2025) | reverse complement strand
TAAAACAAACTTTCATTTTGCCTTAGCCTGCATCCCACCAGTGAAAGTGGCACACAGTCTAAATTTTTATCACACACCGAATTTTTAAAGAACGATTCTGAAAAAGATCAGAAATCAACATTCAGGCTGTCCATCGACAGGAATGCTCATTTCTAAGCTTTGACAAGCAACTGCAGGTGAAACTGCAAGTGAATATGGTGGAGCCAAGCGGGATCGAACCGCTGACCTCCTGCGTGCAAGGCAGGCGCTCTCCC
>NZ_BAAILM010000034.1:200861-336070 GCF_054589175.1 Pseudomonas sp. 3A(2025) | reverse complement strand
GGGTAAGAGCTTCGTTGGCGCATGGAAATCCTGGCGATAAGGGCGATGGTGTCCGCTTAAAAATACGCGGACACCATCGCCCTTAATGCTGGAGTTCGGTAGGTGTGTTCGCCATCCGCTTACGATGAAAGAGAGAAAATTATCAGCGCAGTGAAACGGTATGCGTCCGCTGCTCAGATCAAATACATGAAGTAGGAGCTAGGAAGAAACAGAGAGCGCCCTAAAAGAAGGACGATACAACGTAGGTGAGAAACCTAGCGCAACGCCACATTGCGCAAAGTCTGAGTCGAGATGCCTCTAAAACGAAGCATGAGTATCTCCGCGTGTTCCGCACCAGTCAAGACCTGATTGGGACTCCTCTCCTCTACGGCTAAACCTGGCTTCCATCCAAGAAGCTACCTAGCCGCATGTGTGCGGAAAATATTAGAGGTTTTTAACCATGCAAACTGAACACTCGTGTCATCCCCTCCCTTTCACCGTTGAGGTGGCAGGTCATGATCTGGACTTCCGCCAAGTACGTCTCGATGACCGTACGGCTACCGGTGCGCAGATTGCCGCAGCCGCAGGCTTCAAGCCCGACCAGTTGCCAATTGTTTTGCAGCTTCTCGAATCCGGTGCTCAGGAAGATATCCGCCCCGAGGAGACGGTGACGCTGCACGACGGTGCAAACCGCTTCATCGTTATCGAGTCGGATCGCAAGTACATCCTGACTGTCGACGGAGCTCGCCTGGAGTGGCCGTGCGCGAAAATTTCGGGCCATACCATCCGCAAACTCGCGGAGGTAGATCTTGCCAAGCGCCTGCTGCTGGAGCGTGAGGACGAGGCCGATCTGGAAGTCGAAGATAATCAGCTCATCGACTTGGATGCTTCCGGCATCGAGCGCTTCATCACCCGCAAGGCTATCTGGAAGCTCAATATCCAAGGCGAGGTTTACGACTTCTCGAAGCCGGTTATTTCCGTACGCGAGGCCATCTCGACCGCAGGCTTGGATCCGAACCAGAACTGGCAAATCTTCCTGATTGTTCGCGATCAACCTAAACGCGCCCTGACTCTCGACGACGAGATCGACCTGCGCCCGGCAGGCATCGAGAAGCTGCGCCTAACGCAGAAGGACGTAAGCAATGGCGAGACGGCTATGCCGGTTCGTCGCGAGTTCAAACTTCTTGACCGCGACGAGCAGCATCTGGACGCTGCTGGGCATCTCTGGGAGACCCGGCTGACCAGCGACGGGGGCCGTTGGTTGCTGCTCAACGACTATCAACTGCCCTCCGGTTATTCCGAAAAAACCGTGCAACTGGCATTGAGCATTCCATCGACCTACCCGAACACGGCGATGGATATGTTCTACCTGTACCCAGCGGTTCGTAAGGCTGATGGCACCCTGATCCCGCAAACGGAGGCGACGGTGGACGTTGATGGGCTTCCCTTCCAGCGGTGGTCTCGCCACCGCGGGTGGAACCCGACGACTGACAACGTCATGACTCAACTGGCGATGGCTGAAGGCTGCATTCACAAGGAGGTCGATCAGTGAGCAACGGATCTCGTCTCGTACTGACGGCCGAGATCTACACCGCACTTCGGGAACACCTGTTCCCGGGGGACGGTAAAGAGGCCGCAGCTATTCTCATCTGTACCCGCACTCCTGGGTCCACATTTAAGCTTCTGTCCAAAGAGCTGATTTTGGTGCCCTACGATAAGTGCGCGGTCAGGCAACCTCACGCGATCACTTGGCCAGGTGATTACCTTGAGGAGGCTATTGATCAAGCGCTTCCTCACAAACACTCGATCATCCTTGTTCATTCTCACCCAGGAGGACTGTTCCAGTTCTCACAGGTAGATGATGACAGCGATTCGGGCACCATGGTTTCTCTGTATCAAGGGGTCGACACGTTCCACGGCTCAGCCATCATGACGCCTAATGGCGCCATGCGAGCGCGGGTCTACCACAATGGTGGAACCCCTAAGGACATCGACATGGTCACTGTCCCAGGCGACGACATTCGCTACTGGTTCCCTGGTGGCTCTGATCAGCCAGAGCCACTGGCCTTCACCTCCGATATGACCGCCACGCTCGGTCATCTCACCGCTGCGGTTGTTGGCGTATCCGGAACAGGCTCGATCGTGGCCGAACAACTCGCTCGACTCGGATTTGGCCGGCTAATCCTGATCGACCATGATCAGGTCGAAGCCAAGAACCTCAATCGGATCCTCAACTCCACGCTTGAAGACGCGAAGAACTCCCGCCCCAAGGTCGATGTTTTTGCTGCTGCTGTCGAGAAAATCCGCGGCCCTAACATCGTCCAGGCCATCAACAAGACAGTGCTCAGCAGAGAGGCCGTGCTGGCCGCATCTGATGCCGACGTTCTCTTCTGCTGCGTAGATTCTCACCAGGGAAGGTTGATCTGCGACCTTATGGCATCGAGCTTCCTCCTCCCATTGCTCGATGTCGGCGTGACTATCCCTACACGCCTGTCAAACAAGAGCGTACGGCAGATTCATGATGTACTGGGGCGGATTGACTACGTTCAGCCTGGCGGATCAACGCTTTTCGCCAGAAAGGTCTACACCGCCCAGTCGCTCAGCGCTGAGGAGCTGAAGAACACAAACCCCAAGGCTCACAGCGAGCAGGTAAAGCAGGGATATATCTCAGGGATTCAAGAAGAGGCGCCATCCGTGATCACGTTGAATATGCGAGCAGCAAGCGCCTGCGTGAACGAGTATGTTGCTCGAGCCTTCCCCTTCCGTGAGGATCCCAACCATAAGTATGCACGCACTCGGTTTTCGCTGTCTGGATGCTATGAGGAGCATGAAGCCGAACGCGACCTCCCACGGTGCGAGTCTCCAAATCTTGCTCAAGGTGATTACGAGCCTCTACTGGGCCTTCCTGCCCTGGGAGCAACTTGATGAGCCTCTTCAGAGCGTTAATACGCAAACTCGTACTGAGATTTGACGCCCAGCTTCCTCCTCGGCGGCTCATCGTCGTCAAAGGGGACTCCCTACCCTCAAAAATGCCAATTCGCGCGATCGTTCTGGCTAAGGATAACGGCGAAGACTGGTCAGTCGGGATGCAGTGTCCCTGCGGATGCGGCCGAACTATCGAGCTTCTGGTGATTGATGAAGCCAAGCCGCGGTGGGACTACAGCGTCGACTCTGATGGTCATCCTTCGCTTCACCCCTCGGTGTGGTTGAACAACGGCTGCCGCTCACATTTTTGGCTCAAAAAAGGCCGTATCCACTGGTGCAGTTGAGCAACTCCACCCGAATAGATGAAACCTACACATCGAGAGGCGGACCTAATGCGTATGAAAGGTTTGGAACGACTGGCGCAGAGCATGCGAGCGCTGGATGTCGATTTGCAGCAATTTCTCTTCAAAAACGGGGCTGCCAGCTTTGATTGCCTGTTCTCCATGCGAGGGGCCTACGAGCTCTCCCTGACCTCTCGGGGGGAGAATCCCAAGTTTTTCCTGCTCCCGATTACCTATGACTTTCAACTGTCGACCTATTTGAGCAGGGACAAACTCAATGAACTGATGAATGTCTTGAGAACTCACGGGCTATCGACCCAAGGATTCAGCACCTCACGTTTCTTCCAGAACTTGGACTTGGCTGTCCCGCAGGAGGCTCAACCAGACCGCGTTCCTACCGCAGCGGGCGTTCTATCTCTCCGCCATGATCTGGAGGAGCGGGATCGACCATTTTTCGACACTTGGGTTTATTGGAAAGAACGAGGCCCCCGGCGGGAAAACCTGGACAAAACAATGAAGCTTTTGGGCCCAGAAGCGTACGCGTTCAGCGTCAAGCACCGGGCTTCGTCCAAATGGAGCGCAGATGATCTTAAGCGGTCTTGGAAGTAGCCCAGAACCCAGCATAAGCGGTCGATCAGCGAAGGGGCTACCTGAGCTTGGGCTCGGTCGATGAATACAATTCAAGAGCATGGAGAGCTGCGTTTTGAGCTACCCAGTACAGCGGGTCGAATTCTCATACCCACGCCCGGACCTACGACACATCAAAAGCGGCGTCGGAAAACTGAAAGAAGACCATATCGTCTGGTGGTATAACTCGATCCGCACCAACACCCGAGGGGAACGCACCATTCCCGAAGTCGAGGTGATGTTCAAGAAGCTCACTAACGACATACCTTCGTCGGTACCCACCTGGGCCTCGGTGCCGCTGACTGCGTTGCCTCACTACCCCATTGGAAGCATCTGGCGAGGGGGACAGTGCATTTCTGACACGGTGATGGAGGTGATGAAGTTCGATATCGACTTTTCACCGGAAAAATGGGAGGTCACCAGTCGAGCAGCACTCATTGATGACGACCAGGCCAACGTCTTCCATGAGAATGACTACCCGCTTAAATTCACGCGAGACCTGAGCACATTAATCAATTTCAGATTGCCCGAGGGAAAGAACCTTCTCGTTCCCTGTATCGAATTTTTTGTGCGGGCCTACGCGAGGAACATGGCGATCTGCAAAGCGCTCAGCACCCTGACACTCAAGGATGCTAGATCAGTCTTTTTCAAGTGTCAGCTACGCGATGCCTTCAGGTGGTTTATCAAACCAACTGATCCGATGCGCAATGCCGACGCAGTGTTCCTCGCACACCTTCTATACGACGATTACGCCGAAGATCAGGTGAGGAAGCTCAATACCTCCTTCATATCCAAAGGACCGAATACAAAGGTATTCCCCAGCGTAGGGCCTTGGTTCAAGGGGCAAGGCCAACTGCTGTGCCAAGGCCGCTGGATCAATGAAGGAAACACATTTCTATGCTTAAGACTCTTGGGTTCCACACAGCCCAAAGGACAAGAGATCGAGGTGTTCAGGGAATCGTTCGACCCCACCGGCGGGGAACAGGGAAAAAATGTCGTCCTACCCCAGGTCATCAGAACCGCCCAAGCCGAAGAATTTCTTGCTGAAGAGTCATACCTACCCCCTGATGCCCAAGGAGAGAAAGTGGTTCTAAAGACGCCGCCATTCGAAACCTTGGGGCCCAAACGTGCAGTGAAAAAAATAAAATCGTTGAAGGACACTAATCGCGGCATAAGGGGTCCACAACCGCCGGACGCCGAATCTTATTCCAGCGGCGATGGCACGGGAAACGGCAAGGGGGTCGGCAAGTCCGAACACGTTTCCGACGTCGTGTTGGAGTCACACGGATTTTTGCTCGATATCTGGAATGCGTTTCTCTCGATCAAGCGCGACAACCCTGAACGTGTGTCAGAGGTTAGCTGGTATGCACCGCCACATTACGGCACTTCCAGCCCACCAAGGATCATTTTGTTCAACAGGGATGATTTGGATTGGACCACACTAGCCCAGTGGCATTGGGTGAGCCTCGAACCGATGGGCTCCCAACGGCGGGGCTTCATGATCCTGCGAATAGTGGTCGATAACCAGACCTTCTACTGCTTCGAGATTGAGCGACAGGAACCCAGCGAAAGGTATCCAAACCCTCGCGGATTTTCAGGCGTGCTTATGAAAGCACACACTTCTGATCCGGTTGAGTTTGAGCAGTTTGTAGGAGAGGTGTGTAAAAAGATCAGGAACAATCTTGGCATTTTCAAAAACATCATGAGTTCGTTTCCGAAAGGATCCATCGTAATCGCACATCGCTCCCAGGATCAGAATGTTCGCTATCGCAAGAGGCTGATCAGTGCCTTCAAACAGATGAAGGTTGTTCTGCAGTAATTCGGCTATCCATAGGAGCGTTCAGGTAGCTGCGTGCTGACGGTACCCAGAGAACCTTGCCCTCATGCTCGACGTTGAATCCTGCCACGCCATTGAAGCTCTCAGGCCGATACACAAGGGGATGCCGGCTTATCCTGCGGATGTTGTGAAAATAGGCCAGTGCCTTCGAGATCCACGTTGCCTCCGATAAGAGATCGGCGTCCTCTTTCAACAGAGCTACCAGCTCACGCTCGGCTTTGTCTCTCTTGGCTTTTTGGAGCCATTTCTTCTCTGGTCGCGTTTGCAGCTGGGTGTTGTGCGCCTTGTTCAGGTACCCGACAAATCCCGTGATCGCCGCTACCTGACCAGGCGAGCTGCGCCAAAAGGCTTCGAGTGTCTTCATCGTCGGGAGCACTTGAGGTGACAACGCGGCCAGCGTGAGGAAATTTACCGCAGAGCGTAGGGCCATTCGGACTGATCGCACATCCACCTCATTGCTCTCGATACGCGACTTAAAGCCTGAGTAGTACCCGTGTAGCAGCTGTTTGGACCAGAAGTCGGGCAGTTCAGAAAGCAACTCGGACACCCGACGCTGCTCTGAGTGCTCCTCACGCATTTCGGCGCTTACGCTAACCGCACCGATATCCTGGAGCCAACGCATCGGGTTTTCAGCTTTACGCAGCCTGGCAGCTCCGAAGACAGCCAAGAGATGATCGTAAGGCGGGACCTCGCCCCAATGCTCATCGAGCTTGGCGAAGAACGCGTAATGGCCGTTGATAGCCAACGCAGCTCTGTTCGCCCCAGTCCGAGACAGAAGCCATTGCGAAAATGCTTCGTAGTGCTGTTGAATCCGTGGACTGCTAAAGCCAGCCAAATTCGCCGCAACTCGCTTGGTGAGTAAGCCTATCCAATAACAGCTTTCACACGTCTTTCCACGCCCTGCCGGCATGGCTGTACCGCACTTCTCGCAAAGACGCTCAGCCCCACCGTGACATGCTTTGCAACGCAATACACCATGCTGGTCAACGACTAGCACCCGATGCCGCTTGCAACTCGGACACGTCGCTCCAGCCAGCTCCCGGCATTTGTTGCAACTGCGCAAGCCCGTCTTGGAGCTAACCGCCAAGCGCTGGGAAAGCTTGCCGCAGGCTTGGCAAGGCTCAGCCTCACGGAAGTATGGAACACAGGGTTTACATACCGGCCCGTAGTCTGACCTCATGCCAATGGCAAACTCGGTTTTCCCGCAGCGCACACATGCCCCGGCACGCTCACAGGGGCCGCAATGGGCCGAGAGATCGAAATTTGGTAACCGGCGAAGATTGCCACATCCAGGACATAGCCGGCGCTTGAAAAGACGCGCATAGCAGTTTTCACAATAGCGGCAGTGATTGTGAATCTTCTTGGCTTTCACCATGGCACGGCCACATTCGTGACAACCTGCCTCACGGCCCACTTCAGTGGATACCATCTCTACGAATCCTTCTCTGAAGACGCAACCACATTCGCCAGACACTCGACGGATCGCGGGTGAGATCCTGATTGGTGATGCTCGGCGAACAACGTGGGCGACACATCAACGCCGACGCCATGTGAGTCAAAATTTCAGGGGCATATCGTTTCGGCATAGGTAGAAAAGAGTGCGGAAGCGATGCAACCTTTGAGCACTCGATGAAGCGCTCGGGCCCCGCCTGCATTATCACCCATGCAGGTCCCATGAACGCACAACGCTCAGCAGGCCCCAGATACTCGAAAGGCAATCCCACCGATGATATCGGACAAGCAGCCAGCTCGACTTCCATCAGTCGGCAGAACATTCTGGAGGACGCCGTGGGATGACGAACAATGGCTCGAAGCAGACTGATAATGACACGAGCAACAAACATCCACTCAGCGAAACTGATCTCGGCCTTCCCGAAGAATGTGCACTCTCCATAAAGCTCATCTGCAAACTCCTGGAAAGCCAGTGCGTCAGCAGAGCCGGAGGATGAAGCCCAAGCTTCCATTTTCTCTCCGCAATGATGACATTGCGCGAGGCTGTCCCCTACATGCAGCAAGGCAGGTTGCAGAGCGGATAAACAACGCGGACAACGATCGACCAACAATGACCGATGGAGAGGGCAACAGGTGTGCCAGGCAAGGCGATCTTGAATTAGATAGTGCGGCTCTAACTCCCCCATGCACGCAGGACAGCACTGGAGGCCGCCGGCATGGAAATGATTTCTGCATCCCAACACCAAAATCCATGGCCACAGATTGCTGGCCGTCAGGAAAGCTTCGGAGTGCAATGCGCGAGATACAGGAAGGAGCGTACTGGCAGCCAAATCGGTACTACTAAGCCCAGTAAGCCGGGCCAGAATCGAGAGACGCGATTCGCCCACCCCTCTGTCTAGATCGACGCACCAGATTCGCGAATTCGGCCAGGCGAATTCAGTGAGTGTTTCCGGCATGCAAGCGTGAACCAATGCCGTTCTCACCAACCACGATGAGAACAGCTCGTCGGCCAGAAGCTGAGGCGTAAATGGCCATCTGGGGTTCAGACCACAAGATGCCGGATGCCACGTGTAGGACGCGTCCACGACTTGCTCTCGATGAGAGGTCGATCAATACATTCCTTACCGGAGGTGATCGCTTCCGTTGCACACTCAACCAACAGTCTGTGTAAGTCGCCCGTGTTGCCGCCAGAGATCGAATGAAGGAGTTGGGCCAGTTCTGGTTGGAACAGATTCGAGGGCTTCTTCAGAGGGAGTACCAATTCAAATCCCTTGAGCAGCCGCTGAAAATCAGCATCCAGCTTCCAGGTCTCAAGCTTGATCACATCGAAACGGCTGGCATGCTGAGGATCAATGTGCAGGATCTGGACAGCGTCTGGAGTCCCCACCCCCACGATGGGAATCATCAGTGTGTTGCATAACAGCTTGAGTGCATTCATCACTTCGCGCTGCTTGATCGCTGAGCCGGTGAGCATCGAGTGAATCTCATCGATGATCAACATCTTGACCTTCAACTCTCGGAGCGCATGAGTTACCTGATACCTCAGCTTTACCTTGGTATCGGTTGCCCGGTAGGGCATCCATAGCTGCTCCAGAATCGCGATGTACAGCTCTTTCTCGTCGGCAGAGGTGGGCGACTCAGCCAGGATAATCGGCCTCACAGGCTCGTTATCTTCGTTGGCATACCCCTCACCCCGCAGCTTGTAGAACTGACGGATCAACGTAGTTTTGCCGTTGTTCGAGTCTCCGACCAATAGCAGGTTTGGCATCCGAGGACGCTTGTGGGCTTCGAGAAGCGAATCCAAAGTGCCAAGGATATTGACGGCCGACTTATAGGCGATCCACCGCGGCTCTCCCATGAAGTGAATCCGCTCTCGGTCCGTCAGGTCCATCACCGGTCGGAAATCCACGTGCAGGTGTGCATAGTCCTTCATTGGATGACCCCATCAAATTCAACATCGCCAAGAAGAAGCCCCTCAATAACTGGGGCGATGGGAACAGGTGCTGGATTGGAAAACGATTTATCGGGCTGAGCAGGGGTTCTGTTCTTGCTATGGACTTTAGTCTTCTGTGCAGCACGCCGAGTCTTTTTGGTGGTTGATACAGCGTCCTCAACCACGGCGCGCCGCTCGACGATGATTTTGCTAATGAGCGCTTCGTCGACGTGCTTACGACCCTCATCAACCGCTTGCTGCTTAGCTGCGCGATACTCCCAGACCGTCGCCGCAGGGAATGCCTGATTGGCGACCGGGACGCGGAAATACTGCTTGAGCACCGGGTCATAGAACCAGATCACGCTGATGTCTCTCGGATCGCGCCTGAACACAAACTTTCGGGCCAATCCGGTCTGCGGATCCTTGGTGTTGATCCAGTGCCGAAGAGCTTCAGAGTAATAGAAGACGTCGATCTGAACTCCGTAAGTTTGGACCGTCCGCTCGTAGTACGGCATGAAATCCAATTGCACCGTGTGAGGATCGTCAGGTCTCGGCGGGATGCAGACCAGAGGGTCCAATTCACGGTTACCGAAGAAGCCAAGATGCCATTTACGCGATGGACTCATGTACAGCGCAGAATGCACCTCGTTGTGATACAGGATGATGCTCATCACCAACCAGCGCTCGAACTCATCCATTGTCAGAGCGGAATGCTTGTCTGAATCGTAGCCCTCACGATCCGTGATATTGCCAAACGTGGTGCCCGGCAGATCATGCAGCATCGTCATGAAGTTGCCGAGGAGCCGCTCAATATGGCCGCCATATTTGGGCTTCTTTTTAGGACGGAAATTGTTCTCGATGTTGTAATTCGCGCACGAACGCCGGATGTCCTCAGCTTTGAAGTCAGCTCCATTGTCCGTGTGAACAACACGCGGGAATCCCCAGACCGGCCACTCACCCTCTACCTTGTGGAGTAGAAGCCAATTTTCTTTTGGCAGGAAGGAGTGCGACAGACACATACCAACCGAGATAGCAGAGGGCTCCTCCAACGCCAGGTAATAGCCGGTGATCATGCGCGAATGTACATCGATCGCCAGCGTCAACCAGAGCCGGCCAAGGGGCTTGCGATGCCGATCATCCACAATGATCAGGTCAATCGGGGTATGGTCGATCTGTACGACCGCCAGCGGGTAATCGGCACCTGGAAAACGCCCTACTGAGGGGGTGTGCCGGTTGTAGGCTTTGTCTGCGTAGCCTCGCCGGCGTAACACGATCTTCTGAGGAATGCTTTTGATCCGGGCCCTGACGGCAGAGGCACCGGGGGGCTCAATGCCCATGGCCTTGGATCTCTCCTCAATCTCCCGGATGCAGAAGGGAATCGATTTGCGCTGAGGATTCAGATAGACCTCATCAATGACATTACTGATGAGCTTGTCAGCCTGGATGGTCAGACGACTACTCCCTGCTTTCCATCCCCGTTTACGGGGAACCAGCGCCAGCACCTCATGCCAATTACGATAGCGCTCGATCCACCGATAGAGCGTCGCAGTGTCGACGCCGACTTCCTTCGCACGCTTCTCTACACTATCGCGCTTGACGATCGAGTGATTGATGAACGGTTGGATCGCAGAAAAGCGTTGTTGGGCAATGGCCCAGTCATCAGAGCTGATGGTCGATACGTCGTGGTTCACATACAAGCCGTCGAGCTTGTCCTGCTCGACAGCTCTGAGTTCAGGTACACGAAGCGATTCACACTTGCCCGTTTCCACCTCAAGACCAATCACGACCTGTAAATCGACGATCTGAACGATGCGGAAGATTTCCTTCTCACGTCGAACCATTGCACCGACCTCGATCGCTATCCGTGCTCTCGACGGTGTGAAAGGCTGGAGATGCTCCTCGGTATCGACCTCATAAATGTTCATGGCGCGGTCACCCACAGTTCAAGGTATTCGTTCAGCGGTTCGTTGATATCGCACTGAACCAGACCCACAGCAATTAGGTGCCAGAGCAGTGAAACTCCACGCCCTCGATAGATGCCGTTGAAGTGTCGAGCCAATAGGTAATGCACCGGCGCAACCTCCATGCCTTTGATGGTGCCCAGCACCATGTCGATGTCTTCCTTGTCGAAGGTATACCGCTCGAAACGCTCCAAAAACACGATGTTTTCGAGAGCAGTGCTCCTGATCCTTGATTCGTCATAGATGCTGAAGGACCAACCTTCCTCCCGAGCATAGCGACGGGCAACCTTCCACTTGGCTCGCCAAGCCCGCCAATTTTTCCGCCACTCATAGGCAGGTTTCACCTCCACGAGCATCGGTTTGATGTATGCCTCTGGGTAGGTATCGCCCTGATGGAAGTAGACGAGGAAATCCGGCGTGTAGGTGTTAGCCCGGCCGGATGGATCCACGAAGTCGACCTTAATCGGCTGTGCGATGACTGTCTCAACTCGATGGTCGAACCGCATCAGCTTGAGGAAATCTCGCTCCAGCAGCGACTCGAAAGGAATGCCTCCAACGCCTCGGAACGGCAAAAAACCTGAAACGCTGCGCCAAGTCGCATTGATCTTTCTGACCTGCTTAGGCCGGTCGCATCTATTTCCAATCATTGTCAATCCTGTCGCAGCTATTTCGATAGATTTTCGCATTTATTTCAGCAGCTGAGAACGGCGTTTTTCGGCCTCTAGCCTAGCGCTTTCGCACCAATTTCGAAAGCCGACAGTGGCAGCCGACCACAACCGGGCGAAATCACCCTGGCCCACCACGGTGTTTTGTTTCTGGATGAGTTGCCGGAATTCGACCGCCGCGTACTGGAGGTGCTGCGTGAACCGATGGAGTCAGGACATATCGTGATCGCCCGGGCGCGCGACCGGATACGCTTCCCGGCTCGCTTTCAACTGGTGGCCGCCATGAACCCATGCCCCTGCGGCTATCTCGGCGAGCCCAGCGGGCGCTGCCGTTGCTCTACCGATCAGATCCAGCGTTACCGTAACAAACTGTCTGGCCCGCTGCTGGACCGCATTGACCTGCACCTGACCGTGGCACGTGAGGCCACATCTTTGATGGCCACCGCAACGGGCGGCGAAACCACCGCCAGTGCGGCGGCCAAAGTGGCCGAGGCCCGTGAGCGCCAGCAACGGCGCCAGGGCTGCGCCAACGCCATCCTCGACCTGCCGGGCCTGCGCGCCCACTGCCCGTTATCCACAGCCGACGAGAAATGGCTGGAAACGGCCTGCGAACGCCTGACCCTGTCCCTTCGCGCGGCACACCGCTTATTGAAAGTGGCGCGCACCCTGGCCGATCTGGAAGGCAAGGACGCCATCGAGCGCAATCATATCGCCGAAGCGTTGCAGTATCGGCCGGCGAGTCAGTGAGCGGCCATCAAAAGTCCTCCGGACGACTGCGCACCAGTCGCACTCGCCTGTCGCTATTGGCCTGCAGTTCATCGGTGGCAAACCTTGGGTCGTCCTGCAAGGCCTGGAATACCCGATCGGAAACGCCAACGGTAAACAGCGTCAGCATAAAGTCGCGCAAAGAGACGCCATCGGCCTTGCCGGCCTCGATGTGGCGCACCGTGCGCAGAGATATGCCGGCCCGCTGGGCCAGATCGACTTGTCTCAAGGCCATGCGCAGGCGTGCCTGCCTGACCAGCAGGCCGACTCTGTAAAGCATGGTTGAGCTCTGGACTGGAAAGTAGTCCTTCATAAGGGATCACCCTGGAATACCTTATACGGTTTAAGGCAGCATACAGTGATACTTTATGACGAGATACCTTGGCGTTCAGGCAAGAAAAAGCCCCGCCAGCGCAAGCGCGGGCGGGGCTTTTTTACCTGCAACCGTTAGCCGCGAGGCTTGCGATTGGTGATCAGGGTACCGACGCCGCTGTCGGTGAAGATTTCCAGCAGCACCGCGTTCGGCACCCGGCCGTCGATGATGTGCGAGCTGTGCACGCCGCCTTGTACCGCTTCCAGTGCGCAACGAATCTTCGGCAGCATGCCGCCGTAGATGGTGCCGTCGGCGATCAGGCCGTCGACCTGCTCGGTGGTCAGGCCGGTCAGTACGTGGCCCTGCTTGTCCATCAGGCCTGCGATGTTGGTCAGCAGCATCAGTTTCTCGGCCTTGAGGGCTTCGGCCACCTTGCCGGCGACCAGGTCGGCGTTGATGTTGTACGACTCGCCGTCAGGGCCGACGCCGATGGGCGCGATCACCGGAATGAAGTCGCCTTTGACCAGCATGTTCAGCAGGTCGGTGTTGACCCCGACCACTTCGCCCACATGACCGATGTCGATGATTTCGGGCTTGGTCATTTCCGGGGTCTGGCGGGTAACGGTGAGCTTTTTCGCACGAATCAGCTCGGCGTCCTTGCCGGTCAGGCCGATGGCGCTGCCGCCATGGCGGTTGATCAGGTTGACGATGTCCTTGTTGACCTGGCCACCGAGGACCATTTCGACCACGTCCATGGTCTGCGCGTCGGTGACGCGCATGCCATCGATGAAGTGGCTTTCGATGGACAGGCGCTTGAGCAGATCACCGATCTGCGGCCCGCCGCCGTGCACCACCACCGGGTTGATGCCAACCGCTTTCATCAGCACGATGTCGCGGGCGAAGCCGGTTTTCAGCTCTTCGCTCTCCATGGCGTTGCCGCCGTACTTGATGACCAGCGTCTTGCCGACAAAGCGGCGGATGTAAGGCAGCGCTTCGGACAATACCTTGGCGACGTTGGTGGCGGCATCACGATCGAGGGTCATTCGGGGCTCCAGTCAAAGATCAAAACAATCAGAACGGCAGTTCGAGGTCCGGCGCAACTTTCTTGAGCTCGGTATGGAAGACGCTCTGGATGCGCTGCAATTCAGCTTCGGTTTCAGCTTCGAAGCGCAGCACCAGCACAGGTGTCGTGTTGGAGGCACGCACCAGACCCCAGCCCTGCGGATAATCAACCCGCACGCCGTCGATACTGGTCAGTTTTGCGTCGCCCCATTGAGCGTCCTTTTCCAGGGCCTCAATGATGCTGAACTTGGTGACATCGGTCACCTTGATATTGATTTCCGGCGTCGAAACGTCTTCCGGGAAGGACGCAAACAGGTCTTCGGCGTTTTCGCTCTTCTGGCTGAGAATTTCCAGCAGGCGTGCGGCGCTGTAGATACCGTCGTCGAAACCGAACCAGCGCTCCTTGAAGAAGATGTGCCCGCTCATTTCGCCGGCCAGCAGGGCACCGCTCTTTTTCATCTGTTTCTTGATCAGCGAGTGACCGGTCTTCCACATCACCGGGCGGCCGCCATGTTCGCTGATCAGCGGGGTCAGGCGACGGGTACATTTGACGTCGAAAATGATGTCGGCACCCGGATTGCGTTCCAGCACGTCCAGGGCAAACAGCATCAGCAGGCGGTCGGGATAGACCACGTTGCCTTCGTTGGTCACCACACCGACGCGGTCGCCGTCGCCGTCGAAGGCCAGGCCCAGGTCGGCACCGGTTTCCTTGACCTTGGCGATCAGGTCCTGAAGGTTTTCCAGCTTGCCCGGGTCCGGGTGATGGTTAGGGAAGTTGCCGTCGACTTCGGCGAACAGCGAAATAACCTCGCAGCCCAGCGCTTCGATCAGTTGCGGGGCAATTACGCCGGCCGCACCGTTGCCGCAGTCGACCACGACCTTGAGCTTGCGGGCCAGGGCGATGTCGTTCTTGATGTAATCGGCGTAGCTGCCCAGGATCTCTACCGGGGTGACGCTGCCCGGCCCGGTCGGCAAGTCGTTGCTGCGGATGCGTTGCAGCAAGGCCTGAATCTGCTCGTTGGCCAGGGTGTCGCCGGCGATCACGATCTTGAAGCCGTTGTAGTCCTTGGGGTTGTGGCTGCCGGTGAGCATGACGCCGGTCTTGCCGGCCAGCACATTGGCGGCGTAGTACAGCGCAGGCGTTGGCACCAGGCCGACATCGCTGACGTGGCAGCCGCTGTCGACCAGGCCCTGGATCAATTGTTGCGAAAGCTCCGGGCCGGACAGGCGACCGTCACGGCCGACGCTGACGTTGGGTTCGTTCTCGGCCAGGCTCTGGGCGCCGATGGCGCGGCCGATCCAGTAAGCGGTTTCGGCATGAAGGGTGTCGCCAACCACGCCACGAATGTCATAGGCGCGGAAAATGGTGTCGGGTAGCTGGGGTGCCACGGATGCTGGGCTGTTCATTGTGGGGGAGAGCTCCGATCTCAGGAAATTCTGGTTGTCGTCGAGAAGGTCGATATCGAGAATATCGGTGTCCTGGAACAGCGGATCGCGCAGCTCAAGGTCCGGGACGGTGGGCGGTAGCGGTGGTGCTACTGCAACGCTGCTTGCAGCGCTGTGCGCGCCCGCGTGCGCAGGGCCGCGCAGCGAAAAACGGGCCAGGGCCTGGGCCAGGCCTTGCAGGGCTGGCAGGCTCAAACCGAAAGGTTTGACGGTTTTTCCGCCAGAGAGTTCTTGCAGCAGTTGATCGAGCTGCCGTGCATCGGCACTGATTCGCCGTTGCAGGGCGCGCTCATTGAGGTACAGACCCAGAACGATGCCACCCAGTGCAAGCAGGACGGCCAGGCCCAACAGTAGCCAGGGCGGTGAACTTTGCAAGGCCGCGCCCGGCGTAAACGTGAGCTGCCATCCGGGGTAGCCGATGCTGAACTTCACAGGCGTTGCGCCGCTGTCATTGCCGCGCTGAACAAAGACTTGCGCAGGGCCGTCACCGAACTGCTGACTGAGCACGACCCGGCCAGCATCGTCAGGAATCGCCGGCATGGCGCTGAGCAGGCGCTGCACATCGAAGGCCAGTAGCAGCGTTCCGCTGGCAGGCTGGCTGGCGTCGCTGCGCAGGGCGGCAGCACTGTAGATCACCCAGCGCTCGTCGATCTTGCGTGCCTCGGGCGCCGGCGCCTGGCCCTGAATCGCCTTGTTGAGCATGTCGAGCGTGGAAAAGCTCACCGGCACAGGGCCCTGGCTATCGGTGTCGGCCAGGCCTTTGGGGCTGATCCGCGCACCGACGACACCGTCCCAATAGCGAAACGGCTCCTGGGCGGCCTTGAGCGCTTGCGGGTCGTTGCCTTGCACAAGCTGGGCAAGGGCCGGGTTGCTGGCCGCCGCGCGGGTGTCGGCATCGATCTGGCGCAGCGCCAGGTTGATGGCGGCGGCCTGGCTGTTACCCCAGGCCTGTACCTGTTGCTGATACTGCTGCGGGTTGCCGGACAGGCCGATACCGACCAGCAGGACACCCGCCGCAAGGCCGATCAACGCCGGGATCAGGCCGGGCAGCAGAGCGTTCAGGCCTGCCGAGGCAGGCGCCGGGCTATCTGCTGCTGAATGCTTCGCTGTGCTGAGCTGACTGCCTTTCACCCGACTGTTCTCCGTGAGGGATCAATGGCTGCCCGAATGACCGAATCCGCCAGCACCGCGTTCGGTCTGCTGAAACTCGTCGACCAGCTCGAAATGCGCCTGCACCACCGGCACCAGCACCAGTTGGGCGATGCGCTCGCCGATGGCGATGGTGAACGGTGTCTGGCCACGGTTCCAGCACGAAACCATCAGTTCACCCTGATAATCGGAGTCGATAAGGCCGACCAGATTACCCAGCACAATGCCGTGTTTGTGGCCCAGCCCCGAGCGCGGCAGGATCATGGCGGCAAGGCCTGGGTCCTGGATGTAGATCGAAAGTCCTGTAGGGATCAACAGGGTCTGGCCCGGCTCAAGGACCGTGTCCTGTTGCAGCATGGCGCGCAGGTCGAGACCTGCCGAACCGCCAGTGGCGTAGGCCGGGAGAGGGAAGTCGCTGCCAATGCGAGGGTCGAGGATCTTGGCTTGTAGAGCGTGCATTCGTAGTCAGGCCTGATTCATGCGTTCTGCGATAAAGGTGATCAGCTGGCGGGCAATCTTGCCCTTGCTGGTCTGGGCAAAGAGCGTTGCGTGCAACGCCCGGTCAATCACGCTGCAAGCGTTTTCCTCGCTGTTGAAGCCGATGCTGGGGTTGGCCACATCGTTGGCGACGATCAGGTCGAGGTTCTTGTCCTTGAGCTTGCGTGCAGCATAGTCGAGCAAGTGCTCGGTCTCGGCGGCAAAGCCGACACTGAAAGGACGGTCGGGACGCGTGGCAATGGTGGCCAGAATGTCCGGGTTGCGGACCATCTGCAGCAGCAAGCCGTCGCCGTTCGTAGGATCTTTCTTAAGTTTGTGCGGGGCGATGACTTCAGGGCGGTAGTCCGCCACCGCCGCCGAGGCGATGAACAGGTCGCATGGAATCGCCGCTTCACAGGCCGCGAGCATGTCGCGGGCGCTGACCACATCGATGCGCGTCACCCGGTCCGGGGTCGCCAGACTCACCGGGCCGGTGATCAGCGTGACCCTGGCGCCGGCTTCCACAGCCGCCTCGGCGAGGGCAAAGCCCATCTTGCCGGAGCTGTGGTTGGTGATATAGCGCACCGGGTCGATGTTTTCCTGGGTCGGGCCGGCGGTAATGACCACGTGCTGGCCGGTCAGGCTCAGGCGCTGGAAACACTCGGCCGCGCACAGGGCCAGGTCACCGGGTTCGAGCATGCGCCCGAAGCCCACATCACCACAGGCCTGCACGCCGGACGCCGGGCCAAACACCTTCCAGCCGCGATCTTCGAGCTGGCGGGTATTGGCCTGCACCGTGTGGTCGCGCCACATGGCCTGGTTCATGGCCGGGGCAATGGCCACGGTGGCGTCGGTGGCCAGCACGATGGTGGTCAGCAGGTCATTGGCGATGCCCTGGGCCAGCCGGGCGATGAGGTCGGCGGTGGCGGGGGCGATGAGGATCAGGTCGGCCCACCTGGCCAGCTCGATATGTCCCATGGCCGCTTCCGCTGCCGGGTCCAGCAGGTCCAGGTGTACCGGGTGTCCCGAGAGGGCTTGCATGGTCAGAGGGGTAATGAATTCCGCCCCGGCGCGGGTCATGACGACACGCACTTCGGCGCCCTGGTCGCGCAAGCGGCGAACCAGTTCAGCGCTCTTGTAGGCCGCGATGCCGCCGCCGACGCCCAGAACGATGCGTTTTCGATACAGCCGCTGCATAGGCCTGCCTTGTCTTGGTCAATGGCGCGATGGCGATGACGCCTCCCCAGGCCGGGTCGCCGCGCAAAAAAGATGGGCTAAGATAGCACAGCGTCTGCACTGGAACAGCGACGTCCATGGCAGTGCACGCACAACACAAGGAGGTGTTATGAGTATTCGTGACTGGCCCGCCGCGGAACGTCCGCGCGAGCGATTGTTGGCACTGGGGGCGACCAGCCTTTCGGATGCCGAACTTCTGGCCATTTTTCTGCGCACCGGGGTGGCCGGGCACAGCGCGGTCGACCTGGCCCGGCATCTATTGAGTCAGTTTGGCAGCCTGCGCACCCTGCTCGAATCCGACCTTACGGCCTTCAGCGCGCACCTGGGGCTGGGGCCGGCAAAATTTGCCCAGTTGCAGGCGGTGCTGGAGATGGCACGCCGGCACATGGCCGAGACGCTGCGCCGCGATTCGGCGCTGGAAAACCCCGAACAGGTGCGCAGTTACCTCAAGTCGCTGTTGCGCCACGAGCCGCATGAGGTGTTCGGCTGCCTGTTTCTCGACAGCAAGCATCGGGTGCTGGCGTTCGAGGTGCTGTTTCATGGCTCGATCAATGCCGCCTATGTCCACCCGCGGCAAGTGGTCAAGCGCGCCCTGGCGCACAACGCCGCCAGCCTGATCCTCTGCCACAACCACCCTTCGGGCGTCAGCGAGCCCAGCCGCGCCGACATCGAGCTGACCAAACGGCTGATGGAGACGCTGGCGCTGATCGATGTCGAGGTGCTCGATCACGTGATCATCGGCGACGGCGAGCCGCTGTCACTGGTCGAGCGCGGCCTGATGTAGCGGCAAGAACACCTCGACGCGACGGCAAGGCCTGTAGGCGACGATGCGGATCGGCCAGGGTTATTTCACATCCACCTTGTAGAAATCCTGGCGGCCAAACGGATTGACCTGATAACCGCTGACCTCCTTGCGGGTCAGCACAGCGGCGGTCGGGTGGGCCAGGGGCAGCCACAGTGCCTGTTGCTGGATCTGCGCCTGGGCCTGCTGATAGAGCTTGCTGCGTGCGGCCTGATCGCTGGTCGACTTGCCGTCGCTGATCAGCTTGTCCAGGCCCTTGTCGCAGTAACGGGCGAAGTTGGTGCCCGATTGCACAGCGGCGCAGGAAAACTGCGGGGTCAGGAAGTTATCCGGGTCACCGTTGTCACCGGCCCAGCCCATGAACAGCAGGTCATGCTCGCCGGCCTTGGCACGGCGAATCAGTTCGCCCCATTCGATGACCCTGATTTCGGCGTCGATGCCGATCTGCTTGAGATCGGCTTGCAGCAGTTGCGCGCCCAGCCCCGGATTGGGGTTGAGCAGGCTGCTCGACGGCCGGGTCCAGATCGTAGTCCTGGTGCCTTCCTTCATACCAGCCTTGGCCACGAGTGCCTTGGCCTTGGCGACGTCGTGGGCATAGCCCGGCAAGTCCTTGGCGTAACTCCAGGTGGTGGCCGGAAACGGACCAGCGGCGCTTTCGGCGGTGCCTTCGAACACGGCCTTGAGGTAGTTGGCCTTGTCGAACGCCAGGTTCACGGCCTGACGCACTTCGGGCTTGTCGAACGGCGGGTGCTGGGTGTTGATGGCCACGAAGGCGGTCATGAAGGCTTCAGTCTTCTCGACCTTGAGGTTCGCATCCTCGCTGGCCGCCGCGATATCCAGCGGCTTGGGCGACAGGGCCACCTGGCATTCGTTACGGCGGATCTTTTGCAGGCGCACGTTGGCGTCCGGGGTAATGGCGTAGACCAGCGTGTCGATGGCCGGCTTGCCGGCAAAGTAATCCGGGTTGCCGCTGTAGCGCACCACGGCGTCTTTCTGGAAGCGCTTGAACACGAACGGCCCGGTGCCGACCGGCTGGGTGTTGAGTTTTTCCGGCGTGCCGGCCTTGAGCAACTGGTCGCTGTATTCGGCCGAGTAGATCGAGGCGAAGCCCATGCTCAGGGTCGCCAGAAAGGTGGCGTCGGCACGGCTCAGGACAAAACGCACAGTGTGCGGGTCAGGCGCTTCGATCTTCTTGATCAGCGAAGGCAACTGCATCGATTGCGCATGCGGAAAGCCGCTCTGCGCGATCTTGTGCCACGGATTCTGCGCATCGAGCATGCGATTGAAGCTGAACAGCACGTCGTCGGCATTCAGCTCGCGGGTCGGCTTGAAGTAGTCGGTGCTGTGAAACTTGACCCCGCTGCGCAGCTTGAAGTCATAGGTCAGGCCATCGGCCGACACCGTCCAGCTTTCAGCCAGACTCGGCACCAGCCTGGCGCTCTGTGCATCGAAGTCCACCAGGCGGTTCATCAACACATCGGCCGACGCATTGGTGGTGGTCAGCGAGTTGTATTGCACGACATCGAAGCCCTCGGGGCTGGCTTCGGTGCACACGACAAGGTTAGCGGCCTGGGTGATGGCCGGAAACAGCAGCGGGGCGAGCAAAATAGGGAGTGCAGCTAAGCGCATGGCTATAATTCCTGTTCAGATAGGGCCCCATCTGCCGGTGCAGTCTGGTGAGGGATGTACCCTAGACGATGTCATGGCACAGAACAATCAATGCGGTGCGACGAGCGGTCGATTGACGATGACCGCCGCAGGCATGGGCATTGGCCGTGCAAGGGCATTGCAAAACACTTTGCCAGTTGTTGACTGCCGGGGTTTCTGGTATAAAGCAGCGCTCTTTTCTAGGGCCCGGCTCTTTACCCATCAGGTGAAGTCGGTAAGACCCTTGAAGAAACGCGGCGCACCATGCGCCGAATGACTGAGAGATTAAGCGGCCAACCCATGCCGGGTTGGGCATGTGGTTTTAGAGGGCTGAGGCATGTCGAGAGTCTGTCAAGTTACCGGTAAGGGTCCGGTAACCGGGAATAACATTTCCCACGCAAACAACAAAACCCGTCGTCGTTTCCTGCCAAACCTGCAGCATCACCGCTTCTGGGTTGAGAGTGAAAAACGTTTCGTTCGCCTGCGCGTTTCCGCCAAAGGCATGCGTATCATCGACAAACGCGGTATCGATGCGGTCCTGGTTGACCTGCGTCGCGACGGCAAGATCTAAGGAGACTGATCATGCGTGAATTGATTCGTTTGATTTCGAGCGCTGGTACCGGTCACTTCTACACGACCGACAAGAACAAGCGTACTACTCCGGACAAGATCGAGATCAAGAAATTTGATCCGGTTGTTCGCAAGCACGTGATCTACAAGGAAGGCAAAATCAAGTAATTGATTTTAGCTTCCACAAAAAAGGCCCGTATCGCGAGATACGGGCCTTTTTCGTGTCGCTCAGGCAGAAACGCAATCAGCCAAAGCTGAAGCCGGTGATGCTGTCATCAGCATCGGCCTGCACAGTGATGCGGTCCAGATCGTATTCCCTGGTGGTGATATCACGAGGGCCATGCACGCGAGCACGACCGGTCAGTTCGCTGATGTACCCCCGTGCAGCCGGCACATAGCGGCTGCCGATCAGAAATTGCAGGGTCTGGGTGATTTCGTCGTTATTCATGTTTGTCTTCCTTGAACATTGAGTCCGTTGATCTGGACGCCTTCAGCATCACCCTGAACAGCCCCTGCGGTGCGTTACTTATCTATAGCTACGGCTTCAAAAATCACATAAATCTTGCGACATGTTTCGAGCACCTCCCAAGTGCCCTTGAAGCCTGCCGGAATGACGAAGCGGTCGCCGGCACGCAGGGTCTTGGCCTGACCTTGCTCATCGCGCAGCACCGACACGCCATGCACGATCTCGCAGTACTCGTGCTCGGTGTAGTTCACCTGCCACTGGCCGGGTTCACCTTCCCACACGCCGGCGCTGAATTGCGCGCACGGGCTGTTGTAGTGGTTGTAGACGGTCTGCTGCGGGTCGCCCTTGAGGATTTTTTCCGGGGCAGGGCGATAACGTTCGGCTGCGGTGCCGGCTTCACTGAAATCGACGATGGTCTGAATGGTCATGCAGATCCCCTTGAGCAGTTGATAGATACATTACGAAGCAGCGGATGATGCTTGCTCATGTGATCGTTCAATAAATTAAACACATGAGGCTTTTGTTACCGATTTTGTCAAATATATTGGCTTTTTTCACGGATGCTGGTTTAGGGTGGCGAACCTTTATGGCTGTCTTCGATCCACAGCCAGACCATCATCGAACAGTAAGAGGACATGCGTATGACCACCCTGACGCTTGCTGACTGGGAACAACGCGCCCGCGATCTGAAGATCGAAGGCCGTGCCTTTATCCAGGGCCAATATACCGATGCCGCCAGCGGCGCCACCTTCGACTGCATCAGCCCGGTCGATGGCCGGCTGCTGGCCAAGGTCGCCAGCTGCGACAGCGCAGACGCGCAGCAAGCAGTCGAAAGCGCCCGCAAGGTGTTCGAGTCCGGCAGTTGGTCGCGCATGGCGCCGGCCAAGCGCAAGGCCACCATGATCCGCTTTGCCGCCTTGATCCGCCAGCATGTCGAAGAGCTCGCCCTGCTTGAAACCCTCGACATGGGCAAGCCGATCGGCGACTCCTCCAGCATCGATATTCCCGGTGCTGCCCAGGCACTGAGCTGGAGCGGCGAGGCCATCGACAAGCTGTACGACGAAGTCGCCGCCACCCCGCACAACCAACTGGGCCTGGTGACCCGCGAACCGGTCGGTGTGGTTGCCGCCATCGTGCCGTGGAACTTCCCGCTGCTGATGGCCAGCTGGAAACTGGGGCCTGCACTGTCGACCGGCAACTCGGTCATCCTCAAGCCGTCGGAAAAATCCCCGCTGACCGCCATCCGCATCGCGCAACTGGCCATCGAGGCCGGCATTCCGGCCGGCGTACTCAACGTGCTGCCCGGCCATGGCCACACCGTGGGCAAGGCGCTGGCACTGCACAACGACGTCGACACCGTGGTGTTCACCGGTTCGACCAAAATCGCCAAGCAATTGCTGATCTATTCCGGCGAGTCGAACATGAAGCGGGTCTGGCTGGAAGCCGGTGGCAAGAGCCCGAACATTGTGTTTGCCGACGCACCGAACCTGCAGGCTGCCGCCGAAGCCGCGGCCAGCGCGATCGCCTTCAACCAGGGCGAGGTCTGCACCGCAGGCTCGCGACTGTTGGTCGAGCGCTCGATCAAGGACCAGTTCCTGCCGCTGGTAATCGAAGCACTCAAGGGCTGGAAACCGGGTAACCCGCTGGACCCTGCGACCACCATCGGTGCGCTGGTCGACACCCAGCAGATGAACACCGTGCTGTCGTACATCGAAGCCGGGCATGCCGACGGCGCCAAGCTGGTGGCCGGCGGCAAGCGCATTCTGGAAGAGACCGGCGGCACCTACGTCGAGCCGACCATCTTCGATGGCGTGAACAACGCCATGAAGATCGCCCAGGAAGAAATCTTCGGCCCGGTACTGTCGGTGATCACCTTCGACAGCGCTGAAGAAGCCATTCGCATCGCCAACGACACCCAGTACGGCCTGGCCGCTGCGGTGTGGACGTCGGATCTGTCCAAGGCACACCTGACCGCCAAGGCGCTGCGTGCCGGCAGCGTGTGGGTCAACCAGTACGACGGCGGCGACATGACCGCGCCGTTCGGGGGCTTCAAGCAATCGGGCAACGGCCGCGACAAGTCGCTGCATGCGTTCGACAAGTACACCGAGCTGAAAGCGACCTGGATCAAGTTGTAATTTCAACCATGCCCGCCCCTCAGCAGTGGGGGGCGGGCGTTTTTTTTGTCTGTGGAGCGGTAAATGCGTTGGGGTACCTATTTCGCCGTGCTGGCCTCGGTGCTGAGCGTCGGCCTGGCGATTGGCGTAAGCATGCCGCTGGTGTCGCTGCGCCTGGAAAACTGGGGCTATGGCAGCTTTGCCATCGGCGTCATGGCGGCCATGCCGGCGATTGGTGTGCTGGTCGGTGCGGGACTGGCCAGCCGGCTGGCGGCGTATTTCGGCACACCGAACCTGATGCGCCTGTGCCTGTGGTGCGGCGCGCTGTCGGTCGGCCTGCTGGCGCTGTTGCCGTATTACCCGGTGTGGCTGGTGCTGCGCCTGATGCTCGGGTTGATCCTGACCATTGTCTTTGTGCTGGGCGAAAGCTGGATCAACCAGTTGGTGATCGAGCGTCTGCGCGGGCGGCTGGTGGCACTGTATGGCAGCACCTACGCCTTGAGCCAGCTCAGCGGGCCGCTGCTGCTCGGCTGGATCGGCACCGAGGCCGATTATGGGTTCTGGATCGGTGTGGGCCTGCTGCTCTGCTCGCCGCTGCTGTTGCTGGGCCGTAGCGGTGCGCCGAGCACCGAGGCCTGTCATGTGAGCTTTGTCGATCTGTTCGCCTTTTGCCGAAACATTCCGGCGATTGCCTGGGCGGTGTCGCTGTTTGCAGCGTTCGAGGCGATGATTCTGACCCTGTTGCCGGTGTACTGCCTGCGCCAGGGGTTTAGCGCCGACATCGCGTTGCTGATGGTCAGCACCGTGGTGGTCGGCGATGCGCTGCTGCAATTGCCGATTGGCCTGCTGGCCGACCGCATGTCGCGGCGTACGCTGTTTACCGGCTGTGCGGTGCTGCTGCTGATCACCAGCCTGCTGGTGCCGGTGTTTATCCACACCGTGCTGATCTGGCCGCTGTGGGTGCTGTTTGGTGCCAGTGCCGGCGGCCTGTTCACCCTGTCGCTGATCCTGATCGGCGAACGCTTTCGCGACGATGCACTGGTGCGCGCCAATGCTCACGTTGCACAGCTGTGGGGCATCGGCTGCCTGCTCGGGCCGTTGATGGCCGGGGCGGGCAGTCAGTGGGTCAGCGGGCACACCTTGCCGTGGCTGATGGCGGCCGGCGCATTTGGCCTGGTGTTGCTGTTGCTGCGCCAGGGCGCGTTTGGTGACAAAACGGTGGCCGCGTAGAACAGGTCGGGCTGCGATCCGTCGGCATTACTCCGTACGTAGGACCGACTTTAGTCGGGAAAGGCGCGATACAGTGCTGAGACCCTTCGCAGCTAAAGCAGCTCCTACGCGGCCCGGTGCGTACCGGTCATTGCTTAAAGCATTCGCTCCAGGCCGATGGCCTTGCTCATCCAGGCATTGAACCGGCGCCACCAGTCGCCCGGTTCCTTGTGCAGGGTATGCATCTGGCCGTTGTCTTCGGTGACCCAGACGATCTGGCCATTTTCCAGGCGCACTTGATAACTGCGCTCTGGCGACATGCCTTCCAGAGTCAGCTCGCGCAGTTGTTCGGCCAGAGGTTTGCTGTCGACCAGAATGCCGATTTCGGTGTTCCACAGCACCGAGCGCGGGTCGAAGTTGAACGAGCCGACGAACATTTTCTGGCGGTCGAAGATCATCGCCTTGCTGTGCAGGCTGGAGTCCGAGCCACTGCTGATCAGCGAGGGCTTGGCGAACAGATCGGAGCTGCGTCGCCCCATCGACGACGGATCGCCGGGCTGGCGGCGCATCTCGAACAGCTTCACGCCGTGTTCCAGCAGGGCCTGGCGATAGGGCGCGTAGCCGCCATGCACAGCGGGCACATCGGTGGCTTCCAGCGAATTGGTCAACAGGCTGACGGCTACACCGGCATCGGCACGCCCGGTCAGGTAGTCCTGGCCTTGCTGGCCGGGCACGAAATAGGCCGAAATCAGCATCAATTCCTGTTTGACGTGGATCAGCTCCGGGGCCAGCTGGGTGGTCAGCAGCAGGTGCGGGTCCGGGTCGCCTTGCGACAGCACCTTGGTCGGCGCGTCCCACAGCACCTGGCTGTGCGCCCAGGTCAGTTGCTTGAGCCAGGTCGCTAGCGCAGGCTGGGTCTTGTAGGTCATCAGCCGCTCATACAGCTGTTTGTGCTGCTGGTGCGCCTGTTGCAGCGATGTGGCGAGCTTGCGCCGGGCCTTGCTCAGGTCGTGGTGGCTGGGCAGGAAATACATGAAATCATCGATGGGTTTGCTCAGGCGACTGTTCCAGTACTGGTCGAAACTGTGCCCGAGCTGTTCGGCGACCGGTCCCGCGCTGAGCAGGTCGATATCGGTGAAATTCAGCGTGGGTTCGGCATCGAAGTATTCGTCGCCCAGATTACGCCCGCCGACGATGCCGACGCTGTTGTCGGCCAGCCACAGCTTGTTGTGCATGCGCCGGTGCTGGCGCGACAGGTTGAGCAAGCGCCCGACACTGCGCGTCACTCCGGTTTCGCGGCCCAGCGCCTGTGGGTTGAACACCCGGATCTGGATCTGCGGGTGCGCCGCCAGGGTGGCGATGGTCTGGTCCTGGCCGTCGGTGGTGGTGTCGTCGAGCAGAATGCGCACGCGTACGCCACGGTCGGCGGCCTTGAGCAATTCGTCGACCAGCGTGCGCGTGCTCAGGCCGTCATGGACGATGTAGTACTGCAAATCGAGGCTGGTCTGCGCCATGCGGATCAATTCTGCCCGCGCGCTGAAAGCCTCGCCGCTGTTGGACAGCAAGCGAAAGCCGGAACGGCCTTCATGGGGCTGCGCCAACGTCTGGATCGAAAGCCCGAAGCTCGACTGCGCCGCCGGCAGGGCCTGGCTGGGTTCGCTGTGCACGCTGCGCTGCGCACAACCGCCCAGCCCAAGGGTGGCGCACAGGCATAAGGGCAAGAGCCATCGTCTGTTCAAGAGCTGTACCTGCGTACTCGATTTGGCGATATGACCGCCATGAACGGGTAAAAGTTACGCTTGCTGTGCCATCAACCGCTTGATCGTCTCGCCCACCGTGCGCACGGCCGCTTCGATCTCGGGTGTCGGGCGAGCGGAAAAATTCATGCGCAAGCAATTGCGGTACTTGCCTGAGGCAGAAAAGATACTGCCCACGGCGATCTGAACGTTGTGCTCCAGCAACGCGCGGTTCAGGCGCAGGGTGTCGAAGCTCTCGTCCAGCTCGACCCACAGCATGAAGCTGCCTTGCGGGCGGCTGGCGCGGGTGCCTTCAGGAAAGTAGCGCATGACCCAGTCGATCATCTGGTCGCGGCAGCGCTGGTACTGGCTGCGCATGCGCCGCAAGTGCGGCTCGTAGTGGCCGTCCTGCAAAAATTCGGCGATGGCCAGTTGCGGTTGCGGCGCGGTGGAGCCGGTGCTGATGTATTTCATGTGCAGCACCTGCTCCAGATACCGCCCCGGCGCGACCCAGCCGATGCGCAAGCCCGGCGCCAGGGTCTTGGAAAACGAACTGCACAGCAATACGCGGCCGTCTTCGTCGAACGACTTGATAGTGCGCGGGCGCGGGTAACTGTAGGCCAGGTCGCCATACACATCGTCTTCGACGATCGGCACGTCGAAACGTTGTGCCAGGCGCAATAACGCGCGCTTGCGCTCTTCTGGCATCACATAGCCCAACGGGTTATTGCAGTTGGGCGTCAGCTGTATGGCCTTGATCGGCCACTGTTCCAGCGCCAGCTCCAGTGCTTCCAGGCTGATGCCGGTCAACGGGTCGGTGGGGATTTCCAGGGCTTTCATGCCCAGGCCCTTGAGGGTTTGCATGGCACCGAAAAAACTCGGTGAGTCGACCGCGACCACATCGCCCGGCGAACACAGGGCACGGATGCTGGCCGATATCGCTTCGTGGCAGCCCGCCGTGATGATCACCTCGCTGGCTGTCAGGTTGCAGCCCGAGTCGAGCAGCAGGCGCGCCACCTGTTCGCGCAGGGCGTCGACACCGTGAACATTACCGTAATACAGGCCGGGCATGTCCTGATGGCGGCTGAGCTGACTCAACGAACGCAGCAGCGGGCGCAGGGTCGGGCTGCTGACATCGGGCATGCCGCGACCCAACTGGATAATGCCTTTGGCTGGCGAGCAGCGGATCAGGTCGAGCACCTGCTCCCACTGGGAAATATCCACAGGCCGCTGGACGGGACGCCCCACGCCCGGCAATGCCGGCGTCTTGCGGCTGGCCGGCACGAAGTAACCGGACTTGGGCCGTGGCGTTGCCAGGCCGTTATCCTCCAGCACCCGATAAGCCTGCTGCACGGTGCTCAGGCTGACGCCGTGCTCCAGGCTCAAGGCCCGTACCGACGGCAGCCGGTCGCCGGGCCGGTAGAAGCCGTTTTCGATGCGCGAGCCCAACAGCTCGGCCAGATTGACATACAGGGTCACGGCATACTCCCGGCGGCTTGCGCGCGCATTGCAATACAGATAACGCAAAAATAAAGCATTCAGAGCAATCCACAAGCCATCTGTACGGAAAATATAAGAAGTTTTTGGATCTGTATCGTCGAACCAGATTTCGCCATCATCTTCCTCACGCAATCCTAAAGGGAGGAAGCGAACATGAACGGGTTCAGTGATGTGCAATCGGTGCTGCAAGGCTGCGAACGGGATACGCGCCAACCGGTCGCCAGCGAGAAGCGTGCAAACCATCCGCCGGCCGCGTGTGCGCAGCCGCAGCCCGTTTCAGGGCGCTGGGCGCTGTATCGCCATCGCTGGACATCGCGCCGGGCCTTGCTGCAATTGACCGACGACGAACTGCGCGACATCGGCCTGGATTATTCCCAGGCACGACTGGAAGCAGGCAAGCCGTTCTGGCGTGAATGAACTGCGGTTCAGGCCAGTTCTTTCAATCGATGCCAGAGCATGCCCAGCGCCAGCAGCGGTGAGCGCAGGTGCTTGCCACCGGGGAAGGTCATGTGCGGCACCTTGGCGAACAGCTCGAAACCTGCGCTGTGCTGGCCAGCGATGGCTTCGGCCAGCAGCTTGCCGGCCAGGTGCGTGGCATTGAGGCCATGCCCGGAATAGGCCTGGGCATAGAACACGTTGGGCTGTTTATGCAGCCGGCCGATCTGTGGCAGGCGGTTGGCGCCGATGCCGATCATGCCACCCCATTGATAATCGATGCGCACGCCGGCCAGTTGCGGGAACACCTTGAGCATCTTGGGCTGCATGTAGGCGGCGATGTCCTGCGGGTCGCGGCCCGAATAATGGCAGGCACCGCCGAACAGCAAGCGGCGGTCGGCTGACAACCGGTAGTAATCCAGGGCCACGCGCTGGTCACACACCGCCATGTCGCGGGGCAGCAACTGGCTGGCCTGTTCGGCACTCAGCGGTTCGGTGGCGATGATGTAACTGCCTGCCGGCAGCACCTTGCCGCCCAGCTCCGGGTTCAGGTCGTTGAGGTAGGCATTGCAGCCCAACACCAGAAAACTCGCCTGCACGCTGCCCTGAGCGGTGTGCACCTTGACCTGCGGGCCGTACTCGATGCGGGTGACCGGTGATTGTTCGAACACCTGCACGCCCAGTGTGCGGGCCACAGCCGCTTCACCAATGGCGAGATTCAACGGGTGCAGATGCCCCGAGCCCATGTCGATCAGGCCGCCGACATAGCGGTCCGAGCCCACGACTTCATGCATCTGCTCTGGCTGCAGCAATTGCAGTTCATGGCGATATCCCAGGCTGCGCAGCTCTTCGAGGTCTTCGGCAAAGCCCTGCAAATCCTTGGGTTTGTTGGCCAGGTCGCAATAGCCCCATTTCAGATCGCAATCGATGCCGTGACGCTCGATGCGCTGGCGGACAATTTCAACCGCTTCGAAACCCATCAGCTTGAGCTGGTGCACACCGTCACGGCCGATCACCGATTCGAACTGCTCAAGGCCATGGCCGACACCGCGAATCAGTTGCCCGCCATTTCGCCCGCTGGCGCCCCAGCCGATGCGCCGTGCTTCCAGCAAAGCCACGCTCAGGCCGCGTTCGGCCAGCTCGATGGCGGTGTTCAGCCCGGAAAAGCCGCCGCCGACCACGCACACGTCGACTTTCAGCTCGCCTTGCAGGGGCGGATGATCCGGCTGCGGATGGCGGCTGGCGGCGTAATAAGAGGCGGCGTGGGCGTTCATGGAGGATGTCCTTGGTGATTCGCAAAACAGCGGGCGAGGATAAGCCGCTGTCGCGGGCCTGCCAACTGCGGCACAATCGCCGCGTTGTGTCAGGTAAATAGATCAATGAGCTGCAATCGAGAAAAAATCCGCACTCTGCGGCGCCAGATTCCTTCGTTCGAATGTGTACCCGGTTGTCATGACTGTTGTGGGCCGGTCACCACATCACCCGAAGAAATGTCGCGCCTGCCGCGTAAAAGCCGCGCCGAGCAAGAGGCTGCGCTTGAAGAACTGAACTGTGTGCACCTGGGCCCCAATGGCTGCACGGTGTATGAAGAGCGGCCGCTGATCTGCCGGCTGTTCGGCACCACGCCGACCCTGCCATGCCCCAACGGCCGCCGCCCGGAGCAGATGATCCATCCGAGGGTGGAAAAGCAGATTCACGACTATATGGGCAGCACCCGTCAGGTTCTCGTATAGCCGTAGGACCGGCCGGGCGGCGCACCGCTTTCGCCGGGAACCGCAGCGCCACCATTCCCGACTAAAGTCGGTCCTACGCTAGTCTGCGATAGGCAGGCTCAAACTCTCTTTCACTTCTTCCATCACGATATAACTCTTGGACTCGCGCACGTGCGGCAGTTTGAGCAGGATGTCGCCTAGCAGTTTGCGGTACGAGGCCATCTCTGAAATGCGCGCCTTGACCAGATAGTCGAAGTCGCCGGACACCAGATGGCACTCCAGCACGTGCGGCAGTTTGAGGATCGCGCGGCGGAATTCGTCGAAGGTGTCGCCGGACTTGTAGTCCAGGCTGATCTCGACGAACACCAGCAGGCTGGCCTTGAGGTTCTGCGGGTTGAGCCGGGCGTTGTAGCCCATGATGATGCCTTCGCGCTCCAGGCGCCGGACCCGCTCGGTGCAGGGCGTGGTCGACAAGCCGACGCGCTCGCCCAGCTCGGTGAACGAGATGCGCCCGTCACTTTGCAGGATGCGCAATATGTTGCGATCGATCTTGTCCAGTTCACGCCGGGACTGGTGCTGGGTACGCATGGGTAATCTCCCTCTGCCAAAGCGCTGTTTACCGAGAAAACGCCTCGAATATAGCTTTTTATATAGTGAAAAGCACTGCCTTAACCTTTTTATACTGCGCACATTCCTTACTCATTCTGCACAACGTCAGCGGATATCCGCGATGAGGTACTCGATATGCGCGTTCTGGTTCTCGGCAGTGGTGTCATCGGTACGACGACGGCCTACTATCTGGCTCGTGAAGGCTTTCAGGTGACCGTGGTCGACCGTCAGCCCGCCGTCGCCATGGAGACCAGCTTCGCCAACGCCGGCCAGGTTTCGCCGGGCTATGCCTCGCCATGGGCGGCGCCGGGCGTGCCGCTCAAGGCGATGAAATGGCTGTTGCAACGCCATGCACCGCTGGCGATCAAGGCCACCACCAGCCTCGATCAGTACCTGTGGATGGCGCAGATGCTGCGCAACTGCACCGCCAGCCGCTACGCGGTGAACAAAGAGCGCATGGTGCGCCTGTCCGAGTACAGCCGCGACTGCCTCGACGAACTGCGCGCCGAAACCGGCATTGCCTATGAGGCGCGGCAACTGGGCACTACCCAGCTGTTCCGCACTCAGGAGCAACTTGACAACGCCGCCAAGGACATCGCCGTGCTCAAGCAGTCCGGGGTGCCTTATGAACTGCTCGACCGTGCTGGCATTGCCCGTGTCGAGCCTGCGCTGGCCGGTGTGGTCGGCAACCTCAGCGGCGCGCTGCGCCTGCCCAACGACCAGACCGGCGACTGCCAGTTGTTCACCACGCGCCTGGCGCAAATGGCGGTCGATCTGGGCGTCGAATTTCGCTATGGGCAGAACATCGAGCGTCTGGAATTTGCCGGCGACCGCATCAATGGCGTGTGGATCGACGGCACGCTGGAAACCGCCGACCGCTATGTGCTGGCGCTGGGCAGCTACTCGCCGCAATTGCTCAAGCCGCTGGGCATCAAGGCGCCGGTGTATCCGCTCAAGGGCTATTCGCTGACCGTGCCGATCACCCGTGGCGACATGGCACCGACCTCGACGATTCTCGACGAGACCTACAAAGTCGCCATTACCCGCTTCGACAACCGCATCCGCGTCGGTGGCATGGCCGAAATCGCAGGTTTCGACCTGTCGCTCAACCCGCGCCGGCGTGAAACGCTGGAGATGATCGTCAACGATCTTTATCCTCACGGCGGCGACCTGAGCCAGGCCAGTTTCTGGACCGGTTTGCGCCCAACCACACCGGACGGAACGCCGATCGTCGGTGCCACCGCGTACAACAACCTGTTTCTCAATACCGGCCATGGCACGCTGGGCTGGACCATGGCCTGCGGTTCGGGCCGCTTGCTGGCCGACCTGATTGCGCGCAAGACCCCGCAGATCAGCGCCGCAGGCCTGGATATATCCCGTTATGGCAACACCCGAGAGGCCGTACGACCTGTCAATACGGCACCCGCTCATCAATAACTGCTGCATAGAAAAAGATAACCGACCATGCGTCCAGCCCGTGCCCTGATTGACCTTCAAGCCCTGCGCCACAATTACCGGCTGGCTCGCCAGCACGCCGGCGCCAGGGCGCTTGCGGTGATCAAGGCCGATGCCTATGGCCATGGCGCGGTGCGCGTGGCGCAGGCGCTGCAAGCCGAAGCCGACGGTTTCGCCGTGGCCTGCATCGAAGAGGCGCTGGAGCTGCGCGCTGCCGGTATTCGCGGTCCGATCCTGCTGCTCGAAGGTTTTTTCGAAGCCCAGGAACTGGACCTGATCGCCGAACACGACCTGTGGTTCGTGGTGCATTCACTGTGGCAGCTGGAGGCCATCGAACGCACGGCGGTGGGCAAGCCGCTGAATGTCTGGCTCAAACTCGACAGCGGCATGCACCGGGTCGGGATTTTTCCCGCTGATTACCAGGCGGCCTACCAGCGGCTGCAGAGCAGCGGCAAGGTCGCCGACATCGTGCTGATGACCCACTTTGCCCGCGCCGACGAGCTGGATTGCCCACGCAGTGAAGAACAACTGGCGGTATTCAATGCCGCGCGTCAGGGGCTGCAAGCGCCGACCAGCCTGAACAACTCGCCGGCCCTGCTGGGCTGGCCGCAGATCACCAGCGACTGGGTACGGCCGGGCATCATGCTCTATGGCGCCACGCCGTTCGACCGGCCGCACCCGCTGGCCGATCAGTTGCAAGCGGTGATGACCCTGGAATCGAAAGTCATCAGCGTACGCGAGCTGCCGCCCGGCGAGCCGGTGGGCTACGGCGCCGCCTTCATCACCGAGCGGCCCAGCCGTGTGGGCGTGGTGGCGATGGGTTATGCCGACGGTTATCCGCGCCATGCCCCTACCGGCACGCCGGTGAGCATCGACGGCCAGCCGGGGCGTTTGATCGGCCGGGTGTCGATGGACATGCTTTGTATCGATTTGACCGACCTGCCTCAGGCCGGGCTCGGCAGCCGGGTCGAGTTCTGGGGGCCGAACGTGGCCGCCAGCGAAGTGGCCGCCCAGGCCGGGACTATCCCGTACCAGTTGTTCTGCAACCTCAAGCGCGTACCGCGCCTGTACAGCGAGAACTGACGCCGCGTGCGGTCCGTCCGTCTGTTGTAAATATCGAACGCTGTTGCCATCATGCCTGCGTCTCGACTTTACCTGGAGGACTGCCGCATTGGACGTCGGTGAGCGACTGCAATACATCCGTAAGCTCAAGGGGCTGTCCCAGCGCGAACTCGCCAAGCGGGCCGGCGTGACCAACAGCACCATCTCCATGATCGAGAAAAATAGCGTCAGCCCGTCGATCAGCTCATTGCGCAAGGTGCTGGGCGGCATTCCCATGTCCATGGTCGAGTTCTTTTCCGAAGAACTGGAGCCTGAGAACACCACCCAGGTGGTGTACAAAGCCAACGAACTGCTGGATATCTCTGACGGCGCGATGACCATGAAGCTGGTGGGCAAGTCGCACCCCGGCCGGGCGATTGCCTTTCTGACCGAAACCTACCCGCCGGGCGCCGATACCGGTGAAGAAATGCTGGTTCACGAAGGTGAAGAAACCGGCATCCTGATCGAAGGCCGGCTGGAACTGATCGTCGGTCCCGACACCTATCTGCTCGAGGCCGGTGACAGCTATTACTTCGAAAGCACCCGTCCGCACCGTTTCCGTAACCCGTTCGATCTGCCGGCGCGACTGATCAGCGCCGCCACGCCTGCCAATTTCTGACGGGCTGCGCCAGCCACCGACCACCGGGGGCTGGCCCGTCTGCCGATCCATGGCAAGGTAAGAGCCGCACCTCGATGAGGGTGAACCCGTGAATCCAATCAAACTGTGCCTGGCCATGGCGGCGGCCGTGCTGCTGACGCCCGTAGGCCTGATGGCCGCTTCCAGTGAAGAAATCGCCCAGCGTCTTGAGCCGGTCGGCAAGGTCTGCATCCAGGGCCAGGACTGCGCCGGTGTGACCGTGGCCACGGCCGCCGGCGGCGCAGCACGCGGGGCGCAAGCGATCATCGACAAGCATTGCATCGCCTGTCACAGCATCGGGCTGATGGACGCGCCGAAAATAGGCGACAACGCCGCCTGGAAAACCCGAGCCGACAAGGACGGCGGCCTCGACGGCCTGCTGGCCAAGGCCATTACCGGCATCAACACCATGCCGCCCAAAGGCACCTGTGGCGATTGCACCGACGATGAGCTCAAGGCCGCGATTCAGAAGATGTCTGGGTTGTAGGCGCGCGACGCATCGTGCAACAAGGCCATGCAGCAATTACCTTCTGAAAACAGTCCAACCTGCATCCCAGGACATTTCAGGAGAGCCCGGATGCCGCAGTCCTGTTCCATCGAGCGCGCCGTCGAGCAGGTGCTGGCGCAGTTACCTGAGCATATTCATCTGGGCATGCCGCTCGGGCTAGGCAAGCCCAACCGCTTCGTCAACGCGCTGTATGCGCGTATTCGTGACTTGCCCGAACGCCGGTTGACGATCTATACCGCCCTGAGCCTGGGCCGCCCGACACCGGGCGAAGGCTTGCAGGCACGTTTTCTGGAGCCGTTTCTGGAGCGCGTGTACGACGACTATCAAGAACTTGAGTACCTGCGCGACCTGCGCCGTGACCGTTTGCCGGCCAATATCCGTGTCGAGCAGTTCTTCATGCAGCCCGGCAGCCTGCTCGACAGCGTGCCGGCCCAGCACGATTACGTCAGCAGCAACTACAGCCATGCCGCCCGCGACATCAATGCCAAGGGCCTGAACCTGGTCGCGCAACTGGTGGCCCGCGACCCGCAGTTTCCGGGGCGCCTGAGCCTGAGTTGCAACCCCGACGTGACCCTTGACCTGCTGCCGATGATCGCCAGACGCCGCACCGCCGGCGAGACCGTTCTGATCCTCGGTCAGGTGCATGCCGACTTGCCCTATATGCCGGGCGACTCCGAGCTCGATGAGGTGGCCTTCGACCTGCTGATCGACGAGCCCGAGCACGCCACGCTGTTTTCCACCCCGAATATGCCGGTCGGTCTGCAGGATCATCTGATCGGCCTGCACGCCAGCACCCTGGTACGCGATGGCGGCACCTTGCAGATCGGCATCGGTTCGATGGGTGATGCGCTGACCGCCGCCCTGTTGGCCCGTCAGGCCGACAACGCTAATTACCTCGGCCTGCTGGGCGAGCTGAACATGAGCAACTGGCAGACGCTGATCGACCGCGAAGGCGGCACCGAGCCTTTCGGCAGCGGCCTGTACGGGTGCAGCGAGATGTTCGTCAACGGCCTGTTGGCGCTGGCCGATGCCGGCATTGTGCGGCGTAAGGTGTATGCCGATGCAACGCTGCAACAACTGGCCAATCAGGGCGCACTGGATGAAAGCCAGCAGGCCGGTGGCGTGGTGGTGCATGGCGGTTTTTTCCTGGGGCCGCGCAGTTTTTACCAGCGCTTGCGCGAACTGCCGAGCGAACGGCTGGCGCAATTCAACATGAGTGCCATCAGTTTCATCAACGAACTGTATGGGGATGAACAGCTCAAGCGTTTACAGCGCCGCGATGCGCGCTTTATCAACAGCGCCTTCACCGTAACGCTGCTGGGTGCGGCGGTGTCCGACCAATTGGCCGACGGGCGTGTGCTCAGCGGGGTCGGCGGGCAGTACAACTTCGTGGCCCAGGCGCATGCGCTGGAAGATGCCCGGTCCATTCTGATTCTGCGCAGCTGGCGCGAGTCAGGCGGCGAGATCAGCTCCAATATCGTCTGGACCTACGAGCACACCACCATCCCGCGGCATTTGCGCGACATCGTGGTGACCGAATACGGCATCGCCGACCTGCGTGGCCAGACCGACGCGACGGTGATCGAGCGTCTGCTCAATATCACCGACTCACGCTTCCAGCCGGGCCTGATCGAACAGGCGCAAAAAGCCGGCAAACTGCCCGACGACTTTCAACTGGACCCGCGCTTTACCGACAACTTCCCCGACCGGCTCAAAGCACTGGTGGCAGGTTATCCGGAGCTGTTCAGCGAATACCCGCTGGGTTCCGATTTCAGCAGCGAAGAGCGCGACCTGCTGCGGGCGCTGAACTGGATCAAGAGCAAGCTCAAACTCACCGAGATGCTTGAACTGGGCAAGGCGACGATGGATGCCCCGGCCCCCGAGGCGTATCCGGCGCACCTTGAACGCATGGGCCTGGACAAGCCCGCCGGGCTGCGTGAAGAGCTGTATCAGCGGCTGTTGCTGGCCGGGTTGCACGCCACCTCCATAACTCCGTAGGACCGGCTTTAGCCGGGAACAGTGCACAACATAACTGTGTGGTGATGCCCTTCGTCGGGGTGCCGAACCAAGCTAAAGCCGCTCCTACGAGCGGATCGCCGCCCGGCCGGTTAGCGCTTCAACATCGCCCTGATATCCGCCAGGGCGTTATTACCGCGTGCCGCCTTGACCTCGACCGGGGCATCTTCGTTGCCTTCCCAGGTCAGGTCGTCGGACGGCAGCTCATCCAGAAAGCGGCTGGGCGCGCAGTCGATGATCTCGCCGTACTGTTTGCGCTTGGCGGCAAAGGTGAAGGCCAGGGTCTGGCGCGCGCGGGTGATGCCGACGTAGGCCAGGCGGCGTTCTTCCTCGATGGTGTCGGCTTCGATGCTGGAACGGTGCGGCAGGATTTCTTCTTCCATGCCCATGATGAACACGTACGGAAATTCCAGGCCCTTGGAGGCATGCAGGGTCATCATCTGCACGCCTTCGGCGCCGTCTTCCTCTTCCTGCTGACGTTCGAGCATGTCGCGCAAGACCAGCTTGCCGATCGCCTCCTCGATAGTCATGCCGCCTTCTTCGTCTTTTTCGAGGGTGTTTTTCAACGCCTCGATGAGGAACCAGACGTTACTCATGCGGTAGTCGGCGGCCTTGTCGCTGGAGCTGTTGGTGCGGATCCAGTTCTCGTAGTCGATGTCCATGACCATGCTGCGCAAGGCGGCAATCGGGTCATTTTGCGCGCACTGCTGGCGCACGCCATCCATCCAGCGTTTGAAGCGTTGCAGGCGCTCGGTGTAACGGCTGTCGAGGTGTTCGCCCAGGCCCAGTTCTTCACTGGCGGCGTACATCGAGACTTTGCGTTCGGAGGCGTAGTTGCCGAGCTTTTCGAGGGTCGTCGAGCCAATCTCGCGACGCGGCACGTTGATCACCCGCAAGAAGGCGTTGTCGTCGTCCGGGTTCACCAGCAGGCGGAAATAGGACATCAGGTCCTTCACTTCCTGGCGGCTGAAAAAGCTGGTGCCGCCCGATAGCCGATAGGGAACCTGGTGGTGTTGCAGCTTCAGCTCGATCAGCTTGGCCTGGTAGTTGCCGCGATACAGAATCGCAAAATCGCTGTACGGCCGGTCTGTGCGCAGGTGCAGGGTGAGAATTTCCATCGCCACCCGCTCGGCTTCGGCCTCTTCGTTGCGGCAGCGGATGACGCGGATCTCATCGCCGTGACCCATTTCCGACCACAGCTGCTTTTCGAAATCGTGCGGGTTATTGGCGATCAACACGTTGGCACAGCGCAGAATGCGGCTGGTAGAGCGGTAGTTCTGCTCCAGCATGACGACCTTGAGCGAGGGATAGTCGTCCTTGAGCAGCATCAGGTTTTCCGGCCGCGCACCGCGCCAGGCGTAGATCGACTGGTCGTCGTCGCCAACCACGGTGAACTGGTTGCGGCTGCCGATCAGCAGCTTGACCAGCAAATACTGGCTGGCGTTGGTGTCCTGGTATTCGTCGACCAGCAGGTAACGTACGCGGTTCTGCCATTTTTCCAGAATGTCAGCGTGTTCCAGGAACAGCTTGACCGGCAGCAGGATCAGGTCGTCGAAGTCCAGCGCGTTGTAGGCCTTGAGGGTGCGCTGATAATGGGTGTAGACGATGGCAGCGGTCTGCTCTTTGGGGCCGCGCGCATTGGCCAAGGCCTCCTCGGGCAGAATCAGGTCGTTTTTCCAGGAACCGATGAAGCCCTTGATCTCGTCGACGCCGTCGTCGCCCGAGTATTCCTTTTGCATGATGTCGGTCAGCAAGGACTTGATATCGCCCTCGTCGAAGATCGAAAAACCCGGCTTGTAGCCCAGCCGCGCGTGCTCCTTGCGGATGATGTTCAGGCCCAGGTTGTGAAAGGTCGAGACCGTCAGGCCGCGCCCTTCGGCCCCGCGTAACAGAGTGCCGACGCGCTCTTTCATCTCGCGCGCAGCCTTGTTGGTAAAGGTCATGGCCACGATGTGCTGGGCGCGGATGCCGCAATTCTGGATCAGGTGGGCGATCTTGCGGGTGATCACGCTGGTCTTGCCGGAGCCTGCACCGGCGAGCACCAGGAGCGGGCCGCCGACGTAGTTCACGGCTTCCTGCTGCCGGGGATTGAGTCGGGACATGAAGAGAGGCGTCGTGTGCGGAATGAGGCGGGCATTTTAACAGGCTCGCGGCAACGTGCAGTGACCTTTGAGTGGGTCTGATGGCCCCTTTCTCAGTAACCGCTATCTAAATTTCTTGGTTTTGTTACATTTGCACACCGTACTCATTTACATCTTTTTCGATACCTCGTTTTGGGGTATCGGCCCCCTTGCATTTTTCCTCTGGATTTAGGGAGTCAGCTTGCCAACGCCTGTCGAACCCTCGCGGTTATTGCTGCTGGCCTCTGAGCCTGCCTGGCTGGCGCACCTGGAGAGCTGCATGGCCACGCTGCCTGCAGATATCACGCTGCACTGCATCAACGACTGGGATCGTGACGGCAGGCAGTTTGCCGGCGAGCGCAACACGGTGCTGTTCGTGACACCAGACCTGCAACCGCCGGCCGGCAGTTGCCGTTTGCCGATCGTGACGCTGCTGCAAGCCGAGCCCGGCATCGGTCCGGCCGGTGTCAGCGACTGGCTGGTACAGGGCAGCCTGACCCCCGACATCCTGCGCCGCTGCCTGCGCCATGTGCGCGAGCGCGGGCACCTGGAGCACACCCTGCACCGCCTGGCCGAGCAAGACCCGTTGACCGGCATTGCCAATCGCCAGGGTTTTCAGACCCTGCTGGCGGCGCGGCTGGCCGAACACGATGGCGTTGGCCTGGCGCTGGGGCACCTGGACCTGGACAACTTTCGCCGGGCCAACGATGCCCTGGGCCATCAGGCCGGCGACCGGTTGATTCTACAAGTGGTCGCGCGCCTCAAGCGCCAGCTCGACGTCAACGACCAGATCGCCCGTCTGGGCAGCGACGAATTTGCCCTGCTGATCGATACCCGCGATGCGCCACAACGTGCCACCGAGGTGGCCGAGCGCATCATCGAGGCGTTGTCCGAAGCCTACTGGATCGACGGCGAAAGCCTGTTGCTCGGCTGCAGCCTGGGTGTTGCGCATGCCCAGGCGCAGGCCGGGGCCGATCCGTTGATGTGGCATGCGCATATCGCCATGCGCCAGGCCAAGAGTATCCAGGGCTGTACCTGGCACCTGTTCGACGCACGCATCAACCGCAACGCGCGCAGCCTGGCTGACCTTGAAAGCGAACTGCGCCGGGCGCTGCGCCGCGATGAGCTGGAGCTGCATTACCAGCCGCGACTGTGCATGAGCAGCGGCACCATCGTCGGGCTCGAAGCACTGGTGCGCTGGCGCCACCCCGAACGCGGTCTGCTCCCCCCCAGCGAATTCGTGCCGCTGGCCGAGCAAAGCGGCCTGATCGTACCGCTGGGCTACTGGGTGATATTCCGTGCACTACGCGACATGCGCGCCTTGCGCGAACAGGGCATTGCGCCGCTGCACATGGCGATCAACCTGTCGTTCCGCCAGTTTCAGGACAACCAGTTGCTGACCACCCTCAGCCGGCTGATCAACGAGCAGGGCGTGGATGCCCACTGGCTGGAATTCGAACTGACCGAAACCGCCGTCATGCGCCGCAGCGACCTGGTGAGCAAGACCATGGACGCCTTGCGCGCCTTGGGCGTGCGTTTCTCGCTGGACGACTTCGGCACCGGTTTCTCGTCGTTCGTACACCTCAATAGCCTGCCGATTGCATTGCTCAAGATCGACAAAAGCTTTGTCGGCGAAATGGAACAGCGCGAAGAGAACCGCCAACTGGTCCACGCGATGATCAACCTGGCCCACAACCTGAACCTTGAAGTGGTCGCCGAAGGCATCGAAACCGAAGGCCAGCTGGCCTTGCTGCGCGAATACGGCTGCGATCAGGCCCAGGGTTATCTGATTCGCCGGCCTCTGCCGTTCAACGACCTGATCGACTACCTCAAGCAGGGCAGCGCGCAGATACAGGCCTAGAGCCTGGTCGGTCAAGCCTGCAGCGCGACAGGCTTGTCGGCCTTGCGCAGCAAACGCGCCACGCGCCGCTCGAAAGCCCAGGTCAGCGTTACTGCCGCGCACAACAGCCCCAACGCCAGCCCCCACCATACCCCCTGCGCCCCGGCCGGCGTCTGGAACGCCAGCAGCCAGGCCGCCGGTGCGGCCACCAGCCAGTAACAGGCCAGACCGATCAGAAAGGTGATCTTGGCGTCCTTGAGGCCACGAATCGCGCCCATGGCGATGGTTTGCACACCGTCGAACAGCTCGAACCAGGCGGCGATGGCCAGCAGCTTGACCGCCAGCACCACGATGTCGTTGAGCGCAGGATCGTCGATGTCCAGAAACAGATTGATGATCTGCCGCGGTGCCAGCCAGAACAGCAGGGCAAACAGCAGCATCAGCGCGCCACCGAAACCGATCCCCAGCCGGCCCGCCAGCCGTACCCTGTGCAGATCGCCGGCACCGTAATGCTGGCCGATGCGCATGGTCACGGCATAAGAAATACCCACCGGAATCATGAAGGCCATCGACACCGTTTGCAGCGAGATCTGGTGCGCGGCCATTTGCGCGGTGCCCAGCGCGCCCATGCAAAACGCGGCAAAGGTGAACAGCCCGACTTCTACGGCATAGGTGCCGCCAATCGGCAGCCCCAGCCGCCACAGCTCGCCCAGATGGCTGCGCGACAACTGCATCAGGCCCTGGCGAATCGGGTAGGCCGCGTACGCCGGGTGGCGACGGATATGCAGTGCCAGCGCCAGCGCCATACAGTTGGTGACCACCGCAGTGACCAGGCCGATGCCGTACAGGCCGAGCGCTGGCAGGCCCAGCCAGCCTTCGATCAATGCGTCATTAAGGATGAAGTTGGCCAGCGCACCGACCAGGCTGATGACCATCAAAGGCCCGGCCCGCCCCAGTGCGCTGGTGAAGCCGCGCAGCGCCATGAAGGTCAGCAAGCCGGGCAGGGCCAGCGGCAGGGTAGTGAGAAACTGCATCGCCATGTGCACGTTGTTCGGGTTTTGGCCCAGGTGCAGCAGCACCGGCTCAAGACTCCATAGCAGCGCGGCGGCCAGAATCGCCATGCCCCAGGCCAGCCACAGCCCGGCCTGGGTGAGGCGCGTTGCGCCTTCGGTATCGCCCGCGCCCTTGCGAATCGACACCAGCGTGCCGACGGCGGCCATTACACCGATGCAGAAAAACGAGACAAAACTGTAGGTCGCCGCCCCCAGCCCGCCGCCCGCCAGCGACTCGGGGCCCAGGCGGCCCATCATCACCGTGTCGGTGAACACCATCAGCATGTGCGCCATTTGCGAGGCGATCAGCGGCCCTGCCAGGCGCAGGATGATCCAGAGTTCCTTGAGGGCGGCAGGCTGCATGGTGTGAGGCTCGAAGTGGGGGGATTCAGCCGCCTATTCTGGCCATTTGGATGGCTGGATACAAAGCGTTAAACAAGTGGCATCAATATCCATGTATCACGCTCAAGTATGCGCCGCTCATGCCGACTCCACTGGATAGAATCGTGCCTTGCTGCGCTTCGAACTTATTCACTATAACGTTGCTGGCTGGCGAGCCCCCTGGCGGGATATCGAACCACCCAGCCTGGAGTCGTCATGTCCAAGCCCCGTGCCCGGATTGCCTCTCAGCTTGGTATTGCCCTGGCCGTCATTCTTGCGGTCGTGATAGGTAGCAGTACCCTTTTTGCCCTGCGTTCGCTCGATGCTGCCAATCTGGTCATCCGCGAAGAACACATGGCCAGCGAAGCACGCCTGCTCGCCGACCAGCTCAACACCTTTCATACCACGCTGCGCGACAGCACCCAGCGGCTGGCCAACCTGTTCGAGAAGCGCTTTGCCACAGGCCTGAGCGTGCAGACCGGCACCAGCTTCACGGTGGCCGGCACGCCGACCCCCGGTTTGTTTCTGGAGGGCCAGGCGCTGAACAACGAGTTCAGCGAGGTGGATGAATTTCGCAACCTGACGGCAGGCGTCGCGACGGTCTTCGTGCGCAGCGGCGATGACTTTATCCGCGTAAGTACCTCGCTGACCAAACAGGACGGTTCGCGGGCCATCGGCACCGTGCTCGACCGCAAGGGCCAGGCTTACGCGAAGTTGATGGCGGGCCAGGCTTATGTCGGCAAGGCGCTGTTGTTCGAGCGTAACTACATGACCCAGTACAGCCCGGTGCGCGACGCCAGCGGTCAGATCATTGCCGCGTTGTTCGTCGGTTTCGACTACACCGATGCGCAGAACGCCCAGTTTGAAAACCTGAAGAACTTCCGCATCGGCAAGACCGGCTCGCTGGCGCTGCTCGACGATCAGAACAAATGGCTGGTCGCCCCGGCAGGCGTCAAGGACGCCGCTCAGGCCGCCACCGCCGTGGCCGCTGCCGTTGCACAGTCAGGCAAGGGCCAGTTCTGGAAGGACAGTGACGAGAACTTCTACAGCGTCGGCATGCCATTCGCGGGTGGGCCGTGGACGGTGGTGGCGAGCATGCCGCAGGAAGAAATCAGCTCGGTGACCTGGAGCGTCGGCACCCAGCTGGCAATCGGCAGCCTGCTGGCCATGCTGATTGCGGTGGGCGGCGCGATCTGGCTGCTGCGCAGCAAACTGCGGCCCTTGTCGGAACTGGTGCAACAGGCCGAGGCCTTGGGTGCGGGCAATCTCAGCGTACGCCTGCCAGTGACCAGCCACGACGAGATCGGCCAGCTGGCCGGCAGCTTCAACGCCATGAGTGAGGCCCTGTCGAACATGGTCGAGCACATCCGCACGGCCTCTCGCCAGGTCAGCGACCGTGCCCATGCGCTGTCGGGGCTGTCGAGCGGTGCGCACGCGGGCATGGAGCAGCAGTCCGGCGAGATCACCAGCATGGCCGGTGCCGTAGAAGAATTCAGCGCCACCTCGATGAACATCGCCGACAACATGCAGGACACCGAACGCCTGGCACAGGAGAATGCACGCCAGACGCGTATCGGCCGCTCGTCGATGGAAGAGGCCTCCAGCTCGCTGCAACAGATCGCCGCCTCGCTGAACAGCACTGCCACCGTGGTCGACACTCTGGGCCAGCGTTCGCAGGAAATCGGCAGCATTGTCGGCGTGATCACCTCGATTGCCGAGCAGACCAACCTGCTGGCGCTCAACGCCGCCATCGAAGCCGCCCGCGCCGGCGAACAGGGCCGCGGCTTTGCCGTGGTCGCCGACGAAGTGCGCAGCCTGGCCTCGCGCACCCGCCAGGCCACCGACGAAATTTCGACGATGATTGCCAGCATCCAGCAGGAGACCGGCAACGCCATCACCACCATGCAGCAGGGTAATACCTTGATGCAGGAAGGCCTGTCGCTCAACGCCAAGGTCGCCCAGGCCCTGGCCCAGATCGACGAGCAAAGCCGCTCGGCCGGCCAGCAGTTCACGGTGATCACCACCGCCGCTCAAGAACAGAGCAGCACGGCCACGGCATTGAGCGGCAACCTGCAAAGCATTGCCATGACCAACAGCGAACAACGCGAAGTGGTCGCCAATCTGGCAGTGACGGCGCGCGAACTGAATGCCCTGGCGGCGGAATTGCTGGCGGAGGTTGACCGGTTTCGCTGACAGGCAGGGCTACTGCAAGAGCTTTTGCACCCGCAGCCGATCCTGGGCAAAGCCCGCTTCGGCTTCCTGGCGGGCCTGTTGGTGGCGTGCGATCGTGGCCTGAAGGCCCAACTGCTGGTCGCGCAGGTCCTTGAGCTGATCGAGCAACGATTGCGGTACCGGTTTGCCGGCGCGTTCCTGATCGGCAGCCTGGCTTTGCAGGCTGGCCTGCTGCGCCGACAAACCCTGGATATTGCCCTGGGCCACGCCGATCAGCGCATCGAGTTCGGCGAGCCTGCGCACGCGGGCGCGCTCCACCTCGTCCAGGCTGCGGTATTGCTGCAACAACTGCGCATCGGCACTGGCCTGGGCCTTGAGCGCTTCGGCCTGACGAAGTTCTTGCGCGGTGGGCGCAGGCGGCACGGTTTGCACCACCCGGCCACGGGAATTGAGCACCTGATAGCCCTTGCCGATGTATTCGGCCGGGACGCCCTGGCGGTCCATGACGGTCACGCCACGGTTGTCGATGTAGCGGTATAACAGGATTTCAGGCTGATCGGCCGCCAGCGCAGGCGCCTGGGCAAGTAAACCGAACCATAGCAACAGGCCCGCAGCGCTCAGGCTGCGGTGCCGTGCCCGCCAGGTGTTCAGGTGACCTGCCGCAACCGCCATAGGCCTCCTTAAATCCCGAACTGTGCCCGGTAGTCCTCGACGGCCGGCAGGTATTGCTTGAGCTGCGGGTCGTCGGCCAGGAACTCGAGCACCTGATTGAGCGATACGATGCTGACCACCGGAATGCCGAAATCGCGCTCCACTTCCTGGATCGCCGACAGCTCGCCGTTGCCGCGCTCCTGACGGTTGAGTGCGATCAACACGCCGGCCGCCGTAGCCTCCTGGGCCTTGATGATCTGCATGACTTCGCGAATGGCGGTGCCGGCGGTGATCACATCGTCGATGATCAGCACATTGCCGGTCAGCGGCGCGCCAACCAGGCTGCCGCCTTCGCCGTGATCCTTGGCTTCCTTGCGGTTGAAACACCACGGCAGATCGAGGTCATGATGCTCGGCCAGCGCGACCGCCGTAGCGGCGGCCAGCGGAATGCCCTTATAGGCAGGACCAAACAGCACATCGAACGACAAACCGCTGTCGACCACCGCGGCCGCGTAGTAACGCCCCAGGCGCGCCAGGGCCGAACCGCTGTTGAACAGGCCGGCATTGAAGAAGTATGGGCTGGTACGCCCGGACTTGAGAGTGAACTCACCGAAGCGCAATACGCCGCGATCGATGGCAAAACGAATGAAATCGCGTTGATACGCTTGCATGAAAAAAGCCCCGAAAGCACGGATTTAGCTAATTGACTTGACCTCGGGTATCATACACGCACGTGATTTTTGGGGCCATTTATGCGGATCATCAGTGTGAACGTAAATGGCATTCAGGCTGCAGTCGAGCGTGGTTTGCTCAGCTGGCTGCAAGCCCAGAATGCCGACGTCATCTGTCTACAGGACACCCGCGCCTCCACCTTTGAACTGGATGATCCAGCCTATCAGCTGGATGGCTACTTCCTTTACGCATGCGAAGCCGAAGTACCCGCACAGGGCGGTGTGGCGCTTTACTCTCGCTTGCAACCAAAGGCGGTCATCAGCGGCCTGGGCTTTGAAACAGCCGACCGCTATGGGCGTTACCTGCAGGCCGATTTCGATAAAGTCAGTATTGCCAGCCTGTTGTTGCCTTCGGGCATGAACGGCGATGAAGACTTGAACCAGAAGTTCAAGCTCATGGACGACTTCGGCAAGTACCTGGACAAGCAGCGCCGCAAGCGTCGCGAATATATCTATTGCGGTTCGCTGTATGTCGCGCAACAGAAGCTGGACATCAAGAACTGGCGCGACAGCCAGCAATCACCGGGCTTTCTGGCGCCGGAACGCGCCTGGATGGACGAGATTGTCGGCAACATGGGTTATGTCGATGCCCTGCGCGAAGTCAATCGCGAAGGCGACCAGTACAGCTGGTGGCCGGACAGCGAACAGGCCGAGATGCTCAACCTGGGCTGGCGCTTCGACTACCAGATCCTGACACCGGGCCTGCGGCGCTTCGTGCGCACAGCTCGCCTGCCGCGCCAGCCGCGCTTCTCGCAGCACGCGCCGCTGATCGTGGATTACGACTGGACACTGACGATCTGACCTCGGGGTCGGTGGCCACTCGACAAAAAGCCGACATGACGTCGGCTTTTTATTGGGCGCTGTTTTGTGATCCGTAGGAGCGGCTTTAGCCGCGAACGGTGGCGCAGCGGTTCCCGGCTAAAGCGGAGCGCCGCCCGGTCGGTCCTACGGAGTCCTGCAAATCAGTCAGCCAGTGCCGCACGTTGCAGCTCGAAGATCTCGTCCATGCCCTTGCGCGCCAAAGCGAGCATTGCATTGAGCTCTTCAGGCTGGAACGGCGCACCTTCGGCGGTGCCCTGCACCTCGATGAAGCCGCCGGCGCTGGTCATCACCACGTTCAGGTCGGTCTCGGCCGAGGAGTCTTCCAGGTAATCGAGGTCGAGCACCGGCTCGCCCTTGTAGATACCCACCGAAACGGCACCGACCATCTGCTTGAGCGGGTCGCCTGCCTTCAGGCCGCCACGCTTCTTGATCAGTTTCAGCGCATCGATCAGCGCGACCATGGAGCCGGTGATCGACGCGGTACGGGTACCGCCATCGGCCTGGATCACGTCGCAGTCGACGTACAGGGTGATATCGCCCAGCCTGGACATGTCCAGCGCAGCGCGCAGCGAGCGGCCGATCAGGCGCTGGATTTCCAGGGTGCGACCGCCCTGCTTGCCACGGCTGGCTTCACGCTGGTTACGCTCGCCGGTCGCCCGCGGCAGCATGCCGTACTCGGCGGTCAACCAGCCCTGGCCCTGGCCTTTGAGAAAGCGCGGCACGCCGTTTTCGACGCTGACCGTGCAGATGACCTTGGTGTCACCGAACTCGACCAGCACAGAGCCTTCGGCATGTTTGGTGTAGTTGCGGGTGATACGGATCGGGCGCAGCTGATCGGCAGCGCGACCACTTGGACGTTTCATCTGGCAATACCTGTACAGGGACGGAAAACTGCCGAGCAGTATAAAGCCCATAGCCGACACAGGGCACACCTAAAAGCCCGACTGGCCGTTCGAAGCGACGCGAGGCCTCTGCAGCAGGCCTTGCAGAGACCGGACATGGCCTGACGCATCGGCGGTTTGGGGGCCGGCCGTGCACTGGGTTACAATCTTGCGCCTTAATCAGGAGGTACACCCCATGGTGCACAGCATGACCGCCTTTGCCCGCGTCGAACGCGCCGGTGTCCAGGGCACCCTGAGCTGGGAACTGCGCTCGGTCAACCATCGCTACCTCGAACCGCATCTGCGCCTGCCCGACGCCTTTCGCGACCTGGAAGGCGCGATTCGCGAAGCCCTGCGCCAGGGCCTGTCGCGTGGCAAGGTCGAGTGCACCTTGCGCTTCGTCGAAGAAAGCGCCGGCAAACCCCTGCAGGTCGACCGCGAGCGCGCCGCCCAGTTGATCGCCGCCGCCGAGCAGGTCGCCAGCCTGATCAAGCAGCCTGCGCCGCTCAATCCACTGGAAGTGCTCGCCTGGCCGGGTGTGCTGGTGGCCGATGCCAGCGACCCGCAAGCGCTGAACAACGAAGCGCTGGCCCTGTTCAATCAGGGCCTGGACGAACTCAAGGCCGGCCGCGGCCGTGAAGGCGCGGGCCTGGCCGCATTGCTCGGCGAGCGCCTGGACGCCATCACCCAGGAAGTCACCACCCTGCGCGGCCTGGTGCCGCACATGCTGGCCGCCCAGCGACAGAAGATTCTTGACCGCTTTACCGACATGAAGGCCGAGCTGGACCCGCAGCGCCTTGAACAGGAACTGGTGCTGCTGGCGCAAAAAAGCGACGTTGCCGAAGAGCTGGACCGCCTGAGCACCCACGTCACCGAGGTGCGCCGCGTGCTCAAGGCCGGCGGCCAGGCCGGGCGCCGCCTGGATTTCCTGATGCAGGAACTCAACCGCGAAGCCAATACACTGGGCTCCAAGGCCTTCGATCCACGCAGCACCCAGGCGGCGGTCAACCTTAAAGTGTTGATCGAGCAAATGCGCGAACAAGTGCAGAACATTGAGTAAGGCTGAGCCCGACATGACCCACAGCACCGGCACCCTGTATATCGTTTCCGCGCCCTCCGGCGCAGGCAAGACCAGTCTGGTTTCGGCCTTGATCCATGATCAGCCGCAGATTCGCTTGTCCGTTTCGCACACCACCCGCGCCATGCGTCCGGGCGAAGTGAACGGGGTGAACTACCACTTCGTCGAGCGCGCCGAATTCGTGGCCATGATCGAGCAGGGCGACTTTCTCGAGCAGGCCGAAGTCTTCGGCAACCTGTACGGCACCTCGCAGAGCAGCCTGCAGCAGATTCTCGACGAAGGTCATGACCTGATTCTGGAGATCGACTGGCAAGGCGCCGAGCAGGTCCGCAACCTGATGCCCCACGCCCGTTCCATTTTCATCCTGCCTCCAAGCCAGGAAGCGCTGCGCCACCGCCTGAACAATCGCGGCCAGGACAGTGACGAGATCATCGAAGGCCGGATGCGTGAAGCAGTGAGCGAAATGAGCCATTACGCGGCCTACGACTACCTGATTATCAATGACGATTTCGCCCAGGCCTTGCAAGACCTCAAGGCCATTTTCCGCGCCAATCGCCTGCGCCAGACGTATCAACAGCAAGAACACCTGGATCTGCTCAACCAGCTTCTGGGCTGAATCGGCACCGCCGACAAGCGCCGCTTGTGGCTTACCGCTTGAAGCTTTCCACTGCTGACTAGTACACTACCGAGTCCGCTCGCCCATCCGGGCAACGCGCATACGCATTTGCTACGAGGAATACCATGGCCCGCGTGACTGTTGAAGACTGCCTGGAACACGTCGATAACCGCTTCGAGCTGGTCATGCTCGCCACCAAGCGTTCGCGTCAGCTCGCCACCGGCGGCAAAGAACCCAAGCTCGCCTGGGAAAACGACAAGCCTACCGTTCTGGCCCTGCGCGAAATCGCCGCTGGCCTGATCGACAACGCCGTGATCGCCGAAGCTGAAATCGTCGAAGACGAACCGTTGTTTGCCGCCTTCGAGGACGAGTCCAGCGAGGCCGTATAAGCCTATGCCGGGTCGACGTAGTGCGGCGCAAGGCATGGGCCATCGGCAGGAGGTAGCGCTTTGCCGAGCATAGACGCCCTCGCCGAACGCCTGTCAGCCTACCTCAGCAAGGACCAGGTCAATCTGGTCCGCCGGGCGTACTTTTACGCCGAGCAAGCCCACGACGGCCAGCGCCGTCGCAGCGGCGAAGCCTACGTCACTCATCCTCTGGCCGTTGCCAATATTCTTGCCGACATGCACATGGACCATCAGAGCCTGATGGCCGCGATGCTGCATGACGTGATCGAAGACACCGGCATCGCCAAAGAGGCGCTCAGCGCGCAATTCGGCGAAACCGTGGCCGATCTGGTCGACGGGGTCAGCAAACTGACCCAGATGAACTTCGAGACCAAAGCCGAAGCGCAAGCCGAAAACTTCCAGAAAATGGCCATGGCCATGGCTCGCGATATTCGCGTGATCCTGGTCAAGCTCGCCGACCGCCTGCACAACATGCGCACCCTTGAAGTGCTGTCGGGCGAAAAGCGCCGGCGCATCGCCAAGGAAACCCTCGAAATCTACGCCCCCATCGCCAATCGCCTGGGGATGCACAGCGTGCGTATCGAATTCGAGGACCTGGGCTTCAAGGCCATGTACCCGATGCGCTCCTCGCGTATCCACCAGGCCGTCAAACGCGCCCGGGGTAACCGCAAAGAGCTGGTCAACAAGATCGAAGAGTCGCTGGGCCACTGCCTGGCAGTGGACGGCATCGAAGGCGAGGTCAGCGGACGCCAGAAACACCTTTATGGCATCTACAAGAAGATGCGCGGCAAGCGCCGCGCCTTCAACGAGATCATGGACGTGTACGCGTTCCGCATCATCGTCGACAAGGTCGACACCTGCTACCGGGTGCTGGGCGCAGTGCACAATCTGTACAAGCCGCTGCCGGGCCGCTTCAAGGATTACATCGCGATCCCCAAGGCCAACGGCTATCAGTCGCTGCACACCACCTTGTTCGGCATGCATGGCGTGCCCATCGAAATCCAGATTCGTACCCGCGAAATGGAAGAGATGGCCAACAACGGCATTGCCGCCCACTGGCTGTACAAATCCAGCGACGACGAGCAGCCCAAGGGTTCCCATGCCCGCGCCCGGCAATGGGTCAAGGGCGTGCTTGAGATGCAGCAGCGCGCCGGCAACTCGCTGGAGTTCATCGAAAGCGTCAAGATCGACCTGTTCCCCGACGAAGTCTACGTGTTCACCCCCAAAGGCCGGATCATGGAGTTGCCCAAAGGCTCCACGGCCGTGGACTTTGCCTATGCGGTGCACACCGACGTCGGCAACAGCTGCATTGCGTGCCGCATCAACCGCCGGCTGGCACCGCTGTCCGAGCCCCTGCAAAGCGGTTCGACGGTCGAGATCGTCAGTGCGCCGGGCGCCCGGCCGAACCCTGCCTGGCTCAATTTCGTGGTGACCGGCAAGGCCCGCACCCATATTCGCCATGCCCTGAAACTGCAACGTCGCTCCGAGTCGATCAGCCTCGGCGAGCGCCTGCTGAACAAGGTGCTGAACGGCTTCGAGACCAGCCTGGACAAGATCAGCGCCGAGCGCGTGCAGGCCGCACTCACCGAATATCGCGCACACGTGCTCGAAGACCTGCTCGAAGACATCGGCCTGGGCAATCGCATGGCCTATGTTGTGGCGCGCCGCCTGCTGGGCGAGGGCGAACAGTTGCCCAATGCCGAAGGCCCGCTGGCGATTCGCGGCACCGAGGGCCTGGTGCTCAGCTACGCCAAGTGCTGCACGCCGATCCCCGGCGACCCGATCGTCGGCCATTTGTCGGCGGGCAAGGGCATGGTCGTGCACCTTGAAAACTGTCGCAACATCAGCGAAATCCGCCACAACCCGGAAAAATGCCTGCAATTGTCCTGGGCCAAGGATGTCACCGGCGAATTCAATGTCGAGCTGCGCGTCGAGCTTGAGCACCAGCGCGGCCTGATCGCGCTGCTGGCCAGCAGCGTCAACGCCGCCGACGGCAACATCGAGAAAATCAGCATGGATGAACGCGATGGTCGCATCAGCGTGGTCCAACTGGTGGTCAGCGTACACGACCGCGTGCACCTGGCCCGCGTCATCAAGAAGCTACGCGCACTGCCGGGCGTGACCCGCATCACCCGCATGCGCGCCTAGCCACATTCCGTTATCAGGAGTTCTCATGTCCAAGACCGTCATCACCAGCGACAAGGCACCTGCCGCCATCGGCACCTACTCCCAGGCGATCAAGGCGGGCAACACCGTCTACATGTCCGGACAGATCCCGCTGGACCCCAAGACCATGGAACTGGTCGACGGCATCGAAGCGCAGATCACCCAGGTGTTCGAGAACCTCAAGTCGGTGGCCGAGGCCGCAGGCGGTTCGTTCAAGGACATCGTCAAGTTGAACATCTTCCTGACCGACCTGGGCCACTTCGCCAAGGTCAACGAGATCATGGGCACCTACTTCGAGCAGCCCTACCCGGCGCGTGCTGCCATCGGCGTTGCTGCATTGCCACGCGGCTCGCAGGTCGAGATGGACGCGATTCTGGTCATCGAATAAAAACTCTCCCGGGCGTAGCGCCTGGCGCTGCGTCCGCCCAGTAAAGGAAGGACTCTGTTATGCGCCGTGCGCTCGCCCTGTCGCTGTTGGCCGCACTTGTCACTGGCTGCGCCAGCCACGTCGACCGTAACCCGGATGGTACCTGGATCAACCAGATCGCCATCGATGCCGCCGTCAAGGATGGCAACCTGCGCCAGGCCCTGTTGGCCAATGGCCCGAACCTGGAATGGCAAGTCAATACCAAGGCCAGCCAGGCCTCTTATTCCAATGGCTTCGAGCTGGGCGAAGGCAAGATCACCAGCGCCACCGACGGCAAGCTGCGTGTCGATTTCTACGGCAACTTCGTTGAAAACCTGCGTGTCGATGATGGCGAGCTGATCCAGTCGCTCAGCGAGTCGGGCCCCGAACAGCACTTCGTCAAACCCAAAAGCCCGACACCCGCCGACGCACCACCCGGCAGCAGCTTCGAAAGCGCGCTTTACGGCGCCTATATGGGCGGTAAATGGACCATCGTCAGCGGCGAAGGCCAGGGCTCGACCGTGCAGTTCATGCCTAACGGCGCCGTACAGGGGCTGGGCGACAACGACCGCTACGCGCTCTGCCTGGCAGGCGATTGTGCAGCCATGAGCGGCGAATACGACAGCATGTGGCTCGAAAAAGCAGAACAGGGCGCGCCATGGATCTTCGTCCGTCAGGGCAAGCGCCTCGAAATCTTCCAGGCGCTCAACACAGCTGCCGCCGACGAAATGCCCCAGCTGCGCCCAGGCTCGAGTCGCTGGGTGCTCGAGAAGCAATAAACCAGCTGGGGTTTTACCCCAGCAGCGCTGCATATCCCGCCCGGTAGTCTGTATAACGCGGCGCCCAGCCCAGTGCACGGGCGCGGGCGTTGCTGCAGCGCTTGCTGCCGGCGCGGCGCAGGCTGGCTTGCGCCGACCACTCGGTAACCCCCAGATACTCACGCATCCAGGCCACTACCTCGGCCAGCGCCACCGGCGCGTCATCGACGCCCAGATAGCAGTCCTGCAACGGCACACCGTCGGCATCGGCCTTGAGCAGGTGCGCCAGCAAGCCGGCGGCATCGTCGGCATGAATACGGTTGGCATACACCGGCGGATCGATGGCCACGCTATAACCCTGGCGTACCTTGCCGGATAAATCGCTGCGCCCCGGACCATAAATACCGGTCAGGCGCACCACAGTCGCCGGCCAGCCGCTGTCCAGTGCCACGTGCTCAGCCTCCAGCAATACCTTGCCGGAAAAGCCGCCGGCCTCGGTCGCCGAGGTTTCATCGACCCATTCGCCCTGTTGCTGGCCATAGACGCTGCTGCTGGAGACGAAAATCACCCGGCGCGGCGACTGGCCGGATTGACGCAGCCATTCAAGCGCATGTTCCAGCCCCTCAACGTACGCTTGCCGGTAACCGGCCTCGTCACGCTCCGTAGGGGTGGCGCAATACACCAGGTAATCGATACCGCCGGTCGGCCAGCCTCTGGGCTTTACCGAATCAAACAAATCGCCCGCGACACCGGCAACACCGTCAGGCAATGCCGAAATGTTGCGCCGCACACCATGCACCTGCCAACCCAAAGGCAGTAATTGCAGGGCCAGACGCGAGCCGATATCGCCGCAACCGGCGATCAATAGCGTAGGGGCAGGCATTGCAGCACTCCTCATATAACGAAATCAAAAGCCATTATCTTTACCGGGACTTTACCGTTTAAACGTAATTTCTTTGAAAAAAGATACAGTATTACTTTAGTTAACAAGAACGATTTGCAATAATGGCAACCCTTTGTTCACGCACCTGCGTTCGGCGCCCATGCGGCGACGCAACTGTCCTTATATATACACTTCAGGTCCGGCCAGCATGACTCGCAATTCAACACCCGCCTCGCCAAACACGCTCCCCAGCCTGACTCGCGCCTGGCGCGCTGTTGCCGCCATCGTGCTGAGCCTGATGCTCACCCCTGCGTTCGCCGATCAGGCAGCGCCTGCTTCGGGCAACACTGCCGCTGCTGCTGCCTCAGCGCCTGCCGCTGCGGTGCCAGCGCCGGCCCCCGTCGCACCGCTGAACGCCGACGCGCCTGCCGACCCTGAAGCACTGGCCGGCGAAAACAGCCTGGGCATGTCGTCCCACGACCTGTCGCCGTGGGGCATGTACCAGAACGCCGACGTGGTGGTCAAAGCGGTCATGATCGGCCTGGCCATCGCCTCGATCATCACCTGGACCATCTGGATCGCCAAAGGCTTCGAGCTGCTGGGCGCCAAACGCCGCCTGCGCACTGAAATCGCCAGCCTGAAAAAGGCCCGCACCCTCAACGAGGCCAGCGCCAGCAACACCAGAGAAGGCACCTTGTCGCACCTGCTGGTGCATGACGCTCTCGAAGAAATGCGCCTGTCGGCCAACAGCCGCGAGCGTGAAGGCATCAAGGAACGCGTCAGCTTCCGCCTGGAGCGTCTGGTCGCCAACAGCGGCCGCAACATGAGCATCGGCACCGGCGTGCTGGCGACCATCGGTTCGACCGCACCCTTCGTCGGTCTGTTCGGCACCGTGTGGGGCATCATGAACAGCTTCATCGGCATCGCCAAGACCCAGACCACCAACCTGGCCGTGGTTGCACCCGGCATCGCCGAGGCCCTGCTGGCCACGGCACTGGGCCTGGTGGCGGCGATTCCAGCGGTCATCATCTACAACGTCTTCGCCCGCTCCATCGCCGGCTACAAGGCTCAGGTGTCCGACGCCTCGGCTCAGGTCCTGCTGCTGGTCAGCCGCGACCTGGACCATCTGCCAGAGCCAAGCGAGCGTAGCCAACAACAACCGCATCTGGGCAAGGTGGGCTGACACGTGGGCCTGCATCTTAACGAAGGCGGCGACGATCTCGCCGAGAACCACGAAATCAACGTCACGCCGTTCATCGACGTCATGCTGGTGCTGTTGATCATCTTCATGGTGGCCGCTCCCCTGGCCACCGTGGACATCAAGGTCGACCTGCCGGCGTCCACGGCGCAACCGCAACCCCGACCCGAGAAGCCGGTGTTCCTCAGCGTCAAGGCCGACAAGAACCTGTACCTGGGCAACGACATGGTGACCCGCGAACAGATCGGCCAGGTGCTCGATGCCCGCACCCACGGCAAGAAGGACACCACGATCTTCTTCCAGGCCGACAAGGGCGTGGACTACGGCGACCTGATGGAAGTCATGAACACCCTGCGCGCCGCCGGCTACCTGAAAGTCGGACTGGTGGGCCTTGAGACGGTTGGGAAAAAATGATCACCATGCGCCAAACACTGACGCGCTATAGCGGTAGTCTGTTGTTGGTGCTGGCTGTGCATGCCATTGCAGTGCTGCTTGCACTGCGCTGGCCGGCATCTCAGGCAATCGAATTGCCGCCGCCCGCCATGATGATCGAACTGCCGCCGTTGCCAGAGCCTATGCCACCGCCACCTGCGGTCGTGCAGCCGCCGACGCCGCCTGCGCCCGAGGAAGAAATTCCCATGCCGGAGGTTGCCGAAGCACCGAAGCCGGAAATCGTCGTCCCTAAAAAGGTCGAGAAGCCCAAGCCGAAACCTCAACCGAAGAAACCGATCGAGAAGAAGCCTGAGCCGCCCAAGGACCAGCCTGTCGACGAGAAACCGGTAGAAGCACCGCCGGCGCCGAAGGTCGAGAAGGCCGCAGCACCGACCGCACCGCAAAGCCCGCCGTCGCCACCGAGCACTGCGTTGCCGAGCTGGCAGGGCGATTTGTTGCGTCACCTGGCCAAGTACAAGAAGTACCCGGAGGATGCCCGTCGTCGTGGCATGCAAGGGGTGGCAAGACTGCGCTTTGTGGTCGACGCGGAAGGCAACGTGCTTTCCTACTCGATTGCCAGCACCTCGGGCAGCCCGTCACTGGACCGCGCCACCATGGAGATGATCCGTCGTGCGCAGCCGGTGCCCAAGCCACCCGCCGAAGTCTTGAACAACGGATCGATCGAAATTCTGGCGCCGTTCGTGTACTCGCTGGATAAACGTTGATAAATCAGTTTTTTGAAACACAGGTGCGCCTCTGATAACGTGCGTCTATTGATTGCAGCCGCTATGCTGGGGCGCAACTACATGGACGCACGTTATGACTCTCACAGAATTGCGCTATATCGTTACGCTCGCCCAGGAGCAGCACTTCGGCCATGCTGCCGAGCGTTGCCATGTCAGCCAGCCGACCCTGTCGGTCGGCGTCAAGAAGCTTGAAGACGAACTGGGCGTCCTGATCTTCGAGCGCAGCAAGAGTGCCGTACGCCTGACCCCGGTCGGCGAAGGCATCGTCGCCCAGGCGCAAAAGGTCCTCGAACAGGCCCAGGGCATCCGCGAGCTGGCCCAGGCCGGCAAGAACCAGCTGACCGCCCCGCTGAAAGTCGGCGCCATCTACACCGTCGGCCCGTACCTGTTCCCCCACCTGATTCCACAACTGCACCGGGTTGCCCCGCAGATGCCGTTGTACATCGAAGAAAACTTCACCCATGTATTGCGCGACAAGCTGCGCAACGGCGAACTGGACGCGATCATCATCGCGTTGCCGTTCAACGAAGCCGATGTGCTGACCCTGCCGCTGTACGACGAGCCGTTCTATGTGCTGATGCCGGCCGATCACCCCTGGACCCGCAAGCAGACCATCGACGCCTCCGCGCTCAACGACAAGAGCCTGTTGCTGCTCGGCGAAGGCCACTGCTTCCGCGACCAGGTGCTCGAAGCCTGCCCGACACTGAACAAAGGCAGTGAAGCGGCCAGGCACACCACGGTCGAATCCAGCTCGCTGGAAACCATTCGGCATATGGTCGCCTCCGGGCTGGGCGTGTCGATCCTGCCGTTCTCGGCGGTCGACAGCCACCACTACGCGCCCGGCGTGATCGAAGTCCGCCCGCTGACCGCGCCCGCGCCGTTCCGTACCGTGGCCATCGCCTGGCGCGCCAGCTTCCCGCGGCCCAAGGCAATCGAGATCCTCGCTGATTCCGTACGCTTGTGTTCGGTAGCCCGTCCCAAGGTACAAGCGAGCTAGGCAGGAGTGACATGAGCGAGCTTTCCCACGTTTCGGTAACGGCCCTCAAGGGCGTTGGCGAAGCCATGGCCGAGAAGCTGGCCAAGGTCGGTCTCGAGAACCTTCAGGACGTGCTGTTTCACCTGCCGCTGCGCTATCAGGATCGCACCCGTGTGGTGCCCATCGGCCAGTTGCGTCCAGGACAGGATGCCGTGATCGAAGGAGTGGTCAGCGGCCAGGACGTGGTAATGGGCAAGCGCCGCAGCCTGCTGGTGCGGCTGGGCGATGGCAGCGGCGTGGTCAGCCTGCGCTTTTATCATTTCAGCAACGCACAAAAGGACGGCCTCAAGCGCGGCACGCACCTGCGCTGTTTTGGCGAGGCCCGGCCCGGCGCTTCGGGGCTGGAAATCTACCACCCCGAATACCGCGCCTTGACCGGCGACGAGCCGGCGCCAGTAGAGCAAACCCTCACGCCCATCTACCCGACCACCGAAGGCCTGACCCAACAGCGCCTGCGCCAGTTGAGCCAGCAAACCCTGACCATGCTCGGCCCCAAGAGCCTGCCCGACTGGCTGCCGGCCGAACTGACCCGCGACTATCAGCTGGCGCCGCTCGACGAGGCGATCCGTTACCTGCATCACCCACCGGCCGATGCCGATGTCGACGAACTGGCGCTGGGGCATCACTGGGCTCAGCACCGCCTGGCCTTCGAAGAACTGCTGACCCATCAACTGTCGCAACAGCGCCTGCGTGAAAGCCAGCGCGCCCTGCGTGCGCCACCCTTGCCGTTGGCCAAGCGCTTGCCCAAACAGTTTCTGGCCAACCTGGGCTTCACCCCGACCGGCGCCCAGCAGCGCGTCGGCAAAGAAGTGGCCTACGACCTCAGCCAGCACGAGCCCATGCTGCGCCTGGTGCAGGGCGATGTCGGCGCGGGCAAGACCGTGGTCGCAGCGCTGGCCGCCCTGCAGGCCATCGAGGCCGGTTATCAGGTGGCCCTGATGGCGCCCACCGAGATTCTCGCCGAGCAGCATTACATCAACTTCCAGCGCTGGCTGGAGCCGCTGGGCGTCGAAGTCGCCTGGCTGGCCGGCAAGCTCAAAGGCAAGGCGCGGGTCAGCTCGTTGCAACAGATCGCCGAAGGCGCACGCATGGTGGTCGGCACCCACGCGCTGTTTCAGGAAGAAGTGAAGTTCAAGAACCTGGCCCTGGCGATCATCGACGAACAGCACCGCTTTGGCGTGCAGCAACGCCTGGCGCTGCGCAGCAAGGGCGTGGGCGGCGTGATGAACCCGCACCAGTTGATCATGACCGCCACACCGATCCCGCGCACCCTGGCGATGAGTGCCTACGCCGACCTCGACACCTCGGTGCTCGACGAACTGCCGCCGGGGCGTACTCCGGTCAGCACCGTGCTGGTGGCCGACAGCCGCCGCGTCGAAGTCATCGAGCGGGTACGCGCCGCTTGCGCCGAAGGGCGTCAGGCCTATTGGGTCTGTACCCTGATCGAAGAATCCGAAGAGCTGACCTGCAAGGCCGCTGAAACCTCGTTCGAAGAACTGAGCATGGCCCTGGGTGAACTGCGCGTCGGGCTGATTCACGGGCGCATGAAACCTGCCGAAAAAGCCGCGATCATGGCCGAGTTCAAACAGGGCAATCTGCAGTTGCTGGTCGCGACCACGGTCATCGAGGTCGGCGTCGACGTGCCCAACTCCAGCCTGATGATCATCGAAAACCCCGAACGCCTGGGCCTTGCCCAGTTGCACCAGTTGCGCGGCCGGGTAGGGCGCGGCAGTGCGGTCAGCTATTGCGTGCTGCTCTACCACCCGCCGCTGTCGCAGATCGGCCGGCAACGGCTGGGCATCATGCGCGAAACCAACGACGGCTTCGTCATCGCCGAAAAGGATCTGGAGCTGCGCGGCCCCGGCGAAATGCTCGGCACCCGACAAACGGGCCTGTTGCAATTCAAGGTCGCCGACCTGATGCGCGACGCCGACCTGCTGCCGGCGGTGCGCGACGCCGCCCAGGCGCTACTGGAGCGCTGGCCGCACCACGTCGACCCGCTGCTGGAACGCTGGTTGCGCCATGGTCAACAGTACGGTCAGGTGTGATCCAGGCAACGCTTTGCGAAGCTGGCGGAACCCAATCTGAAGAAGCTGGTTATACTGCGCACATTGTAGGAAATGGACTCAGACCATGACAGAAGTAGCCCACGTCAATGATGCTCACCATGCCCCGTCAGTGATTCGCCAACTGCTGGAAAAGCTGGCAATCAGCTATCAGGAAGTCTCGGACCACCCGAGCCTGCCAAGCGAGCGCAAGGTTCAGGCTGTCCTGGTCGAAGACGCCGTCGGCGCTCTGTTGATCCTGTTCCCGCAAAACCAGTTGCTGGACCTGAACCGGATCGCCGAACTGACCGGCCGCGAACTCAAGGCCGTGTCGTTCGACCGCCTGTCGCGCATGCTGCTCAAGCACAACCTGCAAAGCCTGCCTGGCTTGCCGGCGCTGACCAGCTCGCCGTGCCTGTACGACGATCGCCTGCTGCAACAGCCGAGCCTGCTGGTGGGTTCAGGCGAGCCGGGCCTGTTGCTGGAAATTGCCAGCGACGATTTCAAGAGCATGCTCGGCAAGGCCAGCGCCGCGCATTTTGGCCAGTTGCTCAACCAGATCCAGCCCAACCTCGACCGTCCGCACGACGACCGCGAAGAAATCACCCAGGCCGTCCACGCCTTCACTGCACGGCGCATCCAGCAACGCCTGGAAGCGACCCTGGAAATTCCGCCGCTGGCCAGCACGGCGCAAAAAATCATCAAGCTGCGCGTCGACCCCGACGCGACCATCGACGACATCACCGGCGTGGTCGAGACCGACCCCGCACTGGCCGCACAAGTGGTCAGCTGGGCCGCGTCGCCGTACTACGCCTCGACCGGCAAGATCCGCTCGGTCGAAGACGCCATCGTGCGCGTGCTGGGTTTTGACCTGGTGATCAACCTGGCGCTGGGCCTGGCGCTGGGCAAGACCCTGAGCCTGCCCAAGGATCATCCGCAACAGACCACGCCATACTGGCAACAGTCGATCTATACCGCCGCGGTCATCGAAGGCCTGACCCGCGCCATGCCGCGCGCCAAGCGCCCCGAAGGCGGCCTGACCTACCTGGCCGGCCTGCTGCACAACTTCGGCTACCTGCTGCTGGCGCATGTGTTTCCGCCGCACTTCTCGCTGATCTGCCGTCAACTGGAGGTCAACCCGCACGTGCACCACAGCTTTGTGGAACAGCACCTGCTGGGCATCAGCCGTGAGCAGATCGGTTCCTGGCTGATGAGTTCGTGGGACATGCCCGACGAGCTGTGCACCGCGCTGCGCTTCCAGCATGACCCGTACTACGCCGGCGAATATTGCGAATACGCCAATCTGGTGTATCTGGCCGTGCAATTGCTGCGCAACAACGGCATCGGCGCAGGACCTGCCCAGGACATCCCGGACGAACTCTTCGAGCGCTTGAACCTGAGCCGTGACAAAGCCCATGACGCCGTCAGAAAAGTCCTCGATGCCGAGGTGATGCTGCGCGAACTGGCCTCGCAATTCGCGCATTGATTCGCTGACACGCCAAACAAAAACGCCCCCGACATCACCTGTCGGGGGCGTTTTTGCTTTAATCACCGTTTACGATGCGGTCTTCAATCCCGGCCGGACACTCAGCCCCGGACGCGACACCACGGTGATGATCGCCAGTGCGGCAATCACCAGCCCCGGTGAAGTTGCCAGCAATACGCCTGTCGTCCCGGCGCCAGCCGCCAGAATCTGCCCGGCCGCCAAGGGCCCGGCCACCGACCCCAGGCGCCCGATTGCCACCGCAGCACCCACACCCGTGGCGCGCACCGAGGTCGGGTAGGAAGGCGGTGCCATGGCGTACAGCACCAGTTGGGCGGCCATTACAAACACGCCGGCCGAAAAACCGGCTATTGCCATCGGCACGATGCCCACCGACAAGCCGACGCCAACCAGCGCGGCCAGCAGGCCCAGGTACACGCCGATCACCACTTTGACGCCATTGAAGCGGTCGAGCAGCAAGCCGCCAGACAACGAACCCAACGCGCCGCCGATATTGAACAGCATCTGCACCAGCCCGGCTTCAGGCTTGGTAAACCCCTGGCCCATCAGCAACGACGGCAGCCAGTTGAGCAGCATGTACATCACCGTCAGGGTGAAGAAATAGCTGACCCACAACGCCAGGGTGATCGACGCGCGGCCTTCGCCGAACAGGGCCTTTGAGGTCGAGACCCGCGCCGTGGCATCGGCCTGCTGACGGAACACGGTGGACTCGGGCAGCAGCACCATCATCAGCGGCACCACCAGCAAGGGCGCCAGGCCGCCGATGATAAACGTCAGCTGCCAGTGATCGCCGCCCAGCATCGCCACCACCGCCGCCAAAGCACCGCCCAGCGGGACGCCGGCGTACATGATGCTGATCGCCGTGCCACGACGCTGCTCGCCCACAGCTTCTGCGCACAGGGCGATCAGGTTGGGCAGGGCCGCGCCCAGGCCCAGGCCGGTCATGAAGCGCACCAGCAACAGCACTGAATAGCTCTGCACATAGGCGGTGGCCAGGGAAAACACACCGAACAGCAGCACGGCGGCAATCAGGATCTTCTTGCGCCCGATACGGTCGGCAATCCAGCCGCCGAAGAACGCACCGGGCAACAGGCCGATGATGCCGGCGCTGAATACCCAGCCGAGCATCCTGGGGTCCAGCTCAAAGGTATGGCGCAAACCGGCAGCCGCCGTGCCCGCCGCTTGCAGGTCGAACCCTTCGATAAGCGCCACGATAAAGCACAGCGCGATGGTGAGCGCCGGGCGGCGCAATGAACTGTCCATGGATAAACCTCATTGTTGTTTTTGTTGTGAGCGCAAAGCCGACGACCGCACGGTAGCAGGGTCATGCCGGGCTTGAAAATAAGATTAACAAAGATAACTAAAAAGCAAAGCACCGGATAAACAGATGCTTAAGCCATCAGGCCCAGTAAAAACATGGACTTAACGAAACCGATACGATTTTGTAAAAATAGATAACAAAATTAACGTTCGATTATCGGATACTCACCGTTGACGACCGCGCGCAGCGTTCCCATTCTTGCCCGCAAGCGGTATCGGATCACCGCCGCTCGCGCTTGAAAACAACAACAATAAGTGGACAACGGACATGCCAGACACACCTTCGGACATCAAAGGGGCTCGCCCGAGCCTTCAATTTCACGCGTTCCATCCTCGCTGCTGCCTGGCTTTGCTTGGCCTGGGCCTGTGCAGCCCGGCGCTGCACGCCGAAGGGCTGCTGGAAGACAGCCACGGCACCCTGACCCTGCGTAATTATTATCTGGACCGCGACTACAAGGACGACGGCGCCAAGACCGCCGCCCGCGAGTGGGCGCAGGCGTTTATCCTCAATGTGGAATCGGGCTACACCCCCGGCGCATTGGGTTTTGGCCTGGATGCGCGGGCGCTGGTGGGGGTCAAGCTCGACTCGTCACCGGACCGCAGCGGCACCGAGCTGCTACCGGTGTCGGCCAGCGACAAGCGCGCCCCGGACGATTACTCGCGCCTGGCGCTGACCGGCAAGCTGCGCTTTGCCAAGACCACGGTGAAGACCGGCGATGTATCGATCTTTCTGCCGTTCGCCTTTGCCAGCCCGTCGCGCCTGCTGCCGCAGACCTTTCGCGGCACCACCCTGACCTCCAAAGACATCGACGGGCTGACATTGAATGCCGGCTACATCGACCGTATCAACCGGCGCGACTCGACCTCTTACCAGAACATGGCCATCGCCTCGCCGAACGGGCGCTTCAACGGTGCGGCCACCACCTCGCACATGAGCTATCTGGGTGGCGATTATCAGGTCAACAAGGACCTGAGCCTGCGCGTGTACCATGCCGAAGTGGACGACCTGTACCGGCAAAGCACCGTGGCGCTGCTGCACAACCTGCCGCTGGGCGACGGCGTACTGACCAGCGACCTGCGCAGTTTTTTCAGTGAAGAGGCAGGCGCCGCCAAGGCCGGCAAGGTCGATAACATCAATGCGTCAGCACTGTTCTCGTACCGCTGGGGCGGGCACAAGCTCGGCGTGGGCTACATGAACTCGACCGGCGACACCGCCACGCCGTACGTGTCGGGCACCGAACTGATGGGCATGAGCGAACTGACCATGGCCTCGGACTTTCTCAACGCCAAGGAGCGCACCTGGCAGGCCATCTACGACTACGACTTTGCCGCCGTCGGCATTCCAGGCCTCAAGAGCCGCCTGCGCTACGTGCGCGGCGACAACATCGAGCTGACCTCGCTGCGCGCCGAGGACCGCAAGGAGCGCGAGTTTCAGATGGAGCTGGGCTACGTGATCCAGAGCGGCCCGCTCAAGCAGTTGGGCTTCTTGGTGCGCAAGGCCATTTACCGCAACGACTTCCCGACCGGAGCGGCCTTTCGCGACGAAAACCAGACACGGTTTCTGGCGACCTACACCTTGCCGCTCTGGTGAGCCGAACGCACACGTTAGTACGCATCCCCGCAGGACCGGCCGGGCGGCGAACCGCTTTAGTCGGGAAAGCCGTTATGCGATCCCTGTTTCCCGGCTAAAGCCGGTCCTGCGTTCGGCTCTTACAGATAAACCTTACGCAACAGCGCCAGCAACTGCTCGCGCTCGGCGTCATCGAGCGCGGCGGTTGAATCCAGGTCGCTTTGCACGGCGATCTGCTTCAATTCCTTGAGCAGCGTTTCACCGGTCTTGCTCAGGAAAATCCCGTATGAGCGCTTGTCCGGCTTGCAGCGCACCCTGACCGCCAGCGCACGGCTTTCGAGTTTATTGAGCAACGGCACCACTTGCGGCGGCTCGATGGCCAGCGCCCGGGCCAGGTCGGCCTGCATCAGCCCGGGGTTGCGGTCGATGATCGCCAGCGCCGAAAACTGCGCAGGGCGCAGGTCATGTACCGCCAGTTGCGCGATGAGGTTCTGGAACAGCTTGAGCTGGGCACGGCGCAGGGCATAACCGATCAGGTCGTCCAGCGCCGCATCCAGCGGCAACGGAGCGTCGGCATCGCCTGGCACGGCATCGCGTAAAAGGGCAGCACTGGAAAGCTTGGCCATGAGGCAAGTCCTGAATCGTTCAGTTAACAAGGCTATGCAGTTTGCCGGGATTGGCCGGCAATGGCTATCACGGCGGCGATGCGAATCTGTGCAGCCCGCCAGCCAGACACAAAACACTTGGTTAATTTGATTAATGGTTAATTGACATAACTATTTTCTCAGGCTAATTTTTGTCCATCGGCCAACAGGCCACCGACGAAACAATCCCCCACACAGAACAAGAGAGCACACCATGAGCAACTACGAAGGCCGCTGGAGCACCGTCAAAGTCGAGATCGAAGAAGGCATTGCCTGGGTCATCCTCAACCGCCCGGAAAAACGCAACGCCATGAGCCCGACCCTGAACCGGGAAATGATCGACGTGCTGGAGACTCTGGAGCAAGACGCCGACGCCGGTGTGCTGGTGCTGACCGGTGCCGGCGAGTCGTGGACTGCCGGCATGGACCTTAAGGAATACTTCCGCGAAACCGACGCAGGCCCTGAAATCCTGCAAGAAAAAATTCGCCGCGAAGCCTCGCAATGGCAATGGAAACTGCTGCGCATGTACTCCAAGCCGACCATCGCCATGGTCAACGGCTGGTGCTTCGGTGGTGGCTTCAGCCCGCTGGTGGCCTGCGACCTGGCGATCTGCGCCGACGAGGCGACCTTCGGTCTTTCGGAAATCAACTGGGGCATCCCGCCGGGTAACCTGGTCAGCAAGGCCATGGCCGACACCGTGGGCCATCGCCAGTCGCTTTACTACATCATGACCGGCAAGACCTTCGGCGGTAAAAAGGCCGCAGAGATGGGCCTGGTCAACGAAAGCGTGCCGCTTGAGCAGCTGCGCGAGACCACCATTGAGCTTGCGCGTAACCTGCTGGAGAAAAACCCGGTCGTGCTGCGCGCCGCCAAGCATGGCTTCAAGCGCTGCCGCGAACTGACCTGGGAGCAGAACGAAGACTACCTGTACGCCAAGCTCGACCAGTCGCGCCTGCTCGACACCGAAGGCGGCCGCGAGCAGGGCATGAAGCAGTTCCTGGACGACAAGAGCATCAAGCCGGGCCTGCAGACCTATAAGCGCTGAGCCCCGTGGGCGAACCGGCCATCAAACCCGTTCGCCCAAAGCGTTGCCATGCATCACCCGTGTTCCCGATAAAGACAATTAAAGAGGAATCACTATGCTCGACGTGCCCTTGCTGATCGGCGGGCAATCGCTGCCTGCGCGTGACGGCCGAACCTTTGAACGCCGCAACCCGGTGACCGGCGAGGTTGTCTCTCAGGTCGCCGCCGCCACCCTTGAAGACGCCGATGCCGCTGTCGCCGCCGCCCAGGCCGCGTTTCCGGCGTGGGCCGCGCTGGCGCCCAACGAGCGCCGCACGCGGCTGCTCAAGGCTGCCGAACTGTTGCAGGCCAATAGCGCCCGCTTTATCGCCGCCGCCGGCGAAACCGGCGCAATGGCCAACTGGTATGGCTTCAACGTCAAGCTGGCGGCCAATATCCTGCGTGAAGCGGCGTCGATGACCACCCAGATCGTCGGCCAGGTCATTCCCTCCGATGTGCCCGGCAGCTTCGCCATGGCGCTGCGCCAGCCGTGCGGCGTGGTGCTGGGCATTGCGCCGTGGAACGCGCCGGTGATTCTCGCCACCCGCGCCATTGCCATGCCCTTGGCGTGTGGCAACACCGTGGTGCTCAAGGCCTCGGAACTGAGCCCGGCCGTGCACCGGCTGATCGGCCAGATTCTGCACGAAGCCGGGCTGGGCGACGGCGTGGTCAACGTCATCAGCAACGCACCGAGCGACGCACCGGCCATCGTCGAGCGGCTGATCGCCAACCCGGCCGTGCGCCGGGTCAACTTCACCGGCTCCACCCATGTGGGCCGCATCGTCGGCGAACTGTCGGCGCGCCACCTCAAGCCTGCGCTGCTGGAACTGGGCGGCAAGGCGCCGTTTCTGGTGCTCGACGACGCTGATCTGGATGCCGCCGTTGAAGCGGCGGCCTTCGGCGCCTACTTCAATCAGGGCCAGATCTGTATGTCGACCGAGCGGCTGATCGTCGACAGCAAAGTCGCCGATGCCTTCGTCGACAAACTGGCCGCCAAGATCGCCACCCTGCGCGCCGGCCACCCGGACGACCCGGCCTCGGTGCTCGGTTCGCTGGTCGATGCCAGTGCCGGCGAACGTATTCTGGGTTTGATCAATGACGCGGTCAGCCACGGCGCCACGCTGGTGGCCGGCGGGCAATGCAGCGGCAGCATCATGCAGCCAACCCTGCTCGATCACGTCACAGGCAACATGCGCCTGTACCGCGAAGAATCGTTTGGCCCGGTGGCGGTGGTGGTGCGTGGCAGCGGCGACGAAGAGCTGCTGCGCCTGGCCAACGACTCGGAATTCGGCTTGTCGTCGGCGATTTTCAGCCGCGACACCGGCCGCGCCCTGGCGCTGGCGCAGCGGGTCGAGTCGGGCATCTGCCATATCAACGGGCCGACCGTACACGACGAAGCGCAGATGCCCTTCGGCGGGGTCAAGTCCAGCGGCTACGGCAGCTTTGGCGCCAGCGCCTCGGTCGACTTCTTCACCCAGTTGCGCTGGGTGACGCTGCAGAACGGCCCGCGGCATTACCCCATATAAAAGCGCTCTTGCGTTCGGGCGACCGCTGCGTCGCCCGCCCCTGAATAACAATAAAGGCGACAGCCAGAGACCGCCTGCGTGGCCGGTCTCGATGGAGGAGCAGCACGTGAATCCCCAATCCGCAAGCGTCAGGCAACACCCTGCGCGCTATCGCCAGGTGTCCATCGGCCATCCTGCTGTAGAGGTCAGCGAAGTGCACGGCGTGCTGCACATGCGCGCCCTGGAACCGCTGGCCCAGCTTCCCGAGCGGCTGCTCGACCGCCTGCTGCACTGGGCCGAGGTGCGCCCGGCACAGACTTTTATCGCCGCCCGCGACAGCCACGGCGGCTGGCGCGAAGTCAGCTACGCACAGATGCTCAGCGACGTGCGCGCCATCGCCCAGCACCTGCTCGGCTACGGGCTGTCGGCCGAGCGGCCGCTGGCGCTGTTGTCGGGTAATGACATCGAACACCTGCAAATCGCCCTCGGCGCGATGTACGCCGGCATTCCCTATTGCCCGGTATCGCCGGCCTATTCGTTGCTGTCCCAGGACTTTGCCAAGCTGCGCCATGTCTGTGACGTGCTGCAACCGGGGCTGGTATTCGTCAGCGACACCGCCAGCTACCAGAAAGCCATCGACGCCGTATTGCCCGCCGATGTCGCGGTGATCAGCGTACGCGGCAAGTTGCCCGGCCGTGCGCTGACGCCGTTCGCGCGCCTGCTCGAACAACCCGGCGGCCCCGAGGCCGAGGCCGCGTTTGCCGCGACCGGCCCGGACAGCATTGCCAAGTTCCTGTTTACCTCAGGCTCCACCAAGCTGCCCAAGGCCGTGGTCACCACCCAGCGCATGCTCTGCGCCAACCAGCAGATGCTGTTGCAGACCTTCCCGGTGTTCGGCGAAGAGCCACCGGTGCTGGTCGACTGGCTGCCGTGGAACCACACCTTTGGCGGCAGCCATAACCTCGGCATCGTGCTTTACAACGGCGGCACGTTTTATCTGGATAACGGCAAACCGACGCCGCAGGGCTTTGCCGAGACCCTGCGCAACCTCAAGGACATCTCGCCCACCGCGTACCTGACCGTGCCCAAGGGCTGGGAAGAGCTGGTCAACGCGCTGGAAAAAGACGCTGAACTGCGGACGCGCTTCTTTGCCCGCATGAAGCTGTTTTTCTTTGCCGCCGCCGGCCTCTCACAAAGCATCTGGGACCGTCTCGACCGGGTCGCCGAGCAGCACTGCGGCGAGCGCATCCGCATGATGGCAGGCCTGGGCATGACCGAAGCCTCGCCGTCATGCACCTTTACCACCGGGCCCTTGTCGCAGGCCGGCTACATCGGCCTGCCGGCGCCGGGCTGCGAAGTGCGCCTGGTGCCGGTCGACGGCAAGCTCGAAGGGCGCTTTCGCGGGCCGCACATCATGCCCGGCTACTGGCGCTCGCCGCAGCAGACCGCGGAAGCCTTCGACAGCGAAGGCTTCTATTGCTCGGGTGATGCGCTGAAGCTGGCCGACCCTGAAGATCCACAACTGGGGCTGATGTTCGACGGGCGTATTGCCGAGGACTTCAAACTGTCGTCCGGCGTTTTCGTCAGCGTCGGGCCGCTGCGCAACCGCGCGGTGCTCGAAGGCTCGCCGTATGTGCAAGACATCGTGGTCACCGCACCGGACCGCGAATGCCTGGGCGCGCTGGTGTTCCCACGCCTCTACGACTGCCGCCAGCTGGCCGGCCTCGGCGCGCAGGCCAGCGATGCCGAGGTACTGGCCAGTGCGCCGGTGCGCCAGTGGTTCGCCGGCTGGCTGCAGCGCCTGAACGCCGACGCCACCGGCAATGCCAGCCGTCTGGAATGGGTCGCACTGCTGGTCGAAGCACCGTCCATCGACCGTGGCGAAATCACCGACAAGGGCTCGATCAATCAGCGCGCCGTGTTGCAGTGGCGCGCCGCGCAAGTCGAGGCGCTGTATCGCGGCCAAGACGAAACGATCCTGCGCGCCACCACGCTTGCAGCCGGCGTACCGGCATGAACGTCGCCGGGCAATATTCTGCATTTGCCGATGCAGCGCTGTTCGACGCGGTGCGCACGCCCTGGGTCGATCTGGGCGGCGCGCTGGCGCAGGTGTCGCCCATCGATCTGGGGATAAAGGCCGGGCGCAGCGTGCTGGCTCGCGCAGGAATTGAAGCCACGCAGGTCGACAGCGTGCTGGCCGGTTCCATGGCCCAAGCCAGTTTCGATGCGTACCTGCTGCCCCGGCATATCGGCCTGTACAGCGGCGTGCCGTTGAATGTGCCAGCGCTGGGCGTGCAGCGGATCTGTGCCACCGGTTTCGAACTGCTGCGTCAGGCCGCAGTGCAGGTGGGCGAGGGCACGCAACTGGCGCTGTGCGTGGCCGCCGAGTCGATGTCGCGCAACCCGATTGCTGCCTACACCCATCGCGACGGTTTCAAGCTCGGCGCGGGCGTGCAGTTCAAGGATTTTCTCTGGGAAGCGCTGCATGACCCGGCACCCGGTATCGACATGATCGCGACCGCCGACCGTCTGGCCCGGCACTACGATTTGCCCCGCGAAGCTGTCGACCGCTATGCGCTGCAAAGCCACCGATTGACCCTTGAAGCGCAGAGCAGCGGCTGGCTGGCGGACGAAATCGTGCCGGTGATCAATGAGCGCTTCGCGCTGGACGGTTACCAGCCGCGCGGCATTCGCTTGCCGCGCGGCATCGACAGCGTCAGCCAGGACAGCCATCCCCGCGCCAGCAGCCTCGAAGCCCTGGCGCGCTTGCGGGCGGTGCATGACGGCGGAGTGCAGACCGCCGGCAACAGCTGTGCGGTGGTCGATGGTGCGGCGGCGGCGCTGGTCGGGCCGCTGTCGGCCTGCAGAGGCCCGGTGCTGGCGCATTTACGCGCCAGCGCGGTGGTCGGTGTGGCGCCGGAGCATATGGGCATCGGCCCGGCGCCGGCGATCCGCCTGCTGCTGCACCGCAGCGGGCTGCGCCTGGACGACATAGGCCTGGTGGAAATCAACGAAGCCCAGGCCGCGCAAGTGCTGGCCGTGGCCCGCGAGCTGGAACTGGACGGCGAACGCCTCAACCGTCGCGGAGGCTCGATTGGCCTGGGCCACCCACTGGCCGCCAGCGGCCTGCGCCTGGTACTGACCCTGGCCCGCCAGTTGCGCGAGAGAAACCTGCGTTATGGCATCGCGGCGGCGTGTGTCGGCGGCGGCCAAGGCATGGCCATCCTGATCGAAAACCCGGATTGGAAAGCCTCGTAGGACCGACTTTAGTCGGGAAGAATACGACACCGTGTTGTGCCCTTCGCGGCTAAAGCGGATCGCCGCCCGGCCGCTCCTACAAAATCGTATTGCCCCTGACTCTGTGCAAAAGGAGATTGCCATGTGGCACTACCAGCCACCGTTGCGTGACATGCAATTCGTGATCGAGCACTGGCTCGACGCGCCCGACACCTGGCGTCAGACCGAAGCCTTCGATTTTCTCGATGCGCCGCTGGCCACTCAGGTGCTGGAGCAGGCCGGGCTGTTTTGCAGCGAGGTGCTCGCACCGTTGAATGCCAGCGGCGACCGCGAAGGCTGTCGCTTCGACAACGGCCAGGTCATCACCCCCGCAGGCTTCAAGGCCGCCTATAAAGCCTATATGGAGGGCGGCTGGCCGGCGCTGGCGTGCAGCCCGGAACACGGCGGCCAGGGTTTGCCGCAGGTGCTCGATGCCGCCTTGCAGGAAATGCTCTACGCCAGCAACCATGCCTGGGCGATGTACACCGGCATCGCCCACGGCGCTTACCTGTGCCTGAAAACCCACGCGCCGCAGTGGATCCAGGACCGCTATGTGCCCGACATCGTCAGCGGCCAGGCGCTGCCGACCATGTGCCTGACCGAACCACAGGCCGGCAGCGACGTCGGCCTGCTGCGCAGCCGCGCCCAGCCCCGGCCTGACGGCAGTTACGCGCTGAGCGGCAACAAACTGTTTATCTCTGGCGGCGAGCACGATCTGTGCGACGACATTCTGCACCTGGTGCTGGCGCGCTTGCCGGACGCACCGGCCGGCAGCCGCGGCATTTCACTGTTTCTGGTGCCCAGACGCCTGGACGACGGCACGCTCAACGCCGTGCGCTGCGACGGCATCGAACACAAGATGGGCATCAAGGGCAGCGCCACCTGTTCGCTGGTCTTCGATAACGCCCAAGGCTGGCTGATCGGCCAGGCGCATCAAGGCCTGGCGGCGATGTTCGTGATGATGAACTCGGCACGCCTGCATGTCGGCCTGCAAGGCCTGGGGCATGCCGAAGCCGCCTGGCAGAACGCCCGTGAATACGCCCGCGAACGCCGGCAGATGCGCGCGCCCCGGCGCCCCGAAGGCGTCGCCGCCAGCGCCGCCGACCCGATCCACTATCACCCGGCGATGCGCCGCACCCTGCTGGAACTGCGCGCCAGCAGCGAAGGCTTGCGCGCCCTTGGCTACTGGACCGCGCACCTGCTCGATCAGGCCGACCATGCCGCCACCGCCGAGGCCCGCGCCCAGGCTGCGCAACTGACTGGCCTGTTGACGCCGATCATCAAGGCGTTCTTTACCGAGCGCGGCTTTCAACTGGCCAGCCAGGCGCTGCAAGTGTTCGGCGGCTATGGCTATGTCGGCGAGTTCGCCATCGAACAAACCCTGCGCGACAGCCGCATCGCGATGATCTACGAGGGCAGCAACGAGATTCAGGCCAACGACCTGCTGCTGCGCAAGGTGCTGGGCGACAACGGCGAGGCATTACAGCAATTGCTGGTGATCCTGCGCGACGAAGCACGGCTGGCCAGTCAGTCAGCGCCCTGCCAGGCCTTGGGCGATGAGTTGCAGCGCCGTTGCCAGGGACTCGAGCAGGTCTGGCAGTTGTGCGTCGAGCAAACGGCGCTGGACGCGGAATACCCGTACCGCGCCGCCGAGGATTTTCTGCGTCTGTGCGGCCTGACCTTGCTGGCCTTCGCGTGGACCCGCGCCGCCCGGATCGCGCAGCATTTGGCCGACGACGACCCGCTGCGCGCCGCCAAGCTGGAAACCGCGCAGTTCTTCTTCACCTGGCTGCTGCCCGAGGCCGACCGCCACGTGGCCGGTCTGCATAGCGCAAAGCTACCATTAGCGTTTGTGGATTAAGTCCGGCGCGCTACCATGGGCGCCCCTTGATTGCTGGAAGTAGCCTGCATGAACAAGCCCGGTCAGACGGTGCTGGTTGCGTTGCGCAAGATGATCGCCGCAGGCGAACTGGCGGCCGGCGAGCGGCTGATGGAAGTGCCCACGGCTGAATTGTTCGGCGTCTCGCGCATGCCGGTGCGCATCGCGTTTCGTACCCTGGAGCAGGAAGGCCTGCTGGTGCGCCATGGCGGGCGCGGCTTTCAGGTGCGTTCGGTCAGCACCCAGGACATTGCCGGCGCCGTGGAAGTGCGCGGCGTGCTGGAAGGCCTGGCGGCCCGGCAAAGCGCCGAGCGCGGCCTTACGCCGGAGGCGTGCGATCAGTTGCACGCCTGCCTGCGTGAGGGCGATGCGCTGTTCGACAAGGGCTATGTGACCGAGGACGACCTTGAGGTCTATCACGACCTGAACATGCGTTTTCACCGGATCATCGTCGAAGGCAGCGGCAACCCGGCGATTGCCGATGCCCTGGCGCGCAACGATCACCTGCCGTTCGCCTCGGTCAGCGCCCTGGCCATCGATCGCCACGACATGGCCCGCGAATACCGCCGCTTCAACTACGCGCACATGCAGCATCACTCCATCGTCGACGCCCTGGTCAACCGCCAGGGCGCCCGCGCCGAAGCCATCATGCGCGAACACGCCAACGCGACGTTGCGCTACGCCGAAATCTTCAGCGCCTCCTCGGCCGAACGGATGAAAGTGATTGTAGGAGGCTCTGCTGGCGATAAGGCCGGTGTGGCTAGCCTATCTGCGCCAGGCATTACGCAGCCTTCGCCAGCAGAGCTGCCTCCTACAAAGAATCCAGCGTCAGGTCATTAGATATCCAGCACCAATAGCGGCGTCTTCGACCGTGAACAACACGGGGTGAACTGGTCGTTCAGGGCCTGTTCTTCTTCGGTCAGGTACATGTCGCGGTGCTCGGGGATGCCTTCCAGCACGCCGGTCAGGCAGGTGCCGCACACGCCTTGCTCGCACGACACCGGCAGTTCGATGCCATGCAGCTCCAGCACCTGGATCACGCTCTGGTCCTTGGGGATCTCGAACACACACCCGGTGCTGTTGACCTTGACCGAGAAGCTGCCGTCGGCGCTGGTGTCGACCGGGGCGGCGGCGAAGTATTCGCGGTGCAGGTTGGCTTCACTCCAGCCCTGCGCACGGGCGCTGTCCAGCACGTGCTGCATGAAGCCGCCAGGGCCACACACATATAAATGCACATCGGGCTGCGGACCTGCCAGCACGCTGGCCGCTTGCAACACGCTGGCCGGCTCTTCATCGACGTGCACAAACACCCGGTCGGCAAAGGCCGATGCCTGCAAGCGGTTGATGAACGCCGCCTTGTCGCGGGCGCGTACGCAGTAGTGCAGTTCAAAATCGGCGTCAGTGGCCGCCAGGTGCTCGACCATGCACAGGATCGGCGTGATGCCGATGCCGCCAGCAAACAGCAGACTGCGCCGGGCGTCGGTGGCCAGTTCGAACAGGTTGCGCGGCTCGCTGATGCGCAGGTGCATGCCGGCCTGCAACAAGCGGTGAATCGTCGCCGAACCGCCGCGCGAGGCCGGGTCGTCGAGCACGCCGATCTGATAGCGATGCTGTTCGCTGGGGGCATTGCACAGTGAATACTGGCGTACCCACCCTGCATCGCCCGGAACATGCACATCAATATGTGCGCCGGCGCTGAAGGCCGGCAGCGGGCTGCGGTCGGCACGCGCCAGTTCATAGCTGCAAATGCCCGGCGCTTCTTCTTTGCGGGAAATCACCACGACGTCGATCATTTCGATGGCTCCGGCCAGTTATTGGGCAGTGGCGATCAGCGACGGCGTTGCCGCCCGTTCGCTGGCGATGATCCGTTCCAGCACCTTGCGCGACTGCACGCCACCGGCATCGATATTGAGCTTGAGCAGGTTGCGCTCGGGGTGCTTGAGCAGGTTCTGCTGCTGGCGTTCGAGCATCTCCAGGTCTTCGCTGAAGATCTTGCCCTGGCCTTCGCGAATACTCGCGGTGAGGGCCTGGTCCTGCGGGTTGAAGTTGCGCGCCATGCCCCAGAAGTACCAGATCGAGGTGTCGCTTTCCGGAGTGATGAAGTCGACCACGATGCTGGAGGCCTTGTAACGCGCATCGGCGTGATAACCACCGTTGCCGGCATGCGCGACACCGACCTCGATCAACACATGGCTGGGCGGGGTGAAGCGGCAGATCTGCCAGCGGTCCACCGGCACGTCGTCGGCCAGGTTGTTGCCGCGCAGGGCCATGCGCCAGAAGGGCGGGGCCATGATGTTTTCCATATGCCGGGCGGTGATCACCTCATCACCCTGGACCTGGGTGACCGGTGCGGCTTCGTCGATTTCTTTCTGGCCGATGCTGGAGGCGTGCACATAGGTTTCGTGGGTCAGGTCCATCAGGTTGTCGATCATCAGCCGGTAATCGCAACCGATGTGGAACAAGCCGCCGCCATAGGCCCACTGGTCGCTGACCGCCCATTCCAGGTGCGGAATCAACGTGGCATCGGCCTGGGCCTGATCGCCCGGCCAGACCCAGATAAAACCGTAACGCTCTTCGACGGCAAAGGTCTTGTTGCACGGAAAGCCACGCACCCGCTGGCCGGGCATCGACGCGGTCTTGCCATCGGCGCCCATGGCCAGGCCGTGGTAGCCGCACACCAGCAAGCCGTTCTCGACATACCCCAACGACAATGGCGCACCACGGTGCGGACAAAAGTCCTCGACGGCGACCACGCGGTTTTCAAGCCCGCGATAAAACACCATCTTTTCGCCACAAATCTGCCGACCCAGCGGCTTTTCAGCGATTTCGTCGGGGGTGCAGGCGACATACCAGGTATTGGTGGGGTACATGAGACAGGCTCTCCGGTGTTGTTTTTATTTAATGGATCCATTGAACAGCCGAATCACTGAATTAGTCAAACAAAAATAGCCGTTAATCGCCCTGAATAATCACCTAATGGATCCATAGAAAACTTTGATCCACTGAAAGCTGGCTGAAAGCTTGGGGGATTAGCATCACCCTCAGCACCGGCAATAGACCGGTAAGCCAGGGCGGCTGCCAAGAGCCCCCGGACACTCAACAAGAATAACGGTGATTAAAATGCTTGCTCCTACCCCCCTGTACGCCCTCGTTCCCCCTGAACCCCAGACAGCCCCTCGCTGACCCGAACTGACTTTTTCCTTTTCCGGTTCCCTGGCCGCATTACGTCTGGAGTTTCGCCATGCTGACTTTCCTTGGCTTTGCCATGGTCATTGCCTTCATGTACCTGATCATGAGCAAGCGCATGACCGCGCTGATCGCCCTGATCCTGGTGCCGATCATTTTTGCTTTGTTCGGCGGCTTCGGTCCGCAGATCGGCCCGATGATGCTGGCCGGTATCACCAAGCTGGCGCCGACCGGCGTCATGCTGATGTTCGCCATTCTGTACTTCGCCCTGATGATCGACTCCGGCCTGTTCGACCCTGCCGTGCGCAAGATCCTGAAAATGGTCAAGGGCGACCCGATGCGCATCTCGGTCGGCACCGCCGTGCTGGCGCTGGTGGTTTCGCTGGACGGTGACGGCGCCACCACCTACATGATCTGCGTGGCGGCCATGCTGCCGCTGTACAGCCGCGTCGGCATGAGCCCGCGGATCATGGCCGGCCTGATCATCCTGGCCGGCGGCATCATGAACATGACGCCATGGGGCGGCCCGACGGCGCGTGCCGCCAGTGCCCTGCACGTGGATGCTTCGGACATTTTCGTGCCGATGATCCCGGCCATGGCGGCTGGTGTGGTGTGCCTGCTGGCGATCTCGTACTTCTACGGCAAGCGTGAGCGGGCCCGCCTGGGCGTGCTGCAACTGGCCGGCGACGAGATCGACCACAGCGAAATCAGCGTCTCGCAATTCCCCGACGCCCGTCGTCCGAAGATGATCTGGTTCAACGGCGCGTTGACCTTCGCCCTGATGGTCACGCTGATCATGGGCCTGCTGCCGCTGCCGGTGCTGTTCATGGTGGCTTTCAGCATCGCGATGATCATCAACTACCCGAACCTGCAGGACCAGAAAGACCGCGTCTCGGCCCACGCCGGTAGCGTGTTGTCGGTGGTTGGCCTGATCTTCGCCGCCGGTATCTTCACCGGCATCCTGACCGGCACCGGCATGGTCGACGCCATGTCCAAGAGCCTGCTGGGCGTGATCCCCGATGCAATGGGTCCGTACCTGGCGGTGATCACCGCGCTGGTGAGCATGCCGTTCACCTTCTTCATGTCCAACGACGCGTTCTACTACGGCGTGCTGCCGGTGCTGTCCGAAGCCGCTTCGCACTACGGCATCACCGCTGTGGAAATGGCCCGCGCCTCGATCGTCGGTCAGCCGGTGCACCTGCTCAGCCCGCTGGTGCCATCGACCTACCTGCTGGTGGCCCTGGCCGGTATCGACTTCGGTGACCACCAGCGCTTCACCCTCAAGTGGGCGATCCTGGTTTGCCTGTGCATCATGGTCGCGGCACTGATGATGGGTATCTTCCCGCTCGTCAGCAGCGTCTGATTCCCCCGTACCACCCCTGATCGCCGTCAGCTGTGCTGGCGGCGATTTTTTATCGCCTGAGGAAACATAGATGGAATGGCTACTCAACCCCGAAATATGGGTTGCTTTCTTCACCCTGACCGCCCTGGAAATCGTCCTGGGGATCGACAACATCATCATGATTTCGATTCTGGTCAGCCGCATGCCCAAAGCCATGCAAAAGCGCACCCGCCTGTTCGGTCTGGCGCTGGCCATGGTCACGCGCATCCTGTTGCTGCTGTCGATCACCTGGGTCATGCGCTTGACCACCGACCTGTTCACCGTATTCGGCCAGGGCATTTCCGGGCGTGACCTGATCCTGTTCTTCGGCGGCCTGTTCCTGCTGTGGAAAAGCTCGCAGGAAATCTTCCAGGGCATGGAAGGCGAAGAAGAAGGCGGCGATGAACCCAAGGGCACAGGCGGCTTTTTCCTGTACACCATCGTGCAGATCGCGATCATCGACATCGTGTTCTCGCTGGACTCGGTAATCACCGCTGTCGGCATGGTTTCGGATGTGCCGGTGATGGTTGCCGCGATCATCGTGGCAGTGCTGGTGATGATGCTCTGCTCGGGCGCGATCAGCGATTTCATCGACAAACACCCGTCGCTGAAAATGCTCGCCCTGTCGTTCCTGATCGTGGTCGGCACCGTGCTGATCGCCGAAGCGTTCGATGTGCATGTGCCAAAAGGCTACGTGTATTTCGCCATGGCGTTCTCGCTGGCGGTGGAAGCGATCAACATCAAGATGCGCACCTCGCTGGCCCGCAAGAAGGCTGAAGCCAAAGCGGCCGAGTTGGCATAAGCCCCCCGCAGGATCGGCGCATGGCCGGTCCTGCGGACAAATGTTACAGAATTATTTCAATGACCTGCCGCCTGTGCGATGCTGGCGGCACGGCTCAAAGCCGACTAAAGCTTTAGTTGAGCGTCTATCCCTTCGCTTCGCTCGCTATACCGTCAAATACCACCTCAGGGGGCTTTGCTGATGCTGACCCTGCTCGATCTATTGTCTGCCGTTGCCTTGCTGATCTGGGGCACCCATATCGTACGCACCGGTATCCTGCGCGTTTACGGGACACCCTTGCGCCGCGTGCTCGGCCAGAACATGGCGCGCCGGCCGCTGGCCTTTGTCGCCGGCATTCTGGTCACCGCCGTGGTGCAAAGCAGTAACGCTACCGCCATGCTGGTGACCTCGTTCGTCGGCCAGGGCCTGATGAGCCTGGCGCCAGCGCTGACGATCATGCTTGGCGCCGATGTCGGCACTGCCCTGATGTCGCGGGTGCTGACCCTGGACTTGTCCTGGCTGTCGCCACTGCTGATTTTTCTCGGCGTGGTGTTTTTCCTGTCGCGCAAGCAGACCCGCGCCGGGCAGATGGGCCGGGTTGCCATTGGTCTCGGGCTGATCATCCTGGCCCTGCAACTGATCGTGGCCGCCGCCGCGCCGATCACCCAGGCCAGCGGGGTCAAGGTGCTGTTCGCCTCACTGACCGGCGACTTTTTGCTCGATGCATTGGTCGGCGCCCTGTTTGCGCTGATTTCCTACTCCAGCCTGGCGGCGGTTTTGTTGACTGCCACCCTGGCCGGTTCCGACATCATCAGCCTGCACGTGGCCATCGGTCTGGTGGTGGGCGCCAATATCGGCAGCGGCCTGCTGGCGTTTCTCAGCACCAGCATGCAGAACGTGCCGGGGCGCCAGGTGGCGCTGGGCAGCCTGTTGTTCAAACTGGTGGGCCTGGTGCTGATCATCCCGGTGCTCGACCCGCTGGTGAACTGGCTCGACAGCCTGGGCTTCAAGTCTCAGGAACTGGTCATCGGCTTTCATGTGATCTACAACACCGCCCGTTGCCTGCTGATGCTGCCCTTTGTCACGCCGATGGCCAAACTGTGCGCCAGCCTGCTGCAACAACCGGCCGAAACCACCGGCCCCGCACGCGCCCGTCATCTGGACCTGACAGCGCTCGAAACCCCGAGCCTGGCGCTGGCCAATGCGGTGCGCGAAACCCTGCGCATGGGTGACCTGCTGGAAAACATGCTGGCTTCGATGCAGGGCGTGCTGCGCGGCACGCAGACCACCGTAAGCCTGGAAATGCGCCGCCTCAACGAGGATGTCGAAGCGCTGTACAGCGCCATCAAGCTGTACCTGGCGCAGATGCCGCGTGAAGAACTCGGCGAGCAGGACAACCGGCGCTGGGCCGAGATCATCGAGCTGACCATCAATCTGGAGATGGCCAGCGGCCTGATCGAGCGCATGCTGCGCAAGATCCAGCAGCAGAAGACCGCCCAGCGCCGCTCGTTCTCCGAGGTCGGCCTTGAAGAGCTGTCTGACCTGCACATCCAGCTGCAGTCCAACCTGCGTCTGGGGCTGTCGGTGTTTCTCAGTGGCGACCCGGAAAGCGCCCGCCAGTTGCTGCGTGAAAAGCGCCGCTTTCGGGCACTGGAACGGCGTCTGGCGCATGCCCATGTCAACCGTTTGCAACGTAAAGTGGTGCAGAGTCTGGAAACCAGTTCGCTGCACCTGGAAATCATGGCCGACATGAAGCGCCTCAACTCGCTGTTCTGCAGCAGCGCCTATGCGGTGCTCGAAACGGTCGACACCGGAGCGCTTTCCAGTGAGGTCGCAGGCGACGCGGCTGAACAATCGATCTGAACCGACCGGCGGCAGCGAAGTCTGTTGAATTCAACCGGCCCGCAAGGAAAAGCTGCTTTATGCGTTGCCTGCTGTTCATCTGCCTGCTTCTCGGCGCGCTGCCTGCCCATGCTCTGGACCGCTTGCAAGCCCAGGGCTATCTGTTGCCCAACGGCCTGCAGGTTCTGCTCAAACCCGGCTACGACAAGGGCCATGTGTCGATTCGCCTGGTGATCGGGGTGGGTTTCGATGACTTTCCGTGCGCGTCCAAAGAGCTGCCGCACCTGCTCGAACACTTGATGTTCAGTGGCATCGACGACAGCGGCGAGGGCGGCCTTGAAGAACGCATGCAGGCGCTGGGTGGCGACTGGAACGCTTTCACCAGTAACGCCGACACCACCTTTGTGATCGAAGCCCCGGCACACAACCAGCGCAAGGTGCTCGACCTGCTCATGGAGGTGCTGACCCGCACCGAGCTCAGCCAGGAACGCCTCGACACTGTCAGGCGTATCGTCGCCCGCGAAGACGGCGGACATACCTCGCCACTGCAACGCCTGCTGGACAAGCCCGAGGACAGCCACAACGCCAGCAACCAGCTGGCCGCCGAACTGGGCCTGAAATGCGCCGCACGCTCTGAGGTCAACGACATTCCCCTGGAGGCGCTGCAAGATGCGCTGGCGACCTTCTATGCCGCCAACAACATGACCCTGATCGTGGTCGGCGACCTCGACAAACTGCTGCCCGGCTATGTGCAGCGGGTCTATGGCAAGCTGGCCGCCACCGAGCCGGTCGAACGGCAAGCGCTGGCCAGTGCCGGGCATAAAGCCGAACAGCGCCGCACCCTGGCGCGCGGCATGCTGGGCGAGAACGCGCGCTTGTACCTGATGTTTCGCGAGCCCGTACTGGAAAATCAGCACGACGAAACCTGGGAGCTGGTCAAGGCCAACCTGGAGTGGGCGCTGTACAGCGAACTGCGCTTGAAGCTGGGTTTGTCTTACGGGCCATCGGTGGACCGCGAGGTGTTCGGCGACAGCGGCCTGATGAGCCTGGTCGTCGATGTCGACCGCAGCGACCTGGCGCAAGCCGAACAGGCAATGCAGGCGCTGCTGGAGCGTCTGAAGCGTGACGGCTTTCAGGCCGACAGCTTCAACCGCCTGAAACAGGTGGCCATCGACCGTCAGGCCTGGGCCGTACAGGGCAACAGCGCGCTGGCCGACTATTACTGGGGCGCGCTCAACGACTATGAAGACGGCCGCTTCAACGACCCGGTCAAGCGCATCAGGGCCGTCAGCCTGGAAAGCACCAACCAGGCGCTGCGCCAGTTGCTGGAGCAACCGGGCTACGTGCGCATTCAGCAGGCGCGCTTCAGTTATGACGGCTTGTACTGGCTGGCGGTCGCCGCACTGTGGGTGGTGGTGCTGTTGATGGCCGGATGGTGGTGGTATCAACGCCGCAAGCATACGCATGAGGTTACGCCGCCGCAGCGCCGGAATTGATTTATCCTTGCGCGTTTTTCTGCCCCTTGTGAAGTGAAGCCAAATGCCCAACTGGAATGCCGCCGTCACCCGCATCATTGACCTGATGCGCCGCTATCCAGGCATCATCGCGCTGGGCGGCTTTATCTCGGGGATCGCCAGCTTCATTCTGGTCGACCGCCAGGCGGGGCTGGCCAACTGGATCGCGGTGGTCATGCTGCTCAGCTGGCTGTGGCTGATGGTCGAAAACAGCGTGGTCGGCCTGTTTCGAGCGAAGTTCGGCAAGGAAATCCCCAAAGGGGTGCTGCGCTACGGCACGCAGATGATCCATCAGGAAAGCCTGTTTTTCGTATTGCCGTTTTTCTTCATCACCACCACCTGGAACAGCGGCCAAGCGGTCTTCACCGCATTATTGGGCGCCGCCGGGCTGGTCTCGATCATCGACCCGTTGTACTACCGCTGGCTGGCGCCACGGCGCTGGCTGTTCATGGCCCTGCACACCCTGACCCTGTTTGCCGCGCTGCTCACCGCGCTGCCGATCATCCTGCACCTGACCACCACCGAGAGCTACAAACTGGCGCTGGGCATCGCCATGCTGCTGTCGCTGCCCAGCCTGGCCTCGAGCTTTCCGATGACCACCTGGCGGCATGCGCTTGGTCTGGTGGTGGTGACCCTGGCGGTGGGCAGTGCCGGCTGGATGCTGCGCTCGTGGGTGCCGCCGGCCACCTTGTGGCTGACCGAAGTGGCGGTGAGCACCACCTTCGACAACAAGACCCGCACCCCCGGCGACAGCATCCGCCAGATCAGCGCCAGCCAGTTGCGCCGTGAAGGCCTTTACGCCTACACCTCGATCAACGCCCCGCGCGGGCTTGAAGAGCGCATTTACCATGTGTGGCGACGTGACGGTGAAGAAGTGGACCGCATCGCCCTGGACATTCATGGCGGGCGCAAGGAGGGCTATCGCGCCTGGACCCACAAGCGCAATTTCCCGCCACAGGTGGCCGGCCGCTGGCAGGTGCGGGTACTGACCGAAGACGGACAGATGATCGGCGTGCTGCGCTTCGAGGTCACCGACAGCGATCAGCCGGCAGTTACCCAGCCGGACGGACGCATTCTGGGGCTCAAGCCGGGTGGCGATACCTCTTCAGGCGATGAACCGGAGCCGGAGAAGCAACCTGAGGCAGAGCAAGAACCCGAACCTGCGCCGGAAGCTGAAACACCGGCGCCGGCAGAACCGGCGGCGCCCACTCAGGCGCCCTGAGGCTTAGCTGGCGGTGGCGCCGAAGAACCAGTAGCAGACATAAATGGCGGCGATCACGCCAGAGAACTCGGCCAGTAGTGCACAGCCCACCGCATGCCGGGCGCGCTGGATGCCCACCGCGCCGAAGTACACCGCCAGCACATAGAAGGTGGTTTCGGTGCTGCCCTGAATGGTCGCCGCCGCCAGCGCGGCAAAGCTGTCGACGCCCTGGGTCTGCATGGTCTCGATCAACAGCGCCCGTGCGGCGCTGCCGGAGAACGGCTTGACCATCGCGGTGGGCAGCGCATCGACGAAGCGGGTGTCCCAGCCCAGCCACTCGACCACATGACGAATGCCTTCAAGGCCAAAGTCCAGCGCCCCCGAGGCGCGCAGCACGCCGACCGCACAGAGCATCGCCACCAGATACGGCAGCAGGTTCCTGGCGACATCGAAGCCCTCTTTGGCGCCTTCGACGAACGACTCGTAGACCTTGACCTTGCGCAGCGCGCCGACCAGCAGAAACAGCATGATCAGGCCAAACAGCGTGAGGTTGCCCAGGATCGACGACAGGCCGGCCAGCGCCGCCGCCGACAAGGTACCGAGAAACGCCATGAAGCCGCCCAATAGCAGCGCACCGGGAATCAGATAAGCCAGCACCACCGGGTCCCACAGGCGCAGGCGCTGCATGATCGCCACCGACAGCAGGCCCACCACCGTCGACACGCTGGTGGCCAGCAGGATGGGCAGGAACACCAGGGTCGGGTCGGCGGCGCCTTGCTGGGCGCGGTACATGAAGATGGTGACGGGCAGCAGGGTCAGCGAGGAGGCGTTGAGCACCAGAAACAGGATCTGCGCGTTGCTGGCGGTGGTCTTGCTCGGGTTGAGCTCTTGCAGGGCCTTCATGGCCTTGAGGCCGATGGGCGTGGCGGCGTTGTCCAGCCCCAGGCCGTTGGCGGCGAAGTTGAGGGTGATCAGCCCCAGGGCGGGGTGCCCCGGTGGGACTTCCGGCATCAGGCGCTTGAACAGCGGCCCCAGCGCCTTGCCCAGCCAGTCGACGATACCGGCCTGCTCGGCAATGCGCAGAAAGCCCAGCCACAGGGTCAGGGTGCCGAACAGCAGCACCATGACCTCGACCGACAGCTTGGCCATGGCAAAGATGCTCTCGACCATGGCGGCAAAAATGCCCGCGTTACCGCCGACCAGCCACTGCGCCATGGCCGCGATCATCGCGACAACGAAAAAACCAAGCCACAGGCCATTGAGCATCGCACACCCCCGCAAAGTAGGCGGGGATGATAACGGTCAGCGGTTGCAGAAGGAAATTACCGGGTCGCCATTGGGCGTGTAGGAATGTTCCAAAAGCCTGGTCTAGTTGGCCGGAGCGATCTCCAATTGTTTGAGCCTGATCCCCAGCAATCGACCGTCAACGCTCAAACCCAGCGCTTGGGGTGAAGTCGGGGCCGAGATCAGCAGCGACAGCTTACGGGCTTGTCCGGAGGTGGCAATGCGCAAGGTTTGCAGCGTTCCGTCGGCCATCAGCGGGTAGTGCTTGCCCTCCACTTCGACATTGAACGGCTTGTTTTCGTTGGGACCAAAGCCTGTCGCCGACAAGCTCAACTGAAAGACTGCCGGCAACGGCTCAGCGAATTTGATTTCTACGCGATCACCCAACGACCAGGTGCCGACCGGCTCGGGATGCGAAAGGCCAGTGATTCTCGTGGAAGGACCAAGACTGAGCGCCTTGCTAAAATCCAGTTGCAACAGGTAGAGCCCGGATATTTTTCGGGCCAGCGAAAAACCATTCAAATACATCACGTCGAATTCGCCTTCGGCAAAATCGATATCACCGATGCCCAGAATCCACGTGATGTTTTCAGGAGTCTGTGAGGCTTGGTAACGCAAGCCTGGCACATAGGATCGGTCGCGGGTCGCTTGCAGGTTATCCAGATAGAGCAGCGGCCGCCAGGTATCACCTTCGCTCTCACCCACCACAGCCAGCCTCGACAGGTCGGCGTCGGACAGGTAGCTCTTGGCGAACAAGCCTGCCCTGTCAAACGCGTCAGGGACAAGGCGTTCGCGCACCAGAGCATTGTTGTAGACAGCACTGACGCCCACCGACAACGGCAGGTAAAAACAGATAAATAACAGGCTGCCAATACGCGCCGACGTGTACCAGAGCAAGACAACCAGTGCCGACAGACCAGCCAGCCCCATGAATACGATGCGGTTCATCATGTAGCCGCGCAGTTCAGGACTGTCGATATGACTGGGGGTGTATGGCTGCATGCGGGTCAGCGCCGCATAGCAAAGAACGCCCAGCACCAGGACGGTTATCACCAGGCGCCAGTTCTTGAGATGAACCCCATGCTCGCGATTGATTTGGGCGCCGGCGGCGATAAACAGCAACGGCAGCATGAAGTCGTAATAACGCATGTGTAGCCGCGAAGCGGTTTCGTACACTCCGACGCCAACGACCGAGGCAGAGAACAGACTGACAACCGCAATCAGGTTCAGCAGCAGTGCCAGCGTAAAAAACGCAATGCGTTCTTCATCCTGCAGGCGCGTTCCGACCACGGCCTTGATAGAGCCGAACAGAATGACGGCCAGCGCTACGCCAAACATCAGGGTATTGGCCAGTACATGACCTTCGACAATGCCCGGCAAGACCTTGAAGATATCCAGCAAGCGTTGCAACGTACCGGTGCTCGATTGCAAGGTCTCGTTGTAAAAGCCGCCAAAGAGGGTCAGGCCGGCCTTGCCCGCCAGCACAAAGCTGACGAAAAACTTGGTCGCCAACATCGCGAAAACGAATAAGGCAGCACTTTTCAGCCCGCTGGCCAGCCATCGCCCGGTGTCTTTGTACGCGAAGAACAGGATGCACAGGCAGAACCCCGGAATCACCAGCAGCGCATGCGGCTTGACCAGCGCCGAGCAGCCCATCAGTACACCGAATACCAGCCACTGGCTGGCTAGTGCGCTGGCTTTCAGACGCAGAAAGTACCAGACACTGATCCAGAACGTCAGGAAGAACAGCGGCTCGGGCATGTAGTACGTGGTATAGCTGTTGATCGGCCCCAGCAAGCTGATGGTTACGATCAGCAGAGCGATGCCAGGACCGCAGAAGCGCCTTGCCACGGCATGAATGAACGGCGCCGCCGCGACAAAAAACAGAACATTGAAAAACTTCGAGCAGAACAGACTGGCACTGCCGCACAAGCTGGTTGCCTGATAAATGGCGATGTACAGGTAGCCCGGAATGGAGGCGTCCTGAAATGTCATCAGCCTGGTCATCATGCTATAGGTGTATTCATCGCGCATGACCAAGGGGTACAAGCCTGCGGCGCGTAGCATCAGCAAAATCAGGGCGAGCAACATGATGCCCATGAGCACGATCGGCGCACTGAGCTGGAGTCTGTCAGGGAGGGGTGTATCTGTGCGAGTGGAGCCTGGAGGGTTGGACGACATACTGGTGTTTCCCATGAAGCCTGGGTTTCAGGCTATGAATGGGCGTTTCGACAACACTAGAGATACCCCTTGGCAAGGGGTAAAAAATCGACCACCTGGTAACTTCAGTCATTCGACCAGTTCATGCACATCCATACTGTTGCGTCTGCGCGTTTGATGACAACGGGCCTTTCGGCCCGCTGTGCAGGGTAGATCATATTAAAGCGACTGCACTCACTCAGCCGCTGGCACCTTTGCCGCCGCAGGCTCTTTGCTGCGCCAGTGTGGCAACGAATTCCAGTAACGCTCGCCCTTGGCGTCGTCGTACATGCCTTCCCAACGCGCAATCACCAGCACGGCCAGGGCGTTGCCGATCACGTTCAGCGCGGTACGGGCCATGTCCATGATGCGGTCGACACCGGCGATGAACGCCAGGCCTTCCAGCGGAATACCGACGCTGCCCAAGGTCGCCAGCAGCACCACGAACGACACACCCGGCACACCGGCGATGCCTTTGGAGGTGACCATCAGGGTCAGGACCAGCATCAGTTGCTGACCGACCGACAGGTCGATGCCGTACAACTGCGCAATGAAGATCGCTGCGATGCTCTGGTACAGGGTCGAGCCGTCGAGGTTGAACGAATAACCGGTCGGCACCACGAAGCTGCAAATCGCCTTAGGCGCGCCGTAGGCTTCCATCTTGCTGATGATGCGCGGCAGGGCGGTTTCGGAACTGGCGGTGGAGTAGGCCAGGATCAGTTCATCCTTGAAGATGCGCATGATCTTCAGGATCGAGAAGCCGAACAGGCGGGCGATCAGGCCCAGCACCGCAAAGGCAAAGAAGGCGATGGCGACATAAACCAGGATCACCAGCTTGGCCAGCGGCAGCAACGAGGCGAAGCCGAAGTTGGCGACGGTCACGGCGATCAGGGCAAACACGCCGATCGGCGCGTAGGCCATGATCATGTGGGTGACCTTGAACATGGTTTCCGAGACGCCCTGGAACATCTTCACCAGCGGGTCGCGCACTTCGGCCTGCAAGCTGGCCAGGCCCATGCCGAACATCACCGAGAAGAAGATGATCGGCAGCATGTCGCCACGGGCGATGGACGCAAAGATATTGGACGGAATCAGGTTCAGGATCGTGGCAATGAAGGCATGATCATGCTGCACCTCAGCGGCGGTCGCCTTGTACTTGGAGATGTCGACAGTGCCCAGTGTGCTCATGTCGATGCCGGCGCCGGGCTGGAAGAAATTGGCCAGCAACAGGCCGACGACAATCGCGACGGTGGTAACGATCTCGAAGTAAAGGATGGTCTTGAGGCCAATGCTGCCCAGCTTCTTGGCGTCGCCCACCCCGGCAATACCGACGATCAACGAGGCCACCACGATCGGCACCACGATCATCTTGATCAGACGAATGAAAATGTCGCCGGCCGGTTGCAGGACGTTACCGATCCACCAGGCCTTCTCGGCACTGAAGTGGTTAAGCAGGGCGCCCAAAGCGATACCCAGGACCAGACCGATCAGAATCTGCCAGGCCAGACTCAGTTTTGCCTTCTTCATGTCGTTACCTTTATGCGAAGTGCCTGGGCAGCCTGGGAACCATGGCCTCGCCCTGCCGTATTCCGCAGCAGGTTCAAGTCATGGAAATAAAGCCCCGGACAGCCCACAGGAAGTCACCGCGAACGAGCATCCAAGCTCTATGGCAGGCGAAAAAAGGCGCAACTATTCCGCTGGCAGAAAGACACGTCTAATGCCATATCGGCCTAAGTCATGCCGAATCGGCATACAAAAACCGACGAACAGCGCTATTCAGGGGTAGAAAATGATGCCGTGATTTGTCGCAAACGTGGCTAAAACGTCGTTTTCAGGCTGGCAATAGGGAGGATGGCACAGCGATATGATTTGAGAGGGTTTAGCGAAGGGTTCTGTAACATTTACTGGATATACGGTCGTTGTTGCTGGAGTTTGCTGGCCTTGAAAATTAAAAAGCGCCACACAAGTCGCGGATTTCAGAGAATCGTCGTCGACTGGAATGGCGCTTCACCTGACCCGGCCCTCAGCGGAGGTACTCCCTGTACCCCTAGGTCACACCGATCATGCTGCAATCAGTACGTCCCGGCCCCCTGGTCATGCGCGTACCCTCCTCGGGCCGCGCAGCGTTGATAAAGAAACGATTCAACAGGTACCGTTCTTTACCTGTGCGTATCAAAACCAGTTCGGATCCTTGCGCAGCTGCTCTTTGAGCAGTGCCTGCATGCCCTCATCGGGCTTGCCGAGGAATCGATACGTGGCGTGCGCAGCGGGCGATTTATCGGCAGGCAAACCGGCCGGGACCTCGACCAACAGCGCGTAGACATCGTCTTTGTCCTGCATGCCTGCCGCCACGATCAGGCGTTTGCTGCGGCAGGTATCAGCGGTTTCACACAACGGCCCGACCAGATAATTGTCGCCATCTTCAACGACAGCATTCATCTGCTCGGACGTGCCCGAGAGGTTCATCACCCACTCTGGCAAACGCTCCTCCTTTTTCACCACCTGTTTCCAGGCATCGCGATATTCGGGGGAGCTGTTCAGCAATTCATTAGCCCGTGTCTGTCCATCATTGGCGGCCAGGGCCGCGGCACTGCCGCCCAGTAGCAGGGCGGCTGCCAATGCGTGGATGGCGGTGCGCACCTTAGCCTCGACCGCGACGACCGAAGAAGAACGACACAACGAACATCACCAGGAATACGACGAACAGAATCTTCGCGATACCGGTTGCTGTGCCTGCGATACCACCGAAGCCCAGTACAGCCGCAACGATGGCGATGATCAGAAACGTGATAGCCCAACTCAACATGGTGATACTCCTTACTGCTGCGTTAAATTCGATCAGGTCAGAATACCCAGCGCTGCTGTGTGGGCTGTGCTGGAACGTCCTGTGAAACCAGTCGGTCGACCGGCATCGGTTTATTTGCTGTGGCAGGTGCGGAAACCGGCGTCCGGAACTGATTCGAAGGCATGGAAGAATGCGAAATGAACGACTGTTGAATCGCCGCTGCTTCTCTGGCCTGATCCCAACGGTGCAACTGTTGGGTTGCAAGCAGGGTAAGCAGCACGATCAGGCTGACGAAAAGACCTTGCTGAACCCGCAGGGGCGAGAGTTGCAATTGGGCAATACGCAGACTGTTCATTGACACATTCCCTCCAACTTTCTTGTCGACCGGAGCCTTCCGACCTTTGTCGATAGAGGTATTGCAGGCTGCATGCCAATTTTTGAATGGAAATAAATCCAATAAAATCAGTTAGTTATAAAAATTTTTAGAAAACTGCTACAAGCAAGCTGCACGATCGGGCCTGTTGCATCGTGCGTTCTGCACGAACGAGAGAAAAGGCAACAACACGATTTCTGTAGGAGAACACCCGACGCCTTGGCGCCGCGCTGTCGCGCAGCAAACATGGGGCCTGTAGGAGGGAGCTCTGCCGGAATGCCGGACCATCGCGATCGGCTGCGTTAGCAGTCGTAAATGTTCAGCGTTTCGACGATTTCCGTGAGCGCTTTGCGCTCAATCGGCAGCAGAGACGGATCGCCGCCCGCTCCCTCCTACAAGTGGTGTTTTTTAATTCAATAAAATCAATGAGTTATTTTATGTTTGATGAGAGCTCGCGAAGAGGCCAGCAATCTCACCCTATTCGGTGACTGATAGTCAGCATTCGCGAGCTCAAGGGGGCGGCCATCCGCCTCACTCCGAGGTTTGCGCAAGGTCAGGTGGTGCGTGCTGTCACTTTCAGGGCATCGGCGTTCACGCCTTTGACGCCGCGGATATTGCGGGCGATCTCTACCGCCAGTTCCTTCTCGGCGAAGCTGGCGACCATGCCATTGAGGGTCACCACGCCCTCGCGGGTATCGACCTTGATATTCATCCCGTCGAGGTTGCGGCTATAGATAAGGCTGGACTTGACCTTGCTGGTTACCCACACGTCGCTCATCTGTTCGGTGGTGCTGAGCGTCTGCGGCTGGGTCTTGGCCGCAATCGAGTCGGCGGCGCTGAGGCTGAGCAGGTTGTTGACGCTGGCGACCCCATCGGTATTGCTGGCCAGATTCCCCGCCAGCTCCTTGGCTTCCGGGCTCTGGGCACGGCCTTTAAGGGTGACGACACCATCGGCGCTGGCCACATCGACTTCCAGCGCCTGGGAGGCATTGCTCCACAGCAGCTTGGACTTGATCGTCGCCACCAGGGTGGCGTCCTCGAAGCGTTGGGCCAGGCCTGAACGGCTGCCGGGCTCGCTGGTCACGTCAGGGTCTATCTGCAACTGATTGTCGACCTTGTCGATGCCCTGCACGTCCAGAGCAATACGCTCGGCCAGCTCGCGCTCTACTTCGTTTTCGACTTTGCCGGTCAACAGCGCCTTGCCTTGCTCGACCTTTACCTGGATATCGAACGGGCTGAGATGCTTGTTGAGGGCCATGGCGGTCCAGATCGAGCCTTCCTGCCGGGCTTCGAGCAATGGACCGGACGCTGGCGTGGTCGCTTGTGCCATCAGCGAATGCGATCCCAGCAACACCGTGGTGGCGGTGGCCAGAGCGAGTTTCTTGAGTAGATGCATTGACGTTCTCCTTGGCAGGTCTGTCAGAGCGGGTTTTGCGACAAACGGAGGTGCAAATCCGCCGGTTAGCCATTGCCTGAGCAGATAGCTACCATGCTTGCCGCAGAATCAATCAGAATTGACCATGCAACTTGCCCGATGTTTCCGAGACTAACCTCAGACTATTCACTTAGGAGCGTAGGAAAAATGGAAGCAGCCACTGAGAATCAGGGCCGTATTCTGCTTGTGGATGATGAGTCCGCGATCCTTCGCACCTTCCGGTATTGCCTGGAAGACGAAGGCTACAGTGTGGCCACGGCCAATAGTGCGGCCCAGGCCGATACGCTGATGCAGCGTCAGGTCTTCGATCTGTGCTTTCTGGATTTACGCCTGGGCGAAGACAACGGGCTTGATGTGCTGGCACAAATGCGCGTGCAGGCACCGTGGATGCGCGTGGTGATTGTCACCGCGCATTCGGCGATCGACACCGCCGTCGACGCGATTCAAGCGGGCGCCGCCGACTATCTGGTCAAACCGTGCAGCCCCGATCAGTTGCGCCTGGCCACCGCCAAGCAACTGGAAGTGCGGCATTTGTCGGCGCGCCTCGAAGCACTGGAAGGTGAGATTCGCAAACCCAAGGACGGCCTGGATTCCCACAGCCCGATGATGATGTCGATTCTGGAAACCGCGCGGCAAGTAGCGGTGACCGATGCCAACATCCTGATTCTGGGCGAGTCCGGTACCGGCAAGGGCGAACTGGCCCGCGCGATTCACGGCTGGAGCAAGCGCGCCAAGAAATCCTGCGTGACCATCAACTGCCCGTCGCTGACCGCCGAATTGATGGAAAGCGAACTGTTCGGCCACAGCCGTGGTGCGTTTACCGGGGCCAGCGAAAGCACCCTCGGGCGCGTCAACCAGGCCGATGGCGGCACGCTGTTTCTTGACGAGATCGGCGATTTTCCGCTGACTTTGCAACCAAAACTGCTGCGTTTCATTCAGGACAAGGAATACGAGCGGGTCGGTGACCCGGTCACCCGTCGCGCCGATGTACGAATTCTGGCAGCCACCAACCTCAATCTTGAGGACATGGTGCGCAGCGGCAAATTTCGTGAAGACCTGCTGTACCGTCTGAACGTCATCACCTTGCACCTGCCGGCCCTGCGCGAGCGTAGCGAAGACATCCTGACCCTGGCCGACCGTTTTCTGGCGCGCTTCGTCAAGGACTACTCGCGTCCTGCACGCGGCTTCAGCGAAGAAGCGCGCTCGGCACTGCTCAATTACCGCTGGCCGGGCAATATCCGTGAGCTGCGCAACGTAATCGAGCGCGCCAGCATTATCTGCCCGCAGGATCGGGTCGAGGTCGCGCACCTGGGCATGGCCGAACAGCCGGTCAGCAATGCGCCGCGCGTCGGGGCTTCGATGAGTCTGGACGAGCTGGAAAAAGCCCACATCGGCGCGGTGCTGGCGACCAGCGAGACGCTGGACCAGGCCGCCAAAACGCTGGGTATCGACGCATCGACCCTGTATCGCAAACGCAAGCAGTACAACCTGTAAGCCTGATATCGGTGCTGCATGAAATTGGCAATCAAGCTGCGTACACGTCTATTCCTGAGTATTTCAGCGCTGATCACAGTCGCGCTACTGGGACTGCTGTTGGGCCTGGTCAGCGTGGTGCAGATGGCCCGCACCCAGGAATCGATGATCCAGAGTAACTTCGTGACCCTGGACCTGGGCCTGAAGCTGCGTCAGAACCTGGGTGACCAACTGGTGCTGATGCTCGAATCAGAGCCGCGCCAGGAGGTGCTGGCAAAGGTCCAGGACCAGTTCGAGGCCTTATTGATCCAGGGGGTTGAACACGACCAGCTCAACCACACCAACAGCGGCTTTGAAGAGGCCCTGGGCAATTACCGCAAGTTTTTGCAGGCGTATCGGCTCAACAGCCCGGGCGAGCTGGGCATTCGCACCAACTCTGAATTGAGCAGCTCGTTCAATGACCTGCGCAATGACCTGCTTGAGGCTTACCGCACGGCACTGAACAACATCAATGCCGCCGAAAGCAATGCCCGCGAACGCGCCTACTGGATCGCAGGGTTGCTGGGGCTGGTAGGGCTGGCGGTGCTGTGCATCGGCTTTGTCACCGCCAACGGCATTGCCCGGCGCTTTGGCACGCCTATCGAGGCGCTGGCCAAAGCGGCGGACAAGATCGGCCAGGGTGACTTCGAGGTTACGCTACCGATCTCTGCGGCCGCCGAAATGAACCAGCTGACCCGGCGCTTCGGGCTCATGGCCGAGGCGCTGCGCAAGCACCAGGCGACCAATATCGATGAACTGGTCGCCGGCCAGCAGCGCCTGCAAGCGGTGCTCGACAGCATCGACGATGGCCTGCTGATGATCGACCGACAGGGGCAACTGGAGCACCTCAACCCGGTGGCCCAGCGCCAGCTTGGCTGGAACGAAAGCCGTCTGGGCCAGCGCCCCGGCGAAGCACTGGCACGCCCGGAGCTGGACGAGGAAATCCTGCTGAGCCTGCGTGGCGGCACGCTGGAGCGCGCCCCCGACGATCTGGTGATCGACATCGAGGGCGAATCGCGTCTGCTGACCTACAGCCTGACCCCGGTGAGTCATGCCAACGGTGATCTTCTCGGCGCGGTCATGATCCTCCACGATGTGACCGAGCAGCGTGCGTTCGAACGCGTACGCAGCGAATTTGTGCTGCGCGCGTCCCATGAATTGCGCACACCGGTCACCGGCATGCACATGGCTTTCGGCCTGCTTCAAGAGCGCGTGCATTTTGCCGAAGAGAGCCGCGAAGCCGACCTGTTCAATACCGTCAAAGAAGAAATGCAGCGCCTGATGCAGTTGATCAACGACCTGCTGAACTTCTCGCGTTACCAGAGCGGCCTGCAAAAACTCAAACTGGCACCGTGCTCGATCGAACAGATGATGGAAGAGGTGCGCCAACGCTTTGCCGATCGCGCCGACGAGCAGAACATCGTGCTGCAACTCGATATTCAGGAAAACATGCCGCGCCTGCATGCCGACCAGTCGCAACTGGAACGGGTACTCGACAACCTGCTGGACAACGCCCTGCGCCACACGCCTGAAAACGGCCTGATCCGTTTGCAGGCCAGGCGTCATGGCGAGCGGGCAATCCTGAGCATCGAGGACAATGGCGAAGGCATTGCCTACGGCAACCAGGCACGGATCTTCGAACCGTTCGTGCAGGTGGGCCGCAAAAAAGGCGGCGCGGGCCTGGGGCTGGCGCTGTGCAAGGAAATCGTCCAGTTGCACGGCGGACGGATGGGGGTTTATTCACGGCCAGGGCAGGGCACCCAGTTTTATATGGCCTTGCCGTTTTGACTGATCCCCTCTCGTAGGAGCTGCTTTAGCTGCGAAGAGGCATCATCGAAGATTGATGGCGCCTCTTTCCCGACTGAAGTCGGTCTTACGCCTATCGCCACTGACCATCTCGGCCAGGGCGGCGGCACTCAAGGGGCGTGAGAACAACCAGCCCTGGCCGTGAATCACCCCTTCGGCGCTGAGCAGCAGTGCCTGCGATTCAAACTCGACGCCTTCGGCGATGACTTGAAGTTGCAGGGCATGAGCCATGCGAATGATATGCGGCGCCACGCCACTGCTGGCCGCGTCATGGCCCAGGGCATCGATAAACGCCTTGTCGATCTTCAGGCAGTCCACGGGCAAGGTTTGCAGGTATGCCAGACTGCAATAACCGGTGCCGAAGTCGTCGATCAGCACCTTATGCCCGCGGTCACGCAGGTTTTGCAGGTGATTACAGGCCTTCATGGCATCGACCAGGCTGCGTTCGGTCACCTCAAAGGCAATTTGCCGCGCCGCCACCCGGTGCTGCGCCAGCAAGCGTGCCGCCAGCCGGCCGATACGCGGGGTCATGACATCGCAGGCGGCCAGGTTCACCGAGACATATAAATGCGGATGGCTACGCAGCAATGAGCCCAGCTGTTCGAGCAAGCGTTGCAAAACGAAGTCGGTAATCTCACGAATCTGCCCGGTGTTCTCGGCCAGTGGAATAAAGAGATCGGGGCGGGTCACCGTGCCGTCGGCGCGGTGCCAGCGTACCAGCGCCTCGGCGCCGACACACTGGCGGGTCTCGATATTGAAAATCGGCTGGTACAGCACGCGTAATTCGCCGCGTCGCAAGGCCGCGCCCAGCTCACTGCGCAACGAGGTGCGCTGGCGCACCCACAGCGAGGCCAGCGCTGCGTTGCACAAGGCAATCAGCAGGCTGGCGGGCAGCACCAGCCAGCCGGCGACGCCGATGCGGGTCAGCAGGTCGCTGCGCGGCGTGACCAGCAACAGTTCCCAGGCCCGGTCGCGGGTCGCCAGGCGATAAAGCACATACGTGGCACTGGAGAGCAGGGCGTCCTTGCCCATCGCGACGGTATCTTCGGACGGTGCACCGGTGGCGGCGCCCAGTACCGGAATCACCCGGCCGCCCTCACCGGGCAACAGCATCAGGCTGCCACCCACAGGCAGATCGACGACATCGGTCAGGTGGCCGCGAGACGTCGCCACCCGAAAACGCTCCCGCCCCAGTACCAGCGCTGCCTGATCGTCATCGGGCTGCGCCTGGGTATTGAGCCAGTAATCGTAAGTGGCGCCGTGGATATCGGGGGTGGCGGGCACACTAAAGGTCTGTTGCAGCGAACCGCTGGAGCAGGTCTGCCGTTCGTCCACATAGGCGGCCTGATGAATGAAGCGATGGCGCATGCCCAGCTCGCGCAGGCGGGCGACCATTTGTACGCTGCACTCACGCAATGGCTGGCGTTGCAGCTCGTCAAGACCGCTGCGCATCTGGCTGAACAACTGCTCAAGGCGCACCCGGTAGCGTTCGGCTTGGGCCTCTATCTGCTGGCTTTCGTGGTAGCGGGCCTGATGCAGGATCAACAACAGGCCGGCGCCGCCGGACAGCAGCGCGCTGAATACAGCGACCAGCAGGGCCAGTCGCCAGGAGGGGTGAAGCACAGAGGCAAGACGCATGATAGTGATGCGCGTGAGGGAGGCACCCTCAGGTATAGCAACGCACTGGCAAATAGCTTGCTGTCAGCGCAACGATCAGCGGGTCTTGTTCAGCACCTGCAGGATCGCCGCACTTTGCGCATCTGGCTCACCGTCGTAACGCGCCGGCCGGAAGCGCATCTGGAATGCCGCCAGAACATTGCGTGTTTCGCCATCCAGCACCCCGGTTTGCGGCGTGGTGTAACCCAGGCGTTGCAGTTGCTGCTGAAACCACAGGATGTCGGGCAGGCCATTGACCAGCAACGCCAGCTGCTGCGCCACTTGCCGTTCGTCGGGCCAGATGCCCAGGCCTGCATCGGCCAGGCGTTTCCAGGGAAACAACGGGCCCGGATCAAGCTTGCGCATCGGTGCGATGTCGCTGTGGCCAATGATGTTTTTCACCGGCATGCCGTTGCGTTTGACGATGTCCTTGAGCAACACGATCAGCGACTGCACCTGTGCTTCGCTGTAGGGATACCAGAGCCTGCCGGTCGGTGTGTCGGTGAAACCAGGGTTGACGATCTCGATGCCGATCGAGCTGGAGTTGAGCCAGGTGCGGCCTTCCCATGCGCTGTCACCGGCATGCCAGGCGCGCGCGCTTTCATCGACCAGTTTGAAGATAGTGGCCGACTTGTCGTCGCCGATCAGGTAATGGCTGCTGACCTGGCCGTGGGTGAGCAACTTGAGCGATTGCTCCTGAGAGGCCGAGGTGTAGTGCAGGATGACGTACTGAATGCGGTTGTCATGGTTGACCGAAGGATGACTGGTATCGAGCTTCGGGCCACTGGAACAGGCAGACAGGACAAGCAAAGAGAGTGCTGCGAAAAACAGTTTCATAAAAACAACTACTGGTCGATGGCAGAAAGCGCTGGATGATAGCGCAGCGGGCGCCCGTCACCTCATATTGAAGCCTGAGACAATGTTTCAATCAGCCCTGTTCAACCCGATTGCGCCCGTTTTCCTTGGCCCGGTACAACGCCTGGTCGGCCCGCTTGAGCGCTACATCGCTGCGTTCACCGCTGCGCAGCACGGTCATGCCGGTCGACACGGTGATGGTCACCGGCTCGCCCTTGAAGTGGAACGGGCAGACCTCTACCCTGGCGCGCAGCTCTTCAAGCAATTGCAGGCCGGTTTCGACCGGGGTGGCGGGCATCAACAAGACAAATTCTTCGCCGCCAAAACGGGCCAGGAAGCCTCGGCCATGCAGGTGGTTGTGCAGCACTTTGGCCACGATCTTGAGGACTTTGTCACCGGCCAGGTGCCCATAGCCGTCGTTGATTCGCTTGAAGTGGTCCAGGTCCATGATGCACAGCAGCAGGCTGTTTCTGTTCTGCTGCCAGAGCGCGATTTCACGCTCCAGGCGCTCGCCCCAGGCGGCCCGGTTGGGCAGGCCGGTCAGCGGGTCGATCAGCGCCTTGCGCCGCTGCTCTTCGAGGTTGGCACGGAAACCCAGCGCTTCCTGCTCCATGCTCGCCACGCGGCTGGCCAGGCCTTGCAGGCGCTCGGCCACTTCCTGCTCGCGTTCGTCGCGCTGGCGCTGATGGGCGTCCATGGCGCCGATCAGGCCTTCAAGGCGGTTTTCCAGCACGCGCTTGAGGCTAGGCAGGTCGGAGGCGTCCTGCACATGGCTCTGCAGGTCATCGACGTGCTCACGCAACTGACTGTCGAAATCGCGGGCCGAGGTGTGACTGGCCGCATGCCCGTCGCTGACCACTCGCAGGCTGCTCTGGAAGTAATCCAGACGCTCGTTGAGTTGCTTGAGGTAGGCTTCGAATTCATGCTGACCGCTGTCAGTGATTGCCAGCATGAACACTGCCAGATCGTCGAGAATCGGTAGCAGTTCGTACCAGTTCAGCCCGTGCTCGAGGCGCTGGCGCAGTGCTTCGGCCTGCGGGCGGTGATGTTCGGGCAGGTTCAGATCGCCCAGCAGGCCAAGCAGTGTCTGTTCGATATGGGCTGCCACCGAGCTGTAGCTGGGCTCGGGCGAGGTGGGCAGGTCGTACTCGGCATCGGCGCTTTCGAGGGCTTGCACCGCTTCGGCTTCGGCTTCGGCTTCAATTTCAGCCTCAGCCTCGGGCTCGATCTCCTCGACCGATGCAGACGCTTCGACAACCTCGGGCTCGATCGCTGCGGGCTCAAGGGGCGGGCTTTCGACAGGTTCGGCTAAAGGTTCTTCGTGCAGTGCGTCAGGCGGCAACGATGCAGGCTCTGTAACACCGGGCTCATCGTCGACAACAACTGGCACCGCTTGCGGGGCCACAACCTGCGGCGGTTCATCGTCTGGAGCGCGATCCTCGTTTACCGGCGCTTCGTGTACTGGCTCTTCGTGTACTGGCGCTTCGTTTGCCGGCACTGGCGCTGGCGGCTCTGTCTGGGCCGCCGCCAGTGCACTGGCAAATGCCGGTGCCGGTTGCACGGGTGGCGGCTCGGCAGACTCTTCACGGCCGCCGAACAAACGCTGCAACAGGCCCGGGCGAGCCGGTTCGTCGGCATGTTCCAGCGAGCCCAGGGCCTTGCGCTGCAACTCTTTGAGTTCGCCGAGCAACAACGGCAGCTCACGAGCCTGGGCGGCGCGCTCTTCAAGCCCTTTGGCGAAGCGCTTGAGCGGCTTGCGCACATCACGCGGCAGCGGCAGCGCCTGGAGCTGGGCAACCAGTTCGGTCAACGCGCTGCTGATCTGCCCGATCCGCACCTCGCGGCGCTGCTCGGAGTCGAGTACAGCTTTTTCCAGACGCGGAATCAGGCCGGCCAGCGCGACGTCCATATCGTCCTTGCGGACGATCTCGCGCATTTCCTTCATGCAGACGTCTACCGAGCGGTCCGTACCTTCAGCCGCCAGGCTGCTGCGCACCAGACCGCGACGCAACAGGTCGAGCCGTTCCTGCCAGCGCTTTTCGAGGCGGTCCTGTTGCTCGATACCTTTTAGGTATTTTTCTTTCCAGCGCTCAGCGTCGTCGCTCATGCAAGGGGTCCACCGTCAGGTCCGTAAGGAACAGGCAAGCAATCCCCGCGCAGCGACGCTGGCAGACGGATCTCTACCGCCACGGGCAGATGATCGGAAATAGGTTGAGGCAGCACCTGCACCCGTTCAAGGGTCAGGGTCGGGCTGAGCAAAATGTGATCGAGGCAGCGCTGTGGCCGCCAGCTGGGGAAGGTCGCTTCGATCTGCGGGGCCAGCAGGCCCAGGTCGCGCAAGGGCGAATGCTCCAGCAGATCGGTAGCATGGGTGTTCATGTCGCCCATCAAGACCTGATGGCGGTAACCGCCGATCAGCTCGCGAATATAGGCCAGTTGCAACGTGCGGGTGCGCGCCCCCAGGGCCAGGTGCATCATCACCACCACCAGCGCATCTTCGCCTTCGCCGAAACGCATCAGGATGGCGCCGCGTCCGGGAGGGCCTGGCAACGGATGGTCTTCGATCGCCCAGGGTTTCAAACGGCTGAGCACGCCATTGCTGTGCTGGGCCAGACGCCCGAGGTTGCGATTGAGCTGCTGATACCAGTAGGGAAACGCGCCCAGTTGCGCCAGGTGCTCGACCTGATTGATATAACCGGAACGCATACTGCCGCCATCGGCCTCCTGCAAGGCCACAAGGTCGAAGTCGCCGATCAGCTGGCCAATCTTCTGCAGGTTGCCGGAGCGCCCGCCATGCGGCAGCACATGCTGCCAGCTGCGGGTCAGGTAGTGGTGATAGCGCTGGGTATTGATACCCACCTGAATGTTGAAGCTGAGCAGGCGCAGGCGGCCATCGTCGGGCAGGCCGCTGTCGGTCAGATGATCCTCGTTGACCCGCGCATCACGCGGGCCGGCGACACGTTCGGTACCTCTGCCCCAGCGGCGCATGGCAGCCGGCTTACTGGGCAGGCTTGGCAGTTGCGCGCTCTTTGGCGATCAACTGGTCGGCGACCTGCAATGTGGCTTCCGGGCCACCGGAGGTGCCGAGGTCAAAGCGGTATTTGCCGTTGACGATCATGGTCGGTACGCCAGTGACTTCGTACTTCTTGGCCAGCTCTTTGTACTGGACCATTTTGCCCTTGACGGCGAAAGAGTTGAACGTGCTGAGGAACTGGTCCTTGTCGATACCCTGAGTGGCAAGGAACTCGGCCATGTCTTCAGGCTTGGTCAAAGGCTTGCGCTCTTTCTGGATGGCCTCGAAGACAGCGGCATGAACCTTGTGCTCGACGCCCATGGTATCCAGGGTGATGAACAGTTGGCCATGAGCGTCCCACGGGCCGCCGAAAAGGGCGGGGATACGCACGAAATTGACGTCAGCCGGGAGTTTTTCGACCCATGGATTGATGGTCGGCTCGAAGGCGTAGCAGTGTGGGCAGCCATACCAGAACAGTTCAACGACTTCGATCTTGCCTGGCTGGGCGACCTGCACCGGGCTGCTCAGCTCGATGTACTGTTTGCCTGCCTCGATCGGCTGGGCAGCCTGGGCGGTCATACCAAATACGCTGGCGGCAACCAGAGCGGCGCTGAGAATCAGGTTACGCATGCTTTACTCCTGAGCTGGATAAGGATCGCTTGCGGCGACGGCTTTTCGACCGGCCGGCAGGGGGCGAGTTCGGTAGTGTAACGCTGGCGATCAGAAAAAAGGGTAGCGCAGACCAGGCTTTTTTGGCGTCGCGCCGGGCATCCATGCATAGATCAGTGCAGCCCCTGAATGTACTGTGCCAGCGCTTCTATGTCCTTGCTGCTCAATTTGCCGGCAATTGTGCGCATTACCTGTGTATCGCCGTCGTTGACGCGCTGGCCTTCGCGAAAGGCGGTCAATTGTTTCGTGATGTAATCGGCGTGCTGCCCCCCCAGGCGCGGAAAGCCGGCCGGCACATTGCCGCTGCCGTCGGGTGCGTGGCAGCCGGTGCAGGCCGGCAGACCTGTTTCAAGGTCACCACCGCGAAACAGCGCTTGGCCACGGGCGACCAGCGCAGGATCGGCGGCGCCGGTACTGGCGGTCTGGCTGGCGTACCAGGCGGCGATGTCGGCCAGGTCCTGATCGCTCAATGGATCGAGCTGGCCGGTCATTTCCGGCACCACGCGCTTGCCGGCCTTGATGTCATGCAGTTGCTTGAGCAGATAGCGCTCGCCCTGGCCTGCCAGTTTGGGGAAATTCGCCAATGGACTATTACCGTCCGGGCCATGGCAGGCACTGCAGACCAGCACTTTGTTTTTTCCTGCAGCGGCGTCCGCGCCTGCGGCGTGTGCCGGGGCATAGACAATCAGGGTCAGCAGCAGACTCAAAAGCTGTGTGTTCATCAGGTCACTCCAATCGGCCATGAGCAACGTTTGAATGCCTGCTGAAACAGCCCTTGAGCGGCTCACTCAGCAAAAACCTTTCAGGTTGAAAGCGGACTGCGTTCTAATGCGCATCGGATTTCATGAAAAACCTGTACCAGCGTTGTCTTGTGCAGGTCCTTTTACCGCTTTGAATCGACATCGCTTGCCGCATCCCTTGCAGCAGGGCCATTACCGGAAATCACATGCAGCTCAAGAACCCCATCCTCGGCCTCTGCCAGCAAGCCAAGTTCATGCTCAGCGCCGCCAAGGTCGACCAGTGCCCCGATGATGCGGGCTTCGAAGTGGCTTTCGCCGGCCGCTCCAACGCCGGCAAGTCCAGCGCACTGAACACCCTGACCCACGCCAGCCTGGCACGCACCTCGAAAACTCCGGGGCGTACCCAGTTGCTGAACTTCTTCCGCCTGGACGACGAGCGGCGCCTGGTCGACTTGCCCGGATACGGCTACGCCAAGGTGCCGATCCCGCTCAAGCAACACTGGCAGCGCCACCTTGAGGCGTATCTGGGCAGCCGCGAAAGCCTCAAAGGCGTGATTCTGTTGATGGATGTCCGTCACCCGATGACCGACTTCGACAACATGATGCTCGACTGGTCGGTGGCCAGTGGCATGCCGATGCACATCCTGCTGACCAAATCCGACAAGCTGACCCACGGCGCGGCGAAAAACACCCTGCTCAAGGTTCAGGCCCAGATCCGCAAGGGCTGGGGCGACACCGTGACAATCCAGCTGTTCTCGGCGCCAAAACGCGCAGGCCTGGAAGAAGCCTACACCAGGCTGGCCGGCTGGATGGAACTGCCGGACAAGGTGCAGGTTGTGCCGGGCGAGTAAATCGAAACGTAGCGAGCGAAGGTCAGGCAAGGCGAAAAGCGGCGAAAAAGCGGAGTTTACGGGTTGTAAATGAGCATTTTGAGCCGATTTTCAACGCAGCATGACCGAGCGCAGTAGTTTCGCAGGCAAAAAAAACCCCGGACTTCGTATGGGGAGGGGGAAGTTCGGGGTTCAAGGTCCAGACCCTCAGGGAGGGGTCCGGATATCTGCCAACACTTAACACAACATAGGAGCATGAAAGGCCTTGCGAGCCATTCGTGAACTCTGACCGGGGCCTTCGCCGTTAAGTTCCTGACATGAACAAATGTTCATGTCGGACCGCAAAGGCCATGGCGCGCTATCAATGCGCCTCGTCCCAGTTATCGCCCACGCCCACATCCACCACCAGCGGGACATCCAGCTGCGCAGCACCGCTCATGTGCGGGCGGATTTCTTCGCTGATGCGTTCGACCAGGTCTTCGCGCACTTCCAGTACCAGTTCGTCGTGAACCTGCAGGATGACGCGGGCGTCCAGGCCTGACTCGTTGAGCCAGTTGTTCACCGCCACCATGGCTTTCTTGATGATGTCGGCCGCTGTGCCTTGCATCGGCGCGTTGATCGCCGTGCGTTCGGCGCCGGCGCGCATCTGCGGCTTGTTGGAGTTGATGTCCGGCAGGTACAGGCGACGGCCGAACAGGGTTTCGACATAGCCTTTTTCGGCGGCCTGTTCGCGGGTGCGTTCCATGTACTCGCGCACACCGGGGTAACGGGCAAAATAGCGGTCGATGTAGGCCTTGGCCTGCTTGCCGTCGACGCCGATCTGCCGCGCCAGGCCTTGCGCGCCCATGCCGTAGATCAGGCCGAAGTTGATCGCCTTGGCGCTGCGCCGTTGATCGCTACTCACCTGGTCCAGCTCGACGCCGAATACCTCGGCAGCCGTGGCCCGGTGCACGTCCAGGCCGTTCTGGAAGGCGTGCAGCAGGCCTTCGTCCTTGGCCAGGTGGGCCATGATGCGCAGTTCGATCTGCGAATAGTCGGCAGCCAGCAGTTTGTAGCCAGGGGACGCCACAAACGCCTGGCGAATCCGCCGGCCTTCGGGGGTGCGCACCGGAATGTTCTGCAGGTTCGGCTCGCTGGACGAGAAACGTCCGGTGGCCGCACCGGCCTGGTTGTACGAGGTGTGCACGCGCCCGGTGCGCGGGTTGATCTGCCCCGGCAAGGTGTCGGTGTAGGTACTTTTCAGCTTGCTGATCGAGCGGTATTGCAGCAGCAGCGTGGGCAGCTCATGACCTTGTTCGGCCAGCTTGGTCAGCACGTCTTCGGCGGTCGACGGCTTGCCGGTCGGCGTCTTGCCGAGTACCGGCAGCTCCAGTTTCTCGTAGAGAATCCTGCCCAGCTGGGTCGGCGAACCGAGGTTGAACTCTTCACCGGCCAGCTCGAACGCCTGACGTTCCAGCTCGACCATCTTGTTGCCCAGCTCGACGCTCTGCACGCCCAGCAGGTTGGCATCGACCCGCGCGCCCTGACGCTCGATCTGCGCCAGCACCGGCACCAGCGGCATTTCGATCTCGCTCAACACCTTGATCAGCGCCTGATCGGGGCCTGCTTCTGCCTTGAGCTTTTCGCTCAGCGTCTGGTGCAAACGCAGGGTGATGTCGGCGTCTTCGGCAGCATAGGGACCTGCCTGCTCCAGCGCGATCTGGTCGAAGGTCAGCTGTTTTTTGCCCTTGCCGGCAATCTCGGTAAAGCTGATGGTCTTCTGGCCCAGGTACTTGAGCGCCAGGCTGTCCATGTCATGGGCGGTGGCCACCGAGTTGAGCACATAAGACTCAAGCATGGTGTCGAACGCCACGCCGCGCACGGTGATGCCGTTGGCGTGGTCACCGCCAATGGCGCAGTTGGCGAGGATATTGATGTCGTACTTGGCGTTCTGGCCGACCTTGGCCTTGTTTTCATCCTCGAGCAATGGCTTGAGGGCCAGCAGCACGGTGTCGCGGTCCAGCTGGTCAGGCACGCCCATGTACGAGTGGGTCAGCGGGATATAGGCCGCTTCTCCTGGCTTGACCGCGAACGACAGGCCGACCAGTTGCGCTTTTTGTGCGTCAAGACCGGTGGTTTCGGTGTCGAAGGCGATCAGTTCGGCTTTGTTCAGCTTGACCAGCCAGGCATCGAAGCGCGCCTGATCGAGAATGGTTTCGTAGCCGGTGTGGTCGCTGGGCGCGACTTCTACCTGGACGATTTCCTGGCCGGAACGCTTTGCATCGCGCTCGACGTCGCTGATCCAGCTCTTGAACTCCAGCTCGGTGTACAGCTCGATGAGTTTTTCGCGATCCGGCTCGCCGATCACCAGTTCATCGAGGGTCACGTCCAGCGGCACATCGCACTTGATGGTCGCCAGCTCATACGACAAGAACGCCATGTCGCGGTGCTCGGCCAGTTTGGCGCCCAGGGTCTTGGCGCCACGAATCGGCAGGGCCGCCACGGCGTCGAGGTCGGCGTACAGCTCGGCCAGCCCGCCGCCGATGCCGACCAGCAGGCCGGTGGCGGTCTTCTCGCCCACGCCCGGTACGCCGGGAATGTTGTCGACCTTGTCGCCCATCAGCGCGAGGAAATCGATGATGTGTTCGGGACCGACACCGAATTTCTCTTTCACGCCAGCCACATCCAGCACGCTACCGGTCATGGTATTGACCAGCGTAATGTGGCCGTCGACCAGTTGCGCCATGTCCTTGTCGCCGGTCGAGATGATCACCGGGCGCTGCGCCGCCGCGCTGCTGCGCGCCAGGGTGCCGATCACGTCATCGGCCTCGACGCCCTCGACGCATAACAACGGGTAGCTCAAGGCCTTTACGCAGGCATGCAGCAAATCGACCTGCACGCGCAGGTCATCGGGCATGCTCGGCCGGTTGGCCTTGTAGTCGGCAAACAGATCGTCGCGAAATGTCCCGCCCTTGGCATCGAACACCACCGCGAACGGGCTGCCCGGGTACTGCTTGCGCAGGCTCTTGAGCATGTTCAACACACCCTTGACCGCGCCGGTGGGCAGGCCTTTGGAGGTGGTCAGCGGCGGCAGGGCGTGAAAGGCGCGGTACAGGTAAGAAGAACCGTCCACCAGGACGAGGGGTGCTTGGCTCATGAGCAGAATCAACCTTTTCGGCGGGGTCGGCGCTAGAATGCGTGGACCGTAGACAACAAAAGGACAAGGTTATCATGCGCACGATAAATCGCTTGTTAGTGACCTGCGTGCTGTTGACCGGGCCATTGATGGCCGTAGCGGCTGAGGATTCACCGTCGGCGGACCCGGAGGTCACGATCCGCACCGATGGCGACAAGACCATTCAGGAGTATCGCCAGAATGGCTTTTTGTATGCCGTGAAGATCACGCCCAAGCACGGCAAGCCGTATTTTCTGGTTCGCGCCGATGGTACGAGCCCCAATTTCATTCGTTCGGACCAACCGGACATGCTGATCCCGCAGTGGGAAATATTCAGCTGGTAACCCTTACATCCATCATTTGAGCTGGCTGATATGTCTGTCTTTACCCCCCTGACCCGGCCCGAGCTGGAAACCTTTCTTTCGGCTTACGGGCTGGGTCGCTTGCTCGACTTTCAGGGCATCGCCGCCGGCAGTGAAAACACCAATTACTTCATCAGCCTGGAGCAGGGCGAGTTCGTCCTGACCCTGGTCGAGCGCGGCCCGGTGCAAGAGATGCCATTCTTCATCGAACTGCTCGATGTGCTGCACGACGCCGACCTGCCGGTGCCTTACGCCTTGCGCACCACCGAAGGCGAGGCGCTGCGTGAGCTCAAAGGCAAACCTGCGCTGCTGCAACCGCGCTTGCCGGGCAAGCACATCAAGCAGCCCAACACCCAGCACTGCATCGCCATCGGGCAATTGCAGGCCGGGCTGCACCTGGCGACCCGCGAACACGTGCTGGAGCGCAAGACCGACCGTGGCCTGGACTGGATGCTCAGCGAGGGGCGCAATTTTCTTTCGCACCTGAGCGAGGCTCAGGCGGACTTGCTGGACAAGACCCTGCAAGAAATCGAACAGCACTTCGCAGCGATCATGGCCCTGCCGCGCGCCAACCTGCATGCCGACCTGTTCCGCGACAACGCGCTGTTCGAAGGCACGCACCTGACCGGGTTGATCGACTTCTACAACGCCTGCTCGGGGCCAATGCTCTATGACCTGGCGATTGCCCTGAACGACTGGTGCTCGCACGACGACGGCCAGCTCGACCCGGTACGCGCCAAGGCATTTCTCGGTGCCTATGCGGCACGCCGCCCGTTCACTGCCGCCGAGGCGCAGCTGTGGCCGGTGATGCTGCGCATTGCCTGCGTGCGTTTCTGGCTGTCACGCCTGATCGCCGCCGAGACCTTTGCCGGGCAAGACGTGCTGATCCACGACCCGGCCGAGTTCGAACAACGCCTGCAACAGCGCCAGGACGTGAACCTGCCGCTGCCGTTTGCGTTGTAAGAGCCGCGCACAACCCCGTGGACCGACCGGGCGGCGAACCGTAGGACCGACTTTAGTCGGGAAGCAGGCGACATAGATTACAGTGCGTCCTTCGCTGCTAAAGCAGCTCCTACGAGAATCAAGTTGCTGCGGCTACAGGCTTTCCAGGCATCCGGCCAGGTCGTTGCCGATTTTTTCCAGCAACTGCTCGTAGCCATTGGCCGTCGCCTCGGTGAAGCCGCCCAGCGCATCCAGCTCGGCCAGCTTCACCGGCAGGCCGGCGGTCAGAGTGTCGGCCAGTTTCGGGCGCAGTGGCGGTTCGCTGAATACACAGGTCTTTCCCGATTCTTTCAACCGGTCACGCATCGCCGCCACATGTTTGGCGCCGGGCTGTACTTCGCTGGCCACGCTGAACACGCCGGTGTGCTTGAGGCCGTAGGCCTGTTCGAAGTAGTCGTAGGCTTCATGAAACACGAACCACGGCTTGTCGCCCACGCCGCTGACCCGCGCCTTGATGCGGGCATCCAGTGCATCGAGGCGCTGGTCGAAGGCTTTGACATTGCTGGCATAACGCGCGGCATTGGCAGGGTCGGCGGCGCTCAGGTCGCTGGCCATCTTCGCCGCGATCACCCGCGCGTTGACGGTCGACAGCCACAGGTGCGAATCCAGGCTGCCGGGGCGGTGATCGTGGTCATGCTCTTCGTAGCCCGGATCGTCGTGGCCATGCTCGTCATGGTCATGGTCATGATCGTCATGCGAGGTCTGATCCGCCGCAAAATGCCTGAGCTTCATGCCCGGCAGATCCTGCACGGCCACGGTGGGCAGGCTGCGATTGCCCAGCACGCGAGGCAGAAAACCTTCCATGTCCGGGCCGATCCAGTACAACAGATCGACATCGCCCACCCGCCGTACGTCGGATGGACGCAGGGCGTAGTGGTGCGGCGAGGCACCGGGCGGCAACAGCACATCGGGGCTGCCGACACCGTCCTGAACCGCCGCTGCAATCAACTGCAACGGCTTGATACTGGTCAGGACCTTGACGTCGGCCTGGGCGGTGGCGGCGGCCGACAAGCCGGCCGCCAGTACTAAAAGCGTAAAAAGTCGGCGCACGAGGAACACTCATATCAGGCAGGAACGGGTAACATAATAACGTCTCCAGCCAATATCGTCGCCGCCCATGCCTATTACTCCCCTGGCCAGTCGCCCTCACGATCACTCCCATTGCGTGCACAGCGCCCTCAGCGAGGCCGACACGCTGTGTGCCGGCAAAGGCCTGCGCCTGACCGCCCTGCGTCGCCGGGTGCTGGAGCTGGTCTGGCAAAGCCACAAGCCGTTGGGCGCCTATGACATTCTTGGCGTACTCAGCGAAGAAGACGGCCGCCGCGCTGCGCCGCCAACCGTCTACCGCGCCCTGGATTTTCTGCTTGAGCATGGTCTGGTGCACCGCATCGCCTCGCTCAACGCCTTCACCGGTTGCAACCACCCGGCCCACGCCCACCAGGGTCAGTTCCTGATCTGCCGCGAATGCCATGCCGCCATCGAGCTGCAACACCCGGCCATCAGTGACGCCGTGGTCAACGCTGCGACCGAAGTCGGTTTTGCGGTCGAGGGCCAGACCATCGAGATCGTCGGCGTGTGCGCCGGTTGCAAGGCGGCCTGATGAGCAACCCCCTGATCCGCCTGGAACAGGTGGCGGTTACCCTGTCCGGGCAAAGCGTGCTGGACAACATTGCGCTGAGCGTCAGCCCCGGCGAGATCGTCACCCTGATCGGCCCCAACGGCGCCGGCAAGACCACCCTGGTGCGCGCCGTGCTCGGTTTGCTGACGCCCACCTCCGGCAGCGTCTGGCGCAAGCCGAAACTGCGCGTGGGCTACATGCCGCAAAAGCTGCATGTCGACCAGACCCTGCCGCTGTCGGTGCTGCGCTTCTTGCGCCTGGTGCCGGGCGTGGACCGCGCCAAGGCCATGGCCGCGCTGGAAGAGGTCGGTGCCGGCAAGGTCATCGACAGCCCGTTGCAGGGTATTTCCGGTGGCGAGATGCAGCGCGTGCTGCTCGCCCGTGCGCTGCTGCGCGAGCCCGAGCTGCTGGTGCTCGACGAGCCGGTACAAGGCGTCGATGTCGCCGGCCAGGCCGAGCTGTACAGCCTGATCACCCGCCTGCGCGACCGCCACGGTTGCGGTGTATTGATGGTCTCGCATGACCTGCACCTGGTGATGAGCACCACCGACCAGGTGGTCTGCCTGAACCGTCATGTGTGCTGCTCCGGCCACCCGGAACAGGTCAGTCACGACCCGGCCTTCGTCGAGCTGTTCGGCCAGAACGCGCCGAGTCTTGCGATCTATCACCACCATCACGACCACGCCCATGACCTGCATGGTGAAGTGGTCAACGAAACCGATACGCCCCCAGGCGCCCAGGAAGCCCCGCGCTTCAAACCCCACGTTCCCCACGTTCACGGAGACGGCTGCAAGCATGGCTGATTTTCTTCTTTACGCCTTGCTCGCCGGCATCGCTCTGGCCCTGGTCGCAGGCCCTTTGGGTTCTTTCGTGGTCTGGCGGCGCATGGCTTATTTCGGCGACACCTTGTCGCACGCCGCTTTACTCGGCGTGGCGCTGGGCTTTTTGCTCGACATCAGCCCGACCCTGGCGGTGACCGTCGGCTGCCTGCTGCTGGCGATCTTGCTGGTGACCCTGCAACAGCGCCAGCCGCTGGCCAGCGATACCCTGCTGGGCATCCTGGCGCCCAGCACCCTGTCGCTGGGCCTGGTGGTGCTGAGCTTCATGCACGAGGTGCGCATCGACCTGATGGCCTATCTGTTCGGCGACCTGCTGGCGATCAGCCCGACCGATCTTGCCTGGATTCTGGGCGGCAGTGCGCTGGTGCTGGTGCTGATCGTGGCGCTGTGGCGGCCGCTGCTGGCGGTGACCGTGCACGAAGAACTGGCGCGGGTCGAAGGCTTGCCGGTGATGACCCTGCGCATGACCATGATGCTGCTGATCGCGGTAGTCATCGCGGTGGCGATGAAGATCGTCGGCGTGCTGCTGATCACCTCGCTGCTGATCATTCCGGCGGCAGCGGCGCAACGGCATGCCCGCTCGCCGGAACAAATGGCACTGGGCGCCAGTGTGCTGGGCGTGGTGGCGGTGTGCGGCGGGCTGGCGCTATCATGGCTGAAGGACACTCCGGCGGGACCGTCGATTGTGGTGTGCGCAGCGACGCTGTTCTTGCTCAGTTTTGTCCTCCCCCGGCGGGCGGTGTAGACTTGCTCGTTTTTTGCGCAACTTAGAGAATGCAGGAATGAAGCTGCCCATCTCCCGTTATCTGCTGCCAGTCGCCTTGTCCCTGCTGTTGGGTGCTTGCCAAAGCACGCCGCCGGCAGACGTTGCCGCGCCCGAGCAGGCGCCGCAGCTGGACGGGTTCGCGCAACTGGAGCAGAGCATTGCCGGCAACGAACTGGCGACCGCCGAAGACCAGTTGGCCGCGTTGCAAGCCGCTACGCCGGACGATCCGCGCCTTGAGCAGTCGCAACGGCAACTGGCCGAGGCGTATTTGAGCCGCAGCCAGATCGGTTTGCAGAAAGGTGATGTGAATGCCGCGACCACCGCGCTAAGCCGCGCCCGTGCCTTGATGCCCAAGGCGCCAGCGCTGACCAGCGGTGTCAACGGTGCGATTGCCCAGGCGCGCAAAGCCGAGCTGGAGCAGGCTGAAGCCGAGCTGCGTGCCGCTGAAGCACGGCGCATTGCCAGGCTGGTCAACCCGGATGTGCCGAGCACGATCATTGAGCTGAACACCGGCGATATCGCACAAATGCGCAGACAACTGGACGCGATTGCCAGCGATATCGTCAATTTCAACTGCGATGTGCTGATCGAAGTGCCGCGCACGGCAGATTATCCATGGCTGGCCAATCTGCTGGGTAAACGGGTCAACAGGATCAACCCGAATTTCGAGCTGGACCTGCGCCGGCAGATTGACCGCCATCAACCGGCGCAGATCGTGCTTACCCCCGCGAAATCCTGACTTACGCAGGCACCGCCTTGGCTTTCGGCTCACGCGCCCAGACACGGTGCTGGCCGATGGCATCGAGGAACGCCTGGGTCGAGGCGTCATCGGACACCACCAGCAAGCCGGCGTCCTTGTCCAGGCGCAGCAGTTTCAGCAACTCTTCGGCTTCACCGGCGACGGCAATGGCCTTGAGGTGCTTATAGGCCTCAAGCAGGTAATGCAGGGCCACGCCATCGCCGCTCAATGCCTTCACCGACTCCGCGCCACCCGGCACGAATACCGCATCGAACGCCACCGACGGCAAGCCTTCGGCTGATGCATCGACCGGCAAGGTTTTACCGTCAGCCGTGGTCACCGGTGCCGACGTCGGGCCAAGCACCTTGGCCTGCGCGCCCTTGGCCGCCAGCGCCGCCTTGATGGCGTCTACGGCCTTGCCGTCGACACCGTTGGCCACCAATACCGCGACCTTGCGCGAAACGATATCGCCCGGCAGCAGGTTGGCCTGGCTCAGGGCAGGCGACTCCTTGAGGCTGGTTTTAACCGGCTTCACCGTGCCGGCTTTCGGCGCTGGCAGGCCCAGGTTGGCGGCCACGCGCGCCGCAAGGGTCAGGTCGATATTGGCCAGAATCTCGTTCACCTGACGTGCACGAATGTGCTCGCGCTCGACCTTGCCCAGCTCGAAGCTGTAGGCCGCGATGATGTGCTCTTTCTCGTGCTCGCTCATGCTGTTGAAGAACAGCGTGGCCTGGGAGAAGTGATCACCGAACGACTCGCTGCGCTCACGCACCTTGTGCGCCTCGATGCGTTCCTGATAGCTCTCGAAGCCGCCATCCTGCGGGCCTGCCGGGGTTTCTTTCGGCCAGCCGCCATCGATGGAATTCGGCTCGTAAGACGCACGTCCCTTGTGAATGGTGCTGCGGTGCTGCGCATCACGCTGGTTGTTGTGGTTCGGCGATACCGGGCGATTGATCGGAATCTCGTGAAAGTTCGGACCTCCCAGGCGGCTGATCTGCGTGTCGGTGTACGAAAACAGCCGGCCTTGCAGCAGCGGGTCGTTGGAGAAGTCGATGCCCGGCACGATGTGGCCCGGGCAGAACGCGACCTGCTCGGTTTCGGCAAAGTAGTTGTCCGGGTTGCGATCCAGCACCATTTTGCCCAGCGGCGTCACCGGCACCAGCTCTTCAGGGATGATCTTGGTCGGGTCGAGCAGGTCGAAGTCGAATTTGTGTTCGTCTTCCTCGGCGACGATTTGCACACCCAGTTCCCATTCCGGATAGTCGCCGGTTTCAATCGACTCCCACAGGTCGCGGCGGTGGTAATCGGTGTCCTTGCCCGCCAGCTTTTGCGCTTCGTCCCAGACCAGCGAACACACGCCGAATTTGGGCCTCCAGTGGAATTTGACGAAACTGGCCTTGCCCTCGGTGTTGATCAGGCGAAAGGTGTGTACGCCAAAGCCTTCCATGCTGCGCAGGTTTTTCGGGATCGCCCGGTCGGACATGGTCCACAGCACCATGTGCGCCGACTCCGGCACCAGCGACACGAAGTCCCAGAAGGTGTCGTGGGCCGAGCCGCCGGTCGGGATCTCGTTATGCGGCTCAGGCTTGACCGCATGCACGAAGTCCGGAAACTTGATCGCATCCTGAATGAAGAATACTGGCATGTTGTTGCCCACCAGGTCGAAGTTGCCTTCGTCGGTGTAGAACTTCACTGCAAAACCGCGCACATCGCGCACGGTATCGCCCGAGCCGCGCGGGCCTTGTACGGTAGAGAAACGCACGAACACCGGGGTCTTTTTGCCTGGATCACGCAGGAAGCCGGCCTTGCTCAGTGCGCTGTGGTTTTCATAGGTCTGAAAGTAGCCGTGCGCGCCGGTGCCGCGAGCATGGACGATGCGCTCCGGAATACGCTCATGGTCAAAATGCGTGATTTTCTCGCGCATGATGAAGTCTTCCAGCAGCGACGGCCCACGGCTGCCGGCCTTGAGGGTGTTCTGGTTGTCGGCAATCTTCACACCCTGGTTGGTGCGCAGCGCCTGGCCGGTGGCATCGGAGCGTACGACGTCCAGGCTGTCGAGTTTGGCGTTGGTATTGCCCCGGTCGAGGGTGTCGGTGCCGGCCAGTTCGCTGGCCGACGCCTGGGTGACCGGGGTTTCGGTTTTCTTGCCCATCAGATGCAACTCCTCAAAGTGGCAGGCCCGTCATATAGCGAACCTGTTGACTGTGAATCACGGTGTTCAAGGAGTGACCGGGGCAAGCGGATGCCGTTCAGTGAATTTGAAATCGGGTATTCCCACCGGTCGCGTTATAGCCATTGAGCAGCTTTTGCTCGAAATAAATGCTAAGACGAGCGGCACGGAAAGGCTAAAATGCGCGCCCGGCTTATCCAGCCGGCATGTACTGGCGAGCTATCGCTCGCTCCACGCGCTCCCACAAGGTTCGCCCTAAAAGGTTTGGTTAGTGATCGAGTTTCTTGACGTCCAGAAAACCTATCGGGTCGCCGGTAAGGACATCCCGGCCCTTCATCCCACCCGCCTGCGTATCGAGGCCGGACAGGTCTATGGCCTGATCGGTCATTCCGGTGCCGGTAAAAGCACACTGCTGCGCCTGATCAACCGCCTGGAAAACCCCACCGGCGGACGCATCATCGTCGACGGCGAAGACGTCACGGCACTGGACGCCAACGGCCTGCGGCGCTTTCGCCAACAGGTCGGGATGATCTTCCAGCACTTCAACCTGCTGTCGTCCAAAACCGTGGCCGACAATGTCGCCATGCCGCTGACCCTGGCCGGCGACCTGCCGCGCGAGCAGATCGACCGCCGCGTCGCCGAGTTGCTTGAGCGGGTCGGCCTGAGCGACCACGCGAAAAAGTACCCGGCGCAATTGTCCGGCGGCCAGAAGCAGCGCGTCGGCATCGCCCGCGCCCTGGCCACCCGGCCAAAGATTCTGCTGTGCGACGAAGCCACCAGCGCGCTGGACCCGCAAACCACCGCCCAGGTGCTGCAACTGCTGGCCGAGATCAATCGCGAACTGAAACTGACCATCGTGTTGATCACCCATGAAATGGACGTGATCCGCCGGGTTTGCGATCAGGTCGCCGTGATGGACGCCGGCGTCATCGTCGAGCAGGGCAAGGTGGCCGATGTGTTCCTGCACCCGCAGCACCCGACCACCAAGCGTTTCGTCCAGGAAGACGAACAGCTCGACGAAAACGACCAGCGCGAAGACTTCGCCCATGTGCAGGGCCGCATCGTGCGCCTGACCTTCCAGGGCGAGGCCACCTATGCGCCGTTGCTGGGCACCGTCGCCCGCGAAACCGGCGTCGACTACAGCATCCTGGCCGGGCGTATCGACCGCATCAAGGATGTACCTTACGGCCAGTTGACCCTGGCCATTACCGGTGGCGACACAGACGCCGCCTTCGCACGCTTCAGCGCCGCTGATGTCCATATGGAGGTCCTGCGCTGATGGACGCTTTCGTGAATCTGTTTTCCAACGTCGACTGGTATGAAATCTGGCTCGCCACCGGCGACACCCTGATCATGCTCGGTGTGTCGCTGGGCTTTACCGTGCTGCTGGGCCTGCCGCTGGGCGTGCTGATGTTCCTCACCTCGCCGCGCCAGTTGCTGGAAAACAAGGCGCTGTACAACACGGTCGGGCTGATCGTGAACATGCTGCGGGCGCTGCCGTTCATCATCCTGCTGATCGTGATGATGCCGCTGACGCAAATCATCACCGGCACCTCGCTGGGCATTCTCGGTACCTTGCCGCCGCTGATCGCCGGCGCCACGCCGTTCTTCGCCCGCCTTGTAGAAACCGCATTGCGTGAAGTCGACAAGGGCATCATCGAGGCAACCCAGGCCATGGGCGCCACCACCTCGCAGATCGTCGTCAAGGCACTGCTGCCCGAAGCGCGGCCCGGCATTCTGGCGGCCATCACCGTCACCGCCATTGCGCTGGTGTCGTTCACCGCCATGGCCGGTGCCGTGGGTGCCGGCGGGCTGGGCGATCTGGCGATTCGCTACGGTTACCAGCGCTTCCAGAACGATGTCATGTTCGTCACGGTCGTATTGCTGCTGGTGCTGGTGCAGATCCTGCAAACCGTCGGCGACCGGCTGGTGGCGTACTTTTCACACCGTTAATTGCATTCCATTGAGCAGTAGCCCGCCGGATGCGGGCCTTTAAGGAGCTGTTGCATGAAAAAGCTAGTCGCTGTATTGGCTGCGTTTACCGCGCTGTCCGCCCAAGCCAACGAAACCCTGAGTGTCGCCGCCAGCGCCGTGCCGCACGCCGAAATCCTGGAGTTCGTCAAACCGACTCTGGCCAAGCAAGGCGTGGACCTGAAGATCAAGGTCTTCACCGACTACGTGCAGCCTAACGTGCAAGTGGCCGAGAAACGCCTGGACGCCAACTTCTTCCAGCATCAGCCGTACCTGGATGAGTTCAACAAGGGCAAGGGCACCAACCTGGTGACCGTGGCCAAGGTGCACGTTGAACCGTTCGGTGCCTACTCCGAGAAATTCAAGAAGCTCGAAGACCTGCCAAACGGCGCCACCGTGGCCCTGCCCAACGACGCCACCAACGAAGGCCGCGCCTTCCTGCTGCTGGCCAAGGCCGGCCTGATCACCCTGAAGGACCCGACCAGCATCCTGGCCACCCCGAAGGACGTCGCCAGCAACCCTAAAGACCTGAAATTCCGCGAACTGGAAGCCGCCACCCTGCCGCGCGTGCTGACCCAGGTCGACCTGGCGCTGATCAACACCAACTACGCGCTGGGCGCCAAACTGGACCCGACCAAGGACGCACTGGCCATCGAAGGCGCTGAATCGCCGTACGCCAACATCCTGGTAGCCCGCCCGGACAACAAGGACTCGGACGCGATCAAGAAACTGGTCGGCGCGCTGAACAGCCCTGAAGTCAAAGCATTCATCACCGAGAAATACAAAGGCGCCGTGGTTCCGGCGTTCTGATTGCCGAACACAAATCCCGTAGGAGCGAGCTTGCTCGCGATTGAGTGCGAAGCACTCACAAAAAGTTGCGAACCGCTGAAAATCTACGGCGGCTAACGCAGCTGATCGGCCCAGACCAAGGTCGCTCCTACAGGTGGTGTCGGACGATAAATTGTTTACAGTTTCAACAACCCCGGCAACCGCTCGCTGAGCTTCTTGACGTTCAGCGGCGCGCGCACAAAGCCGTGCTGTTTGCCGTCCGGCCCCAGCAGCGCCAGGTTGCCGCTGTGGTCCACGGTGTAGCCCGGTTTGCGGGTGTCGGCGGGGATGAACGGGATGCTCAGCGCATTGGAGAGCGTCTTCAGTTCATTCACCGGCGCGGTCAGGCCGATGAAGTCCTTGTCGAAATACTCCAGGTATTTTTTCAACTGCTCGGGTGTGTCGCGGTCGGGGTCGACGCTGACCAGCACCACGCGCAGCCGGCCGGCGAGGTCCTTGGGCAGCTCGCCCTTGATCTGGCGTAACTGCGCCAGCGTCGCGGGGCAGATGTCCGGGCAATAGGTATAGCCCAGAAACACCAGCGTCCATTTGTCCTTGAGCTGATCGACCGACACCGGCTCGCCGTTCTGGTCGGTCATTTTCAGGTCTGGCACGGTGCGGCTTTGCGGCAACAGGATGATGCCGGCATCGACCAATGCCGCCTGATCGGCGCCGCCCCGGCCGGACAGCACGCGCTGTACGGTAAGGCCAAGGATCACGGCCACGATGGCCACAAGAATGAAGACGGTTTTCTGGGTTCGGGTCATCGTCGAAGGTCCATACGGTGAAGGGCAAGCCTAACAGCTAGCGCCACAAACGGTCATGCACCAGCGTCAGGCTCAGCAGCAGCAATGCCCCGCCTGCGCTGTGCGCCAGGGCCAGCCACGCCGGTACCTGCGTCAGCACATTGGCCATGCCCAGCCCCACTTGCAGCAACAAGGCGGTGCCCGTCAGTACGGCCAGCGCGCCCAGGCCTGCGCGTCTCAATTGCCAACTCAGTGCCAGCACCACACTGCCGACCAACAGGGCGCCCAACCGATGGGCCAGGTGAATCGCGGTGCGTGCCTCGCTGTCGTGCAGGCCGCCCTGATAATTGGGGCCAATCGACGGACTCAGGTCAAAGCCGCTGGCAAAGTCGGTCGCCGGCCACCACTGGCCCTGACAGGTCGGCACATCCGGACAGGCCATGGCGGCGTAATGCGCGCTGACCCAACCGCCGAGCGCGATCTGCCCGACCACCACGATTAGCGCCAGCGTAGCCAGGCCGCGCAATCGGCCTGTCGAATGGATGGCGGGCGGTGACGCATTACTCAACCGTAAAGTCAGCAACAACAACAGACTGAGCGTCGCCAGCCCGCCCAGCAAATGCACGGTAACCACGGGCGGCCAAAGCCGGAGGGTGACGGTCCACATGCCGAACAGCGCTTGAGCGATCACCAGTGCCACCAGCAGCAACGGCAATGTCAGTGCTTGCCCGGCGCGCCAGGCCTGCAACGCCAGCCCACCGATGCTCAGGCCCAGCAGGGCAGCACCATAGCGATGGATCATCTCGTTCCAGCCCTTGCCGGCGTGCAACGGCGCCTGTGGAAATTGCACTGCGGCCAAGGCCTCTTGCGCCGCTCCCGACGGCACCGTGAGCAAGCCATAGCAACCCGGCCAGTCCGGGCAACCGAGCCCGGCATGGGTCAGCCGGGTCCAGGCGCCGAGCAGCACCACCAGCAGGGACAAGACAGTAGCGAACCGGGCCAGGCGATAGCCACTGCGGGGCATGGCAGCCTCCTTTCAACCGATAGTCGAGAGCTTCAGCAGATGCTTGAGATCGCGCAGCACATCCTGACCGCGTATGCCGGCGCCGTAGCGCAGCACCAGATTGCCGTGCGGATCGACGATCCACAGCCAGGTCGGCCCGGCAGACGGCGCTATCTGTCGGTAACGCTGCAGATCGAGCGGATAACGCTGCAAATGCGGGTACTCGCCCAGCCAGGCGCTGTCGTCTTGCGGCTCGCCGGCAGTGGCCAGCGCATGGCTGGCCCGCGCCGCCTCGCGGCCCAGGCCGACATTGATCTGCCGGGCCAGATACACCAGTTGCCGACACTCGGCCGCGCACGCCCCGGTGTCGGTGACCAACAGTTGCCAGCGGGTCTCTGTCGCCGCCACGCCCAGCTCGCGGCGGCCCTGGCCATTGCCGATCAGTTCGCCGTGCCAGGTGCGGCTGTCCGGCACCCAGAACTGCCAGCGGTACATGCAGGTGGCGAGGATCATCGGCGCAATGCACCCGGCCACCAGCAGCAACAGTTGCAGGCGCCCCGGCCGGCGCGAGCGTGGCGGCAGGGCGGTATTCATGCCGACCGGCCCTTGGTGACGTTGAACCCCAGATATAGATAAAGCCCCAGCAACGCAGCCGCCAGGCTGAACCACTGCACGGCATAGCCACTGTGAGTGTCGGGCGCCATATTGACCACCGGCCAGTCGACCCGATACGCCGCCGGCCCCGGCAGCAGGCGTAATTGATGGGCATAGCCGACGCGGCCCAGTTCACGCCAGAGCCGGGTCGGCTCCACCACCGTGATCAGGTGTGGCCAGCGTTCAGGCACGGCATCGGCCTGCAAACGAAAGCCCGGGCCGGGCGGCACATAGACCCAGGCCTGAATGTCCAGCAGCGTGTCGGGGGTGCTGAACAGCGGCGCCACCCGGCGATCCGGCCACGGCAGCCAGCCGCGATTGAGCAACACCCACATGCCGCTGAGCTGATCCTGCAACGGCTGCAGCAACTCGACACCGACCTGGCCCTGGCGGCTGCTGTTGTCCAGCAGCAGGCTGTGTTCGGCATCGACAACGCCTTGCACGTGGACGCGCCGCCAGGCCGGGTCGGCGACCTGCAACAGCTCGTCCAGCGTGCCGGGTACCATGATTTGGTGTTGGGCCTGCAAGGCAAGCAAATCACGCTTTTCCTGCGCCCGGTGCAGTTGCCACAGGCCCAGCAGGACCAGCGTCGGCAGCATGAAGACCAATAGAAGGGTCGGCAGCCAATGCACCGTGAAGCGCCTCACAGCACATACACAAAGACAAACAGCCCGATCCACACGACATCGACGAAATGCCAGTACCAGCTCGCGGCCTCAAAGCCGAACTGATGCCCGGCATCGAAATGCCCGCGCAGGATGCGCACCAGCATCACCAGCAGAATCAGCGCGCCGATGCTCACGTGCAAGCCATGAAAACCGGTGAGCATGAAGAACGTCGCGCCGTAGATCCCGGAGCCGAGGGTCAAGCCCAGCTCGTGGTAGGCGTGCCGGTACTCCATCACCTGCAAGGTCAGAAAACCCATGCCCAGCAGCACAGTGGTCGCCAGCCATAGTTTCAGCGCCAGGCGCTGGCCATGCTTGAGGGCACGATGTGCCAGGGCCAGGGTGATGCTGGAGCTGACCAGGAGCACGGTATTGATCAGCGGCAGTGTCCACGGGTCGATGATGCCCGTGGGTGCCGGGTAGCGTTTCGGGTCCGGGGTGTCGAGCATCGGCCACTGGTAGCGAAACTCCGGCCAGAGCATGTTGGAAATGCCGTTGCTGCCTTCGCCGCCCAGCCACGGGCCGGCCCAGTAGCGCAGATAAAACAGCATGCCGAAAAACGCTGCAAAGAACATGACTTCGGAAAAGATGAACCAGCCCATGCCCCAGCGAAACGAGCGGCTCATCTGTGCGCTGTACAACCCGGCGCGGCTTTCGCGAATCACCGTGCCGAACCAGCCGGCCATCATCCACGCCACCAGCAACATGCCGGACAGCACAAGCCAGGGGCCGAAAGACGCGGGGTGTCCTGCCTTGAGGTCATTGAACCAGGTGCCCAGGCCAAACATCGTGATCAACAGTGCCAACGTGCCGACGATGGGCCATTTGCTTTGTTCGGGAACGTAGTAACGCTCAGTGCTCATGGCACCTCCCGCAGGCCGTTGCCGACGGCGATGGTCGCTACCCGCGCCGCTGGCGGCTGGCGCGCGGTGATATCGAACAGGGTGTAGGCCAGGGTCAGTTGCCTGACATCCGCCGGCAGGTCGCGGTCGACGATAAAACGCACGGCCATTTCGATGCGCTCACCCGGTTGCAGCACCTGCTGGGTAAAGCAAAAGCACTCGGTCTTGTGAAACCAGGCCGCCGCCGTGCCCGGTGCGACGCTGGGCACGGCCTGGGCGGTCATGGCGTGGGCGCTGGAGTTTTGCGCGACAAACAGCATCTCGTTGACCGCGCCGGGATGCACGCGCAGCTCGCTGCTTTTGGGGTAGAACGCCCAGCTCATGCTGGCCGCATTGCTGGCGACAAACTGCACGCGCACCTGCCGCGTGTCGTCGATCACCTGCTCGCCCCGGTACGCGCCGCCGGTCTTGCCGTTGATGCCGAACGCCTGACACATCACTTCATATAAAGGCACCAGGGCAAAACCGAAGCCGAACATCGCTACCACGACCACCAGCAGCCGGATGACTACGCGCCTGACCGGGCGCATCACTTGACCTCCGGCGGCGTGGCAAAGGTGTGATAGGGCGCCGGCGACGGCAAACTCCACTCCAGGCCTTCGGCGCCGTCCCAGGGCTTGGCCGGGGCCGGCGCGCCGCCGCGAATGGTCTTGATGACGATAAACAGAAACAGCAATTGCGTGACCCCGAAGGTAAAGGCGCCGATCGAGGAGATCATGTTGAAGTTGGCAAATTGCAGGTTGTAGTCCGGCACCCGCCTCGGCATGCCGGCAAGACCAATGAAGTGCATGGGGAAGAACGCCAGGTTCATGCCGACGAATGACATCCAGAAATGCAGTTTGCCCAGGGTTTCGTCGTACATATGCCCGGTCCACTTGGGCAGCCAGTAGTAGGCCGAGGCAAAAATGCCGAAGATCGCCCCCGGCACCAGCACATAGTGAAAATGCGCAACCACGAAATAGGTGTCCTGGTACTGAAAGTCCGCCGGGGCGATAGCCAGCATCAGCCCCGAAAAACCGCCGATGCTGAACAGAATCACAAAGGCCACGGCAAACAGCATGGGTGTCTCGAAGGTCAGCGAGCCCTGCCACATGGTGCTCACCCAGTTGAACACCTTCACCCCGGTCGGCACCGCGATGAGCATGGTGGCGTACATGAAGAACAACTCGCCCATCAGCGGAATGCCGACCACGAACATGTGGTGCGCCCAGACCAGAAACGACAGCAGCGCAATCGCCGCCGTGGCATAGACCATCGAAGCGTAGCCAAACAGCGGCTTGCGCGAGAACGCCGGGATGATCGCGCTGACCGCGCCAAAGGCCGGCAGGATCATGATGTACACCTCCGGGTGGCCGAAAAACCAGAACACGTGCTGGAACAATAGCGGGTCGCCGCCGCCCCCGGCATCGAAGAAGCTGGTGCCGAAGTGGATGTCCATCAGCATCATGGTCACGCAACCGGCCAGCACCGGCATCACCGCGATCAGCAGGAAGGCGGTGATCAGCCAGGTCCAGACGAACAGCGGCATCTTCATCAGGGTCATGCCCGGCGCGCGCAGGTTGAGAATGGTCGCAATCACATTGATCGCCCCCATGATCGAGCTGATGCCAAGCATGTGGATGGCGAAAATAAAGAAGGTCACACTGGGCGGCGCATAGGTGGTCGACAGCGGCGCATAGAACGTCCAGCCGAAATTGGGTCCGCCACCGGGCATGAACAGCGTCGAGACCAGCAGCAGAAAGGCCGCTGGCAATATCCAGAAACTAAAATTGTTCATGCGTGGCAACGCCATGTCGGGCGCGCCGATCATCAGCGGGATCATCCAGTTGGCCAGCCCGACAAAGGCCGGCATCACCGCGCCGAAGACCATGATCAGGCCGTGCATCGTGGTCATCTGGTTGAAAAACGCCGGCTGCACGATCTGCAGGCCGGGCTGGAACAGCTCGGCACGGATCACCATGGCAAAGGTGCCACCAAGCAGGAACATGCAGAAGCTGAACCACAGGTACAGCGTGCCGATGTCCTTGTGATTGGTGGTCAGCACCCAGCGCATCAGGCCTTGGGCAGGGCCGTGGGCGGCGTCGGCATGTCCATGAGCGGTGATGGTCATTTCTGCCCCTGCTTGTAGGTCAGCACATCCTTGGGCAGCAGCATGTCGCCCATGTCGTTGCCCCACGCATTGCGCTCGAAGGTCACCACGGCGGCGATATCGACTTCCGACAATTGCTTGCCGAACGCGGCCATGGCCGTGCCCGGTTTGCCGTTGAAGACAATAGCGAGGTGCGCGTCCAGCGGGCCTTTGGCGATTTTCGAGCCCTTGAGCGCCGGGAACACCGGCGGCATGCCCTGGCCTTCAGGCTGATGGCAGGCGGCGCAAATGGTGTGATAGACCTTGTCGCCCTGGGCAATCAGCTCTTCGCGGGTCCATTCCTTGCTGGTCAGCTCCTTGAGCCGAGCGCCTTCGGCCTTGCGCCCGGCCAGCCAGGCCTGGTACTCGGCCTGGGGGCGGGCATCGACCACCACCGGCATGAAGCCATGATCCTTGCCGCACAGCTCGGTGCACTGGCCACGGTAGATGCCGGGCTTTTCGATACGCGTCCAGGCTTCGTTGACGAAGCCCGGAATGGCATCGCGCTTGACCGCAAAGGCCGGCACCCACCAGGAATGGATCACGTCGGCGCCGGTCACCAGAAAGCGGATTTTCTGCCCGACCGGCAACACCAGCGGCTGGTCGACCTCCAGCAGGTAATGCTCGCCCTTGTCGTCGTGGTTATTGATCTGCGTGGCGGGGGTCGTCAGGTTGCTGAAAAACTCGACGTCCTGGCCTATGTAGCGGTAATGCCATTTCCACTGGTAGCCAGTGACCTGCACATCGACCTGCGATTCGCTGTTGTCGTACATATGGATGAGCGTGCGGGTCGCCGGAATCGCCATGATCACCAGAATCAGGAAGGGCGCCACGGTCCAGAGGATCTCGATACGGGTGTTTTCATGAAAGCTGGCCGCCACGGGCCGGCGCGAGCGGCGATGGGCGAACATGCTCCAGCCCATCGCACCGAACACCACCAGGCCGATCACCACGCAGATCCAGAAGATGGTCATGTGCAGGCCATACACCGCCTGGCTGACCTCGGTGACACCGGGCGCCATGTTGACGGTCCAGGCCGCCTGCACCTGACCGCCGGTCGTCCACAGCACCGCCACGGCCGCGACCCTGGGCTGACGCATCATTCGGGGTACCCCCAAGACTCGTGAGTCTGCACAGGACCGGATGACCTGTACGCATGGGAGCGGCTTGCGGACTGCTGACTCGGGCCGATAAAAGGCCATCAGCCTGCTTCCTGCTCAGCAGTATAGACAGGCAAGAAGCGCCGCCCGGCAGCATCGGCCCAGCGGCTGAATGACAGTTGCGTGACTATTCAGGTTTTTTTTGACCGGCCGGCCATATAAAAACGAACCTGTTATGCCAAATCGGTCTTAGCAAATGTGTCAAGCGAGCTAAGGTATGTCATCCCATACACGTAGGAAAATTTGTCACACTTCGTTCGACCCAGTATTTGCAGGCCAGGACTGCAAAGATGGTCTTAAGAGGGCAGACCATTTCTTGCAGTTCATCATTAGAAAATAGTCAGGCCTATGCCTCAGGAGTCGCCATGAACATCGCTGCCTTGCGTGAGCAGATCCAGCGTGCCCAGCAACATGAAGCCCAGACCGGTCAATTGCTGCACCAGCTGGAAAGCCAGTTGCAGCATCTGCACCGCGCCATTCACTTGCCAGAAGGCGATGCTCATAACGCCCTGAACCGGTTTGTCTCGACCTATATCGAACACGTGCCCGATTTGCTCGAAGCCGCGCACAATGCGTCGATCGAGGCCGGTATCGAAGCGCAGATCAAACCGGTATTGCGTATTGCATCCCAGTTTTTCACCAGCCCGCCTTCAATCATGGACGGCCACGAAGGCCTGGACAGCCTGCTGGATGAGGCCTACCTGGCCCATCGGCTGGTCGAGGAAGTCAACGATCTGTACATCCGCCACCTGGGCCAGCCGCTGATTCCGTCGGACTCGACGGTGGCCAACGTCATCGCCCACCAGTTGATCGGCGAAGACTTCGCCAACCAGCTCGATGAAGCGGTGCACCTGGCGGTGCACGAGATGCTCGACGAAGAAATCTTTGCGCTGGAGTCGGTCGAGGCCTACCGCGAAAAACTCGCCAGCCCCGGCACGGAAGCGGCCTGGAAGCGCTGGCCGTGCCTGTCGATGCAGCAGGGCGTCGGCCTGGAACTGGCCGGCCTGACGCCCTCCGATCACGCCTAGGATGAAGCCTGGGCAGCGCCCGTGCCGATCCCGGTGGTGGTGCGCACCCGTCCTTCAAGACGCCGCTTCAGGCCACGCGGCTCGATGATCAGGCGTGTGCCCTGAGCGGCATTGGCCCGGCCCCATTCCTCAAGCAACTCAAGGCAGGAGTGGTCGATGTAGCTCAGGTTGCCCAGCGGCACATGCACGGTGCTGCCCTGTGGAATGCTGGCCAGCACCTTGGTCAGCGCCGGGACCTTGAGAAAGGTTGCCGCGCCGACCAGACGCAGTTCCAGTTCCTGGCTGTCTTGCAGCTGCACCAGGCTGATTTTCAGGCGTGCTGCCTTGAACGCCAGCTTGATCAGGGTCAGGGCAAAACCGATCAGTACGCCGGTCAACAGGTCGGTGAAGATGATCGCCGCCGCCGTTGCCGCATAGGTGAACATCGGCATCCGTCCGTAACGGCCCAGCCCCCGGAACGCCTTGAGATCGACCAGTTTGAAGCCGGTGTACACCAGCACACCGGCCAGGCTGGCCACCGGAATGCTTTGCAGCACGCTCGACAGCAGCAGGACGAACGCCAGCAGCCACAGGCCGTGGAAAATCGTCGACATGCGCGTGGTGGCACCGGCCTGCACGTTGGCCGAGCTGCGCACGATCACGCCAGTCATCGGCAAGGCGCCTACCAGACCACACAGCATATTGCCCACGCCTTGCGCACTCAGTTCCTTGTCGAAGTCGGAGCGCACGCCGCTGTGCATACGGTCCACCGCCGCCGCCGACAGCAGGGTCTCGGCGCTGGCAATGAACGCCACCGCAAAAGCGGCGATCAGCACGGCAGGGTCGGCCAGATTGACCAGATCACCGGGGCGCAGCCAGTCGATGGCCTCGCTGAGGTCGGCCGGCACCTCGACGCGCTTGACCTGCAAGGCCATGAACAGGCTGACCACCGTGGCGATGCCCACGCCCAGCAAGGCACCGGGCACAAAGCGCAGCGATTGCGGGCGCAGTTTTTCCCAGGTCCACATGATCGCGATGGTGCCCAGCCCCAACAGGCCGGCCTGCATGCCGCTGCCCGGCCCGATGGCCTGCACCAGGGTGGCCGGGAAGCCGATCAGGTTATCCAGCCCCGAAGGCTTGGGTCCGCTGTCGAACATCACATGTAACTGCGACAGCACAATCAGCACGCCGATACCGGCCAGCATGCCGTAGACCACCGCCGGTGCCGTGACCCGGAACCAGCAACCGAGCTTGAAACGCCCGGCCAGCACTTGCAGCAGACCCGCCAGCAGCAGAATCGGCCCGAGCATGGCCATGCCATGCTCGCGCACCAGCTCGAAAACCAGCACGGCAAGGCCGGCAGCCGGACCGCTGACCTGCAACGGCGAACCGGCAATGAAGCCGACCACCAGACCGCCGATGATGCCGGTGATCAGTCCCTTGGCCGGCGGCATGCCCGAAGCGATGGCGATGCCCATGCACAAGGGCAGGGCGACCAGAAAAACGACCACGGAAGCCAATAGCTCCCGTGGCAAGACAGATTTGATCGAGGTGTTGCCCTTGATGGCGGATGCGTCCATGACTGCTCTCTCCGGGTTTCTTCAGACGTGACAAAGCCTGACGCTGCGCCCGGGGCGCAGCGGTCATGCCGTGTTGAGGGGGGAATCAGCGTGCGGTGTTAGAAAAAGCGTGCCTTTGGCGTTGCCATCGGCGCAGGACCGTCGCCGTCCAGTGGACGGAATTTGTCCTGCTCGGCGTCGTAGGCCAGGATTTCACTGGTCTCGATGCTGTAGACCCAGCCATGAATCGACAACTGACCGCTGGCCAGCTTCGATGCAACCGAAGGGTGAGTGCGCAAATGCTGCAACTGGGCGATGACGTTTTCCTGGGTCAGGACACGCATGTTCTCGTGTTCTTCACCGCACGAGCAGTTGTCTTCGACCACCGTGCGCGCCACTTCGGCATGGCGCAGCCAGACTTTTACCGTCGGCATCTTGTCCAGCGTGTGCGGGTTGAGCACCGCACGCATGGCGCCGCAGTCGGAGTGGCCGCAGATGATGATGTGCTGCACACCCAAGGCCAGTACGGCGTACTCGATGGCGGTGGAAACACCGCCGTTCATCTGCCCGTAAGGCGGTACGACGTTACCGACGTTACGCGTCACGAACAGGTCGCCCGGAGAACTTTGGGTGATGAGTTCAGGCACGATGCGCGAATCGGCACAGGTGATGAACATGGCGCGTGGCTTCTGTGCAGTCGCCAGCTTTTTGAACAGTTCTTTCTGCTGGGGAAACACTTCATGACGAAACTGTATGAAGCCGTCCACGATATGTTTGAAAGCCTCTTGGGCCGTCTCCACCTCGGGCTGGGGACTGTCCGAGGGCTGATTTTCCCTGTCACTCATGTCGAATCCTCTCTGGCGGATTGATGTGGATTTTCATGCTTGTTGGTTTTCTGGCAATGCCTCGAAACAACTCGAAAAAAACGTACAGATCCGTTGCACGTGTCTGCGAAGGACATTCCTGACTGCAGACTAGCTATCAAAGCTTAAGTGAAACTGAATGCGACAGCTCTAGGACGCGGCTTTGGCAATAGCCTTGTGCCACATCGAACAACTATAGCAATGACATCTGACCACCCGGCGGGCAGAAAGAGTCACAGTCGAGCACAAAACTTTCCCGATTTTTAAGCCCCAGCCGCCTGGCGGCCAGGGCATAACGCTGGGCCAGTAACTCGGCGAATTGACCCTCGCCACGCATCCTCGATCCAAAGCGGCTGTCGTTGGTGGCGCCGTCACGGCTCTGGCGGATCAGGCTCATCACATGGGCAGCGCGCTGCGGGTAATGGGTGGCCAGCCACTCCTCGAACAACGGCGCAACCTCCAGCGGCAGGCGCAACAGAATATAGCTGGCACTCAGCGCACCGGCGGCCTTGGCCTCGGTCATCAGGGCTTCCAGCTCGCTGTCGTTGATCATCGGAATCATCGGCGCACAGATCACCCCCACCGGTATGCCGGCCTGACGCAACACCTTGATCGCCCGTAAACGCGCCTTGGGCGACGCGGCCCGTGGCTCAAGAATGCATTTGAGGGTGTCATCCAGTGTGGTCAGGCTGATGAACACCGACAGCAGGCGTTGGCGGGCCAGCTCGGCGAGCAGGTCCAGGTCGCGCAGAATCAGCGAGCCCTTGGTGATGATGGTCACCGGATGACGGTAGCGCAGCAACACCTCCAGTGTGGCACGGGTCAATTTGTGCTCACGCTCGATGGGCTGGTACGGATCGGTGTTGGCTCCAAGCGTGATCGGCGCGCAGCGGTAGCCAGGTTTAGACAGTTGCTGTTCCAGCAGGGCGGCAGCATTGGTCTTGGCGATCAGCCTGGTTTCGAAATCCAGACCCGGCGACATATCCCAATAGGCATGGCTGGGCCGCGCGTAGCAATAAATGCAGCCGTGCTCACAGCCACGATACGGGTTGATCGAGCGATCGAAGGGAATGTCTGGCGAGCTGTTGCGGGTAATGATGCTCTTGGCGGTCTCGAAAATGACCTCGGTGCCTTGAGTCAGCGGCGCTTCCTGATACCAGCCATCGTCCTCGACCACCGAACGATGCGGGGCGAAGCGGTTATGCGGATTGCTGGCCGTGCCGCGTCCACGGATGGGAGGAGATGAGGTCATGGGAAATGCCTTTGTACTGTTTTTATATACAGTACACGACAATCGATCATGATGCCCACTCATCCGACAACTGTCATTTCTGTCAGTAGACCTGATGACAAGGCAGGCATAACGTCGGCGGGCAGTCGTGCTCGGCTACCGAGTTTTCGTAACCCCCATTCAGAAACGAGGTGCAAGATGGCCAGCTATGAAGTGCGTTTATCGACCGAAGACCTTGAAGGCGACGACAGTCTGGAAGTGCTTGTCGAGTTTTATGAAGACAAGGAGCTTTCGTACGTGGCCTACGTGTCGTCTTCGAAAAAAGATGGTGTTCTGGATAAAGTCTCGGGAGACACCGATATCGATGGAGTTCAAGGTCACTCCGAGAAGGATGATGAAATCCTGATCGAGCTGGCCACTGCCTTCAAGAAGATCCGGCCTTGATACAGCGTTGACCCGGAGCCGTGTCGGCAAGGCTCCGGGTCAAACCTTCACTCAGCTCGGATCGACCGGCTTTTTCAGCTTCGGGTTCGGGAAGAACTGTACGCCCTGAACCTTCGGATTGGCCGGCTTGACCACCGGCTGGTTGACCCGTGTGCCCAATTCCTTGGGCACCGACAGCCCTTGCTCGTTGAGCGTGTCGCTGTAACCGCAGTTCACGCACTCGCGGTGCGGCACGCCGTCTTCGTTCCACATCTTCAGCTTGTCCGCTTCGCTGCACGCCGGGCACACGGCGCCGGCGATGAAGCGTTTCGGGGTGATCACCGGAGTGTCGCTCATGCCGCTTCCTCACTCAGGCCGCTATGGCGCAAGAGTGCGTCAATCGACGGCTCGCGTCCGCGAAAATCGACGAACAGCACCAGCGGCGCCTGCGAGCCACCGCGCGCCAGAATGGCTTCGCGGAAGGCCCGGCCGGTCTCGGCATTGAGCACGCCGTCTTCTTCGAATTTCGAGAAGGCATCGGCCGACAGCACTTCAGCCCACTTGTAGCTGTAGTAACCGGCCGCGTAGCCGCCGGCGAAGATGTGCGCAAAGCCGTTGGCGAAGCGGTTGTAGGCGGGCGGACGCATGACCGAGACTTCGTCGCGGATGCCTTCGATCACTTGCTGCACGCTGCGGCCGTCGCCATGAGTGGCGTGCAGCTCGAAGTCGAACAGCGAGAATTCCAGCTGGCGAACCATCATCAGTCCGGACTGGAAGTTCTTCGCCGCCAGCATTTTTTCCAGCAGGTCCTGTGGCAGCGGCTCGCCGGTTTCGTAATGGCCAGAGATCAGCGCCAGGCCTTCGGGCTCCCAGCACCAGTTTTCCATGAACTGGCTCGGCAGCTCGACCGCATCCCAGGCCACGCCGTTGATGCCCGAGACACCGGCGTGCTCGATGCGGGTCAGCAGGTGGTGCAGGCCATGGCCGAACTCGTGGAACAGCGTGGTGACTTCATCGTGGGTCAGCAGCGCAGGCTTGCCGGGGGACGCCGGGGTGAAGTTGCACACCAGGTTGGCCACCGGGCTCTGCAGCTGGCCGTCCAGGGTACGGCGACGGTCGCGGGCACCGTCCATCCAGGCCCCGCCACGCTTGTTGGCGCGGGCGTACAGGTCGAAGTAGAAGCGCCCGACGTGCTGGCCGTTTTCCTTGATCTCGAACAGACGAACGTCCGGGTGCCAGGTGTCGAAGCCGGTCAGCTCGGCAATCTCGATGCCGTACAGGCGCTGAACGATGGCGAACAGGCCGCTGAGCACCTTGTCGATCGGGAAGTACACGCGCAGCACTTCCTGCGAAACGCTGTAGCGCTGCTCGCGCAGTTTCTCGCCGTAGTAGCCGCTGTCCCAGCTTTTCAGGTCCGGGCAGCCCTGTTCGGCGGCATAGGCCTTGAGCTGCTCCAGGTCTTGCGCGGCAAACGGCTTGCTGCGCTTGGCCAGGTCACGCAAAAAACTCAGCACCTGATCGCTGGACTCGGCCATCTTGGTCGCCAGACTCAACTCTGCAAAGTTGGCGAAACCCAACAGACCGGCCAGTTCCTGACGCAGGTCGAGCAACTGCTCCATCACCGGGCCGTTGTCGTTCTGCCCGGCATTCGGGCCTTGATCGGAGGCGCGGGTGCAGTAGGCGGTGTACAGCTCTTCGCGCAGGGCACGGTCGTTGGCGTAGGTCATCACCGCGTAGTAGCTGGGGAATTCCAGGGTGATCAGATAGCCGTCCAGGTCCTTGGCTTTCGCTGCGGCAGCCATCTGGGCGATGGCCGACTCAGGCAGGCCATCGAGCGCGGAGGCATCGCTGACCAGTTTGGTCCAGGCCTGGGTGGCGTCGAGCAACTGGTTGGAGAACTGACTGCCCAGCTCCGACAGCTTGCTTTGCACATCGGCGTAGCGCTTCTGTTGCTCGGGCGGCAGGTCGATGCCCGACAGGCGGAAATCGCGCAGCGAGTTTTCCAGAATGGTCTTCTGGCCGATATCGAAACCGGCCGCTTCGGGGCTTGCCGCCAGCGCCTCATAGGCCTGGAACAGCGCGCGGTTCTGGCCCATTTCGGTGGAGTAGGCGCTCAACGCCGGCAGGCACGATTCATAGGCTTCGCGCAGTTCTGCACTGTTGCACACCGAATTGAGGTGGCGCACCGGGCTCCAGGCAGCGCCCAGGCGGCTGTCGAGTTCATCGAGGGCCAGGATCAGGCCGGCCCAGTCGGGCGTGTTGCCTTGGCGGGCAAGGATATCGGCGATGGCAACGCGGTTCTCGGCGAGGATCTGCTCGATGGCCGGTTTCACATGTTCGGCACGGATCGCCGAGAAGGGCGGCAGGTCGTACGGTTGCACAAGAGGGTTGTTCGCGCTCACGTTTTGCACCTTGGCAGGAAGAAACACTGAGCCATCTTAATTACAATCACCGCCGTGCGCAGCACCCAAACCTTGATGACCGCTCTATTACCGGTAAAGAAGGAAGCTATCGTGGCCATTCGCAAGTTCCAGAACCATACGCCGATCCTTGGCGAACGTGCCTTTGTCGACCGCTCGGCGGTGGTGCTGGGTGATGTCGAGATCGGCGCCGACAGCTCGGTCTGGCCGCTGACCGTGATTCGCGGCGACATGCACCGCATCCGCATCGGCGCCCGCACCAGCGTGCAGGACGCCAGCGTGCTGCACATCACCCACGCAGGACCCTTCAACCCGGACGGTTTCCCGCTGCTGATCGGCGATGAAGTCACCATCGGCCACCAGTGCATGCTGCACGGCTGCGTGATCGGCAACCGGATTCTGGTCGGCATGGGCACCACGGTGATGGATGGCGCGGTGGTTGAAGACAACGTGATTATCGGCGCCGGCAGCCTGGTGCCGCCGGGCAAGGTGCTCGAAAGCGGCTTTCTGTATGTCGGGCGGCCGGTGAAGCAGGTGCGGGCATTGACCGAGAAAGAGATCGCCTTCTTTCCTTACAGCGCGGCCAATTACGTGAAGCTCAAGGACCAGCATCTGGCCGAGGGTTACGATCAGATCTGAAGCAGGTTCATCGACATCCCCGTAGGAGCGGCTTTAGCCGCGAAAGGCAGCACCGCGAAACTATGCGGTGCCTGGTTCCCGACTAAAGTCGGTCCTACGCAAACGTATTCACGGGCACTCATCAATGCATCAGCAAAATATTCTGTTCGACCTCGACGGCACCCTGACCGACCCGCGCCTGGGCATCACCCGTTCGATCCAGTTTGCCCTGGGCAAGCTGGGCATCGATGAGCCGGACATCACTAAACTTGAGCACTTCATCGGCCCGCCGCTGTTGCAGGCGTTCATGAAGTTCTACGACATGGACGAAGCGCGGGCCTGGGAAGCGGTGGGCTTTTATCGCGAACGCTTCAAGGTCACCGGGCTGTATGAAAATCAGGTGTTCGACGGCATTCCACAATTGCTCGACACCCTGAGCGGCCAGGGCCGCACCTTGTATGTCGCCACCTCCAAGCCCTGGGAATTCGCCCGTGAAATCGCCCGGCATTTCGACTTTGCCCGTTACTTCAAAGTGATTTACGGCAGCGAACTGGATGGCACGCGCAGCGACAAAGTCGAACTGATCGCGTATTTGCTGGCCGAAGAAAAGCTCGATCCGCAGCAGACCCTTATGATCGGCGACCGCAAGCACGACCTGATTGGCGGCCGGCGTAACGGGCTGCAAGTGGCGGCGGTGGAGTACGGGTTTGGCGGTTCGGCAGAGCTGGACGCCGAGGCCCCGGAATACCGGTTTGCCACGGTGGCCGATTTGCATAAGGCATTTGCCGCTGTGTAACCGTCAGGGCATCAATGCTTGCAACGCAGCCTGGCGTTGGGGCATGGGCAATTTGCCTAGCTGCTCGACACGCTGGTAAAACGTTGGCCAGTCGCCGCTCACCTGCGCGAACAAGGCCGCAAATGCCGGTACCCATTGGTCATACAGACCGAAGGGCAGCAGTTTGGCGTTGTTCATCGGTGCGTCGATCCAGGCGTCGAAGCGTTTGTCGCCCGGCCAGCGCTGGTCGCGCAGCGTGCGGTACTCGCGGCGCAGGCGCTCGAATTCGGCGGCTTTGCGTTGGCGCATCTCGGGCGCGGGCAGCGTTTGGGCATAGAGTGCGCGCAGGCGTTGGCGGGTTTCAAGAACCACAGCCGTCAGGGCATCGCGCTGCGCGCTGCGGGTGTCTTCCTGCGCCGGCAGACCACGGGCGGCGCGCCACTGGCGGGCGCCTTGCTGCTCGACGAAGCTGGCGTAAGACTCGTTGAACGCGGTGTCGTCCTGCACATAAAACCGTTGGTGCGCCAGTTCATGAAAGATCAGCGCTGCCAGACGCTCATCGCCCCAGCCGAGCATGGTGTTGAGGATCGGGTCGTCGAACCAGCCCAGCGTCGAATACGCTTCGATCCCGGCCACATACACATCCTGGCCGGCCTGGCGCTGCAAGGCCGCCGCACCGCGTGCACCGCCCACGCTGTAGTAACCGCGATAGGCCACGCAGCCGGCAATCGGAAAACAGTGGGTCACCGGCTCCAGCGAGAACTCCTGGGTGGCAAACACGTTCCATACCACGTAAGGCCGGCCGATATCGGCGTATTTGCGGTAGCTCTGGTTATCCGGCAGGTGCAATTGCTCGCTGGCAAAGCGCCGCGCCTGTTGCGCCTGGGCCAGATGCTGACGCAGCACCGGGTCGCGGGCCGGGTCGACGATAACATCGGCCACCGCTTCGCGGGCCTGCAACAGCTGTAATTGCCCGGCGGCCAATTGCTGGTAATAGGAAAGACTGGAACAACCGCCCAGCAGCAACAGCGCCAGGATGGGCAAACCGCGCCACAGACGTAAAACATCGGGTGCTGACATAAACGGCCTTGAGAAATGAAGACACCATGTCCGGCAGGACATCGACACACGAGGCCATTATGATCGCGTCATGTTCATCAGGAGCCTGCCATGCGCTCGATAATACCGATTCTCGCCCTCGGCCTGCTGGCTGGATGCGCCGGCCCCTTGCCCAGTCATGATGCGGGGCAGGCCTGGGTCGACCTTACTACCACGACCGGCAAGCTGGTGATGGCCGACAAGCTCGATGGCCAGCGCACCTATGACGGGCGTTATTTTCAGGTGACACCGGGCAAGCATAAGCTGCAGGTGCGCTTCGATTATGAGTATCGGTCAGGCTCGGCGCTGGGCATGTTCAGTGACGATCTGGCCGAGATCACCTGTTTCATCCAGGTTGACTACGACCACTTCAAGGCCGGTGAGCGTTATCGCCTGGAAGCTCGCACGTTTGCCAACGACATCGAGGTCCGGCTGTACGACGCGCAACGTCAGGTGGTTGCCCGCGAAGGGCATATTCAGTGCATCTGATCAGCGATGACTTTTTTCAACGATCACTTTTTTTCAACGATCGTTATTCTGATAAATGATTTTCTTGGTGCCGTACTCGCAACTGCCAACGACCATGTTCTGGTCGCGAACCTCGTCGTTGGTGACGATTTCAAGCGTGTAAGAGGCGACGTTGTTGGCCTGGATCCTGGCCTCGATTTCATCCTTGAGTTCATCGCAGGACTTCGGTGCCGCCAGGGCACCGCTGGCTAACAGAGAGCAGGTCAGCGCGACAGTCAGACGTTTCATCTTTCGATTCCTTCGCCAAAACGACAATTGACCAGCAGGCGGCCCGGATTCCAGCGCGGGCCGCTACCGGCACCCGTCAGAGCAGGGTGGCTTCCAGGGTGATATTGGCGTTGAGCACCTTGGACACCGGGCAGCCTTCTTTGGCATTGGTGGTCAGCTCTTCGAATCTGGCCGCGTCGATATTCGGCACCCTGGCCTTGAGGACCAGGTGAATATCGGTAATCGCGAAACCGCCATCGACCTGATTGAGGGTGACCTGCGCCTGGGTGTCGATGCTGTCGGCGGTGAAACCGGCGTCACCGAGGATCATCGACAGGGCCATGGAGAAGCAGCCGGCATGCGCAGCACCGATCAGCTCTTCAGGGTTGGTGCCCTTGCCGCCTTCAAAGCGGGCGGTGAAACCGTAAGGCGCTTCACGCAGCACGCCGGTTTCGGTAGAGATGTGACCGACGCCTTTTTTCAGATCACCTTCCCAGTGGGCGGATGCTTTCTTGACGATGCTCATGGTGTCTCCTTGTGAAAGGTCAGGATGTTTCGTGCAGTACAAGGTTTCTGAGGATAGCTCGCGCGCTAAAGTTCAACCGACAATAAATCCGACCAATTAAGTAGGAAATTTCAGCGCGCGGCATTGAAAAGGGCGTTGGCCACCCTCATTCCTGTATTCATTACGGGCGCATGCCCGCCCATTTCAAGGAGCTGCCCGGCCTATGAAACGCTTGTCCGATATCGAGATTTCCACCCTTGACCTGGTGCCGGTGCGCCAGGACAAAGGCCCCGCCGATGCCCTGCATCGCTCGCTGGACCTGGCCCGTCATGTCGAGAAACTTGGCTACAACCGCTTCTGGGTCGCCGAACACCACAACATGGACGGCATCGCCAGCTCGGCCACCTCGGTGCTGCTTGGCTATCTGGCAGGCGGTACCTCGACGATTCGCGTGGGTGCCGGCGGCATCATGCTGCCCAACCATGCGCCGCTGGTGATTGCCGAGCAGTTCGGCACCCTGGCCAGCCTGTACCCGGGCCGCATCGACCTGGGCCTGGGCCGCGCGCCGGGCTCGGACCAGATGACCGCCCGGGCGCTGCGCCGCGAGCGTTCCGGCAGCGCCGATGACTTTCCCGATGACGTTGAGGAACTGGTCGCCTACCTGGGACCGCGTACGCCAGAACAACGGGTGATTGCCGTGCCGGGTTATGGCACCGAAGTGCCGATCTGGCTGCTCGGTTCAAGCCTGTTCAGTGCGCAACTGGCCGGTATGCGCGGCCTGCCGTACGCCTTTGCCTCGCACTTTGCGCCGCGCTATATGCACGAGGCGATTCGCGTGTACCGCAACCACTTCAAGCCCTCTGCGGTACTCGACAAGCCGTATGTCATGCTGGGTGTGCCGCTGGTGGCGGCCGACACCGACGAGCAGGCCGACTACCTGGCGACCTCGGTGCAACAGCGCATTCTGGCGCTGATGCGCGGCCACAGCCTGGTGCAACGCCCGCCGGTGCCGTCGATGGAAGGTTTGTGGCTGCCGCACGAGAAAGAAGCAGTGGCGAGTTTCCTCGGCCTGGCCGTAGTGGGCGGCCCGGAGAAGGTCAAAGCCAGACTGGAGGTGTTGCTGGAGCAGACCGGCGCCGATGAATTGATCTTCACCTGCGACCTGTATGAACACGCCGACCGGCTACGTTCGTTCGAGATTCTGGCGCAAGTCGCCAAGGGCTAAGCTGTCGCAGGAGCGGCTTTAGCCGCTCCTGCGGAAATAATCAGCCACGCGAATAAACAATTTCCTTGGTGTCGCCTTCACAGCTGCCGACCACTTGATGGTCGGCGGCGCTGCCTTTTTCGACCACTTCCAGGGTATAGGACGTCACGCCCTTGGCCTGGAGCTTGGCGTCGATTTCGGCTTTCAGTTCTTCGCACGGCTTGCCTGCCGCCATGGCAGTGCCTGCAAGACTCAACAACCCTACAGCCAGTATGAATCGCTTCATCGGTACATCTCCCCATCCGGTTGTACTGCACGATACCCGCCTGCGGGCTTCACGGAATATGGCAGTGAGCCAGTCTGAAGGTTCAGTCGCCGACTCACCCGGCTGTCATTCAGCTAATCAGCTTTTGGCAATGCGAAAACCGACCTTGATGGTCACCTGAAAGTGCGCGACCTTGCCGTTTTCGATATGGCCGCGAGTCTCGGTGACTTCGAACCATTCCAGATGGGTCAGGGTCTTGCTGGCTTCGGCGAGGGCGTTGTTGATCGCGTCTTCGATGGAGGTGGTCGACGAGCCGATCAGCTCGACTTTCTTGTACGTGCGATGGTCACTCATGGGCAGTTCTCCTTAAAGGTCGTTAACGAGCGTAGCAGTGATAACGCTCCCTGCATCTGTGTGGAAAAGCCGCGCAAAAGTTCAGCGCAGTGCAAATGTCACTGCACTTTCCGAAAACCCTGTAGTCGGAACCAACACACATCATTCATCACTGCAGGAGAAACACCATGGCTAGTTCGTCACTCCGTAAGGCTTCGCTGCAAAGCGTGGAAGCAGAGATCGAGAGCCTGCTCAAGTCGCTCGAAGGCTTGAAAAACGACGCTTCCGATGAGTCGAGCAAGACCCTCAAGAGCCTCAAGGCCAGCGCCGAGCGCGCCCTGGGCCACTCGCGCGGTCTGATCAGCGACCTGGGCGAGGTGTATGAGGACGTCAAAGTCAAAACCAAAGAAAACGCCCTCGCTACCCGCGACTACGCCCAGGATCATCCATGGACCACCGCCGGTGTGGCGGTTGGCGCGCTGGGCCTGCTGGCCGCTTACCTGCTGTTCAAGCGCGGCGACTGATTCAGCCGGCTCCT
>NZ_BAAILM010000034.1:130641-200771 GCF_054589175.1 Pseudomonas sp. 3A(2025) | reverse complement strand
CCTGAGCCATTGGGCCAACTGGCGGGCGCGCCCGTCAGCGGCCCGCCGCGGCACCCATAGCGCCAGTTGCGCCGGGGTTTCGCTGAAACCCCACGGCGCCGCCAGGCGCCCGGCCCGCAAGTCATCGCTGACCAGCGGTTCGGGCGCAATGGCTACCCCCAGGCCGGCCACCGCCGCCTCCAGCAAATAATACAAATGCTCGAATCCTTGACCGTAGCGCAACGCCTGCGGGTCGATGCCATTGTGGCGCGCCCAGCTTGGCCAGGCCTGCGGACGCGAGGTGGTATGCAACAGGCTTTCATCGAGCAACGCCTGTGCTGGCGCGTGCTGCAAGGCGTCGAAGCGGGCGAAGTGCGGGCTGAGCACCGGGCCGATGCGCTCGCTGGCCAGTTCCAGCACCTGCATGTCGGCAGGCCACGGCGGCTCGGCAAACACCAACAAGGCATCGAGGCCCGGACGACGCGGGTCCAGATCGCCTTCGCCAGCAGACAAGTGCAGGCGTAAATCCGGCAACTCCGCATTCAAGCGCCCCAGGCGCGGGATAAACCAGCGCGCCAGCAAGCTGCCCGAACAGCCCAATACAAAGGGCGCCTCGCTGCTGCCTTGGCTCAGTTCGGCGCATACCCCGCGCAGCCGGTCGAATGCCTCGCCGCTGACATCGCGCAATCGACTGCCGGCATCTGTGAGTTTCAGGCCGCGCCCGTCCTTGTTGAACAGGCTGATGCCCAGATGCGCCTCAAGCGCCTTGAGCTGGCGGCTGACCGCGCCATGGGTCACATGCAGCTGTTCGGCGGCCTGACTGACGCTGCCCAGCCGGGCAACGGCTTCGAAGGCACGCAAGGCATTGAGGGGGGGCAGGTCACGGCTCATGGACGCCTCGCTGGACAGGTGAGTTTTTCTCACAGGTTGTGGCGATCTTATCGGTTTTCAGCGCGGCCTGCGCTGGGTAAAGTGCACCCATTGCCGAATCCGGCTCAACGCATTCTGAACCTGGAGCTTGTTCATGACCCAGACCAACTTTCGCAGCGGCCCTGACGCCAACGGCCTGTTCGGCTCGTTTGGCGGCCGTTATGTCGCCGAAACTCTGATGCCGCTGGTGCTGGACCTGAACCGCGAGTACGAAGCGGCCAAGGCCGACCCCGAGTTCGCCGAACAACTGGCCTACTTTCAGCGCGACTATGTGGGTCGCCCGAACCCGCTGTACTACGCCGAGCGCCTGAGCGATGCCCTGGGCGGCGCGCGCGTGTACTTCAAACGTGAAGAGCTGAACCACACCGGCGCGCACAAGATCAACAACTGCATCGGCCAGGTGCTGCTGGCCAAGCGCATGGGCAAGACTCGTCTGATCGCCGAAACCGGCGCCGGCATGCACGGCGTGGCCACCGCCACCGTGGCGGCGCGCTTCGGTATTCCGTGTGTGATTTACATGGGCGCCACCGACATCGAGCGCCAGCAGGCCAACGTCTTCCGCATGAAGCTGCTGGGCGCCGAAATCGTGCCCGTCACCTCCGGCACCGGCACCCTCAAGGACGCGATGAACGAGGCCCTGCGCGACTGGGTCACCAACGTCGACAACACCTTCTACCTGATCGGTACCGTGGCAGGTCCCCACCCGTATCCGGCGATGGTCCGCGACTTTCAGTCGATCATCGGCAAAGAAACCAAAGAGCAGATGCACGAGAAAGAAGGCCGTCTGCCCGACAGCCTGGTCGCCTGCGTCGGTGGCGGCTCCAATGCCATGGGCCTGTTCCACCCGTTCCTCGATGATGCCAGCGTGCAGATCATCGGCGTCGAAGCCGGCGGCCACGGTGTGAACACCGACAAGCACGCCGCCAGCCTCAACGGCGGCGTACCGGGCGTGCTGCACGGCAACCGCACGTACCTGCTGCAGGACGAAGACGGCCAGATTGCCGATGCGCATTCGATTTCCGCAGGCCTGGACTACCCCGGCATCGGCCCGGAGCACGCCTTCCTGCATGAAGTGAAGCGTGTCGAATACGTCAGCATCACCGACGATGAAGCCCTGGACGCGTTCCATAAATGCTGCCGCCTGGAAGGCATCATTCCGGCGCTGGAAACCGCGCACGCGCTGGCCGAAGCCATCCGCCGGGCACCGACCCTGAGCAAGGACCACCTGATGGTGGTGTGCTTCTCGGGCCGTGGCGACAAAGACATGCAAACCGTGATGAACCACATGGCCGCGACCGAAAAGACTCAGGAGAAGCTGGCATGAGCCGTCTTGAACACCGTTATGCCCAGCTCAAGGCCGAAGGCCGTGCAGCCCTGGTGACCTTCATCACTGCCGGCGACCCTGGCTACGACACCTCGCTGAAAGTGCTCAAGGGCCTGCCGGCTGCCGGCGCCGACGTCATCGAACTGGGCATGCCGTTCACCGACCCGATGGCCGATGGCGTGGCGATCCAGCTGGCGACCCTGCGCGCCCTGGAAGCTGGCCAGACCCTGGCCAAAACGCTGCAAATGGTCCGTGAGTTTCGCGTCGACGACAGCACCACGCCGATCGTGCTGATGGGTTACTACAACCCGATCCACCGCTTTGGCGTCGAGGCCTTCGTGGCCCAGGCCAAAGAGGCGGGCGTCGATGGCCTGATCATCGTCGACCTGCCGCCGGAGCACGATGCCGAACTGGCCACCCCGGCCCAGGCCTCGGGCATCGACTTCATCCGCCTGACCACACCGACCACCGACGATGCGCGCCTGCCAACGGTGCTGGAGCGCAGCTCGGGGTTCGTCTACTACGTCTCGGTAGCCGGCGTGACCGGTGCCGGTTCTGCCACCACCGAGCACGTGACCCAGGCCATCGAACGCCTGCGCCGCCATACCTCGCTGCCGATCAGCGTCGGTTTCGGCATCCGCACGCCCGAGCAAGCGGCAGCGATTGCCCGGCTGGCCGATGGTGTGGTGGTGGGTTCGGCCCTGGTCGACCAGATCGCCAAGGCGCAGTCGCCGGAGCAGGCAGTGGATGGCGTGTTGAGCCTGTGCGCGGCACTGGCGGAAGGCGTGCGCAACGCGCGCGCATAAAGCGGCTTGGTAACGGCTTTGTAAGCCTGGGTAAAGTTCCTGATACAGAGGAATTCCGGGCCTTTGAGCCGCTCTATACAGCAAGACACAAAGGGTTCACGACCACTGTCGCGGACCCTTTTTTTATTGCTGTATGCCAAGGAGCATCACCCATGATACTGCCAAACCGCTTTATTGCCGGCCTCGGTATCCTGATGATCAGCGCCAGCCCGCTGTTGCAGGCCGCACCGCAAGACGGCCATGGCGATCAGGGTCGCGACGAGCGTGGCGGTCATCAGCAACAGGGGCCTGGCCAGAGCCGCAATGACAACAACCCCGGCCGCGGCCACGACAATGGCCCGGCCAAAGCCGCCCAGCACGACAACCGTGGCGGCAACCGCCCGCCGCAGGACTTCGGCCCGGTACGCCAGACCTTCGAGCAGCACCGCGACGTGATCGGCCGAGGCCAGCCGCTGCCGCCAGGCGTGCACATCGTCAAGGGCAAGCCGCTGCCACGCGGTTATGGCAAACGCCTGGACAACCGCGCCCTGCAACAACTGCCGCGTTATGACGGCTACGAATGGCGCCGCCTGGGCACCGACGTGGTGTTGATCGCCGTGGGCAGCGGGATTGTGTATGCGATTCTGGATGGTGTTTTGAATTGATATCGTCTACGGATTCATTTTCATATCCAGCGTCAGATCTCGCGCAGCCTTGGTCGCCAGCACGCCCATCAACTGACTGAGTTCATCCTGACGCCCTACACCGCCTGACGCCGCGCCGCCCATCATCACGCCAGGCACCGGCGCTTGGGCGGCGGCCTGGGCCCAGGCCTTGTTGATTTCGATCAGCGCATCGAGCTTCGATTGCAGGGCGCCATCGGCCTTGATCGTCGCTTCACGGGCATGAGCTTCAGCGTCGGCGCTGATGCGCGTGGCCTGGGCGGTTGTAGTCGCTTTATCCAGCAGCAGTTCGGCGGTCTGTTTTTCGATTTCGGCGCGGCTGCGCTCGCGTTCGGCATCGATGATCGCCAGTTGCTTCTCGGTTTCGGCCTGGGTTGTGCGGGCGATCTGGTCACGCAGGGTTTCCTGACGCTTGGCCTCGACCTCTTTCTCGCCCCTTGCAGTCACCAGCCGTTTCTCTTCTTCCTCTTTGAGGCGGTTCTGACGCGCCACGGCCAGTTCTGCCAAGGCCTGCTGCACCTTGACCATGCGCTGGCGGTACTGCGGATTCGGGTCAATGTGAGTGATGCGTGCCTCGACCACCTCGACGCCAAAGCGACGGAACTGTTGCTGCTTGCGGATGGGCACATTCTTGTCGTCGACGACTTTTTCGGTGATGTACTGGCTGCCGTTGTTGTGGCCGAAACTGCCCTGTTCGGTGCCGGCCTGAAGAATCGCCGTGCGGCTCGGCAAACTGCCCTGAGCGCTACGAATTTCCCGGCGCTTGATCAGGTACAAACCGTCGTTGAGCTGATTTTCGAACTCGGCGGCAAACTCGCTGCGCGCGCCGGCGTAATAGTCATCGGCAGTCATTAGCGAGGCGGTGGCCTGCAGGGTTTCCTTGATCGCCGGCAGCAAGGCGCTGCGGATGAAGTTGTCGGGGTTGCGGTATTCCTGCGCAATGGTCAGGAAGGCATCGCCCACCGGCAGGCGAAAACGCGCAGAGGATTCGACCTTGGCGTCGACATTGCCCAGAAACACGATAGGAAAGGTTTCGATGGTCGCGCCCAACGCATCGTTTTCGGGGTTGTCGTCCTTTTTGTCCAGCGCCAGCACCGACTGGACGCTGATGGCTTTTTTCCAGACCGTCGCCCGGCCAAACCATTTGGTTGCGTAACCGACATCGTCGACGACTTTTTCATCGCCGAAAATCGTCCGCACATGGGTGGCGTAGCCGGCCTCGTTGTAGAAAAACATGCTGTTGAAAATGAAAGGCGAAGCGGCCAGAAGGGCCAAGGGCAGCAACAGCGTTTTCAGATGTTTCTTGTCCGGGGTCCAGCTAATTGCTTTTGGCGTGAGCATTTCAATGTCCTTGTGCGAGAAGGACGCAGTCTTGCACTGGTGCAGAAATGCTGATGTCGGACCGGGATGAATCGGTTGTAGGCAAGCGCTACGCGAGTCCGGCGACGGTCAGCGCCCGGACGCTCGTGCGCTGGGAGGGCTGACGTATTAGCGGGGTTTCCATGCGATTGGGGGTGAGGCGTTCGCGGATAAATCCGCTCCTACGAGTATCAGCGTCGCCCAAATACTTCAAGGTTCAACGGCCGTACCGCACCCATCCAGATCGCGTGAGCGGTATGGTCGGCCAGTTCGTCGCCGGTCAGCGGGTGCAGAAACACCACGAACTCCTGGCGATTGAGCGCCAGCCACAGCACGACATCGGCAAACTGCGCGTGGCCGAACGCCAACTGGCAGCTCCAGTCCGGGTGCGGACCGACCAGGCCCTGGTGCACGCGGCCCATCTGGATATCGAATGTCGCGGTGGCCGCTTCGCACAAGGCGCGGGCGCGGTCGATGGTGTGTTCATTGAAATAGACATGGGCGTGGTAGCCCTGGATGTTCGGCATTACGGGTACTCCTTTACCTGAACAGGGCGCATTTTATGCCACGCCAACGCCTCAGACTGCAATCGAGGGCAATGCTGTTGCGGCCAACACCTGGCCGCTTTGTGCCTGTTCACGACTCAGCCAGTCGACGAACTGCTGAATCAGTTGCAGACGACGTTTGCGCTGCGGCAGCACCACGTAATACCCCGAGGTCGACACCGCACACGCGTCGATGGGCCGGCACAGCAGGCCTTGCTCCAGTAAGTCATCGACCAGATGCCGCCAGCCGATCGCCACGCCCTGACCGCCAATCGCCGCCTGAATCAGCAAGGTGTAGTTATCGAAACGCAGTTGCCCCGGCACCGGTGCCTGTTGAATGCCCAGGGCGCGAAACACGCCGGCCCAATCGAACCATTGATGGCTGCCCTCGCTGCGCAGGTGCAACAACGGCAACTCGTTCAGCGCCTCCAGCGGCAAGGGCCGGGCGCGGCCGGCAAGCAGTTGTGGGCTGCACACCGGAAACACTTCTTCGCTGAACAGCCAGCGGCTTTCACCCTGACGAAAACGCCCGTCACCGAACAAGATGGCCACGTCGACATCGCTGCGCAGCATGCTGTGGTTGCGCTCGCTGGTCACCAGACTGACGTCGATCTGCGGGTGGCTGGCATGAAAGCGGTGCAGGCGCGGCATCAGCCAATACGCGGCAAAGGCAAAGTCGGTAGCGACCTGCAAGACCTCGTGCTGATGCTGGCCGGTGATGGTTTCCAGCCCCAGCTCGATCGACTGCAAGCCGGCCTGCACATGCTCCAGCAACCGATCACCGGCCTCGGTCAGGGCGATGCCGCGATAGACCCGGTCGAACAGCCGCGTGGCCAGCTGTTCTTCCAGGCGCTTGATCTGCTGGCTGACCGCCGGCTGCGTGGTGCCCAGCTCGATGGCCGCAGCGGTAAAGCTGCGCAAGCGGGCGGCGGCCTCGAAGGCACGCAGCAGGTCCAGTGACAGGTTGCCAAGACGCTCAAACATAAGCTGTGCTTATCCTAGTCATTGCAGTTCATGGGCTTTACCGGCAAAGCCTGCATGTTCATCCTCGAAGGCAGCACTTTCGCATAAACCCTCGCAATGGGATGCAGGATCGATGACGCGCAAAAACATTTTATTCATCATGGCCGACCAGATGGCCGCGCCGATCCTGCCGATCTATACCGCCTCGCATGCCGCCTCACCGATCAAATTGCCCAATCTCAGCCGCCTGGCCGCTGAAGGCGTGGTGTTCGATTCGGCCTATTGCAACAGCCCGCTGTGCGCGCCGTCGCGCTTTACCCTGGTCAGCGGCCAGTTGCCGAGCAAGATCGGCGCCTACGACAACGCGGCGGATTTTCCTGCCGACATTCCGACCTATGCGCATTATCTGCGTAGCCTGGGCTATCGCACGGCGCTGTCGGGCAAGATGCATTTTTGCGGCCCGGACCAGTTGCACGGTTATGAAGAACGGCTGACCAGCGACATTTACCCCGCCGACTACGGCTGGGCGGTGAACTGGGACGAGCCGGATGTGCGCCCTAGCTGGTACCACAACATGTCGTCGGTGCTGCAAGCCGGGCCGTGCGTGCGCACCAACCAGCTCGATTTCGACGAAGAGGTGGTGTTCAAGGCGCAGCAGTACCTGTACGACCATGTGCGCCAGGACGGCGATGCGCCGTTCTGCCTGACGGTGTCGATGACCCACCCGCACGATCCGTACACCATTCCCAAACCGTTCTGGGACCTGTACCGCGACGACGAGATCCCGATGCCGGTGGCGCATGCCGACCAAGACGCGCTCGACCCGCACTCGCAGCGCCTGCTCAAGGTCTACGACCTGTGGGACAAGCCGCTGCCAGAGAACAAGATCCGCGATGCGCGGCGCGCCTATTTCGGTGCGTGCAGCTACATTGATCACAACATCGGCAAACTGCTGCAAACCCTGGAGGACATAGGCCTGGCCGACGACACGATCATCGTCTTCTCCGGCGACCACGGCGACATGCTTGGCGAGCGCAGTCTCTGGTACAAGATGCACTGGTTCGAAATGGCCGCCCGCGTGCCGCTGGTGATTCATGCGCCAGGGCAATTTGTGGCCGGCAGGGTCACGGCGGCGGTATCGACTGCCGATCTGCTGCCGACCCTGGTCGAGCTGGCCGGCGGCAGCACCGACAGCGGCCTGGCACTGGACGGGCGTTCGCTGGTGCCGCACCTGCGCGGCGAGGGCGGGCATGACGAAGTGTTCGGCGAATACATGGCCGAAGGCACCACCAGCCCGCTGATGATGATTCGTCGTGGCAACTATAAATTCATCTATTCGGAGCAGGACCCGTGCCTGCTGTTCGATGTGCACAACGACCCGCAAGAGTGTGAAGACCTCAGCCAGTCGGCAGAGCATCACGCGTTGTTCGAGGCGTTTTTGAGCGAAGCACGCCAGAAATGGGACATTCCGGCGATCCACCAACAGGTACTCGCCAGCCAGCGCCGCCGCCGTCTGGTGGCCAGGGCGCTGGCCAGCGGCAAACTCAAGAGCTGGGATCACCAGCCACTGGTCGACGCCAGCCAGCAGTACATGCGCAACCACATCGACCTCGACGATCTGGAGCGCCGCGCACGCTTTCCGCAACCTTGAACCCTGCCAAACCAAAAAACCAACAAGGGCATCGAAGATGAAGAAGTTATCCGCAGTGCTGGTGGCTGGCGTCATGACCCTGACCGGCCTGACCGTGCAGGCCGCCGAACAGAGTTGCAAGACGGTGAAGATGGCCGATCCTGGCTGGAGCGACATTGGCGCGACCAACGCCATCGCAGGCTGGTTGCTCGAGGGGCTGGGTTATACGCCCAAGGTCGATACCCTGGCGGTGCCGATTACCTATGGCGGGCTAAAAGACGGGCAACTGGACGTGTTTCTGGGCAACTGGATGCCGGCCCAGCAGGGCTTTCATGACAAGTTCATTGCCAACGGCGACGTCACGCAGTTAAGCAAAAACCTGGAAGGCACCGAGTTCACCCTCGCCGTACCGGATTATGTGTGGGAAGCCGGCGTGCACGATTTTGCCGACCTGGAAAAATTCGCCGACAAGTTCAGCAACAAGATCTACGGCATCGGTGCCGGGGCGCCGGCCAACCTGTCGCTGGCGGAAATCATCAAGAACAACGAATTCAACCTCGGCAAATGGAAACTGATCGAGTCCAGCGAACAGGCCATGCTGGCCGAAGTTAACCGCAACGTGAAGCGCAAGGCATTCGTGGTCTTTCTCGGCTGGACACCGCACCCGATGAACGTGCAGATCAAAGGCATGCGCTACCTTAAAGGCGGCGAAAAATACTTCGGCGACACCGGCTCGGTCTACACCGTCACCCGCAAAGGCTATGCCGACGCCTGTCCGAACGCAGCGAAGTTGCTGAGTAATCTGAAATTTACCCTCGACATGGAAAACAGCATCATGGCCGAGGTGACCAACAACAAGGTCAGCAACCAGCAAGCGGCCAAGGCGTGGATAAAAGCTAACCCGGCGGTGCTGGAGCAATGGCTGGACGGGGTGAAAACGATTGATGACAAGGACGGCCTGGCGGCGGTGAAAACCCGGTTGTAAGTCGGGTGTTGTACCCTTGCTCCGTCACCCATTTACAACGAGAGGCCCATGGCTCGGCTCAAACGCCATAAATTCCTGCCGTTTCTCACCTGGCTGCCACAGCAGACCCGCCAGAGCGTCGGCCGCGATGCGCTGGTGGGCCTGAGCGGGGCGATTCTGGCGCTGCCGCAGTCTATCGCGTATGCGCTGATTGCCGGGCTGCCGCCGGAATACGGTTTGTACGCGGCGATCGTGCCGGTGCTGATCGCCTGCCTGTGGGGTTCGTCATGGCATTTGATTTGCGGTCCGACGGCGGCGATTTCGGTGGTGTTGTACGCCAGCGTCAGCCCGCTGGCGGTGCCGGCGAGTCAGGACTACATCACCCTGATCCTGCTGCTGACGTTTATCGCCGGCGCCTTCCAGTTACTGCTCGGCCTGATGCGCTTCGGCGCGCTGGTCAACTTCGTCTCGCATTCGGTAGTGGTCGGTTTCACCCTCGGTGCTGCCGTGGTCATCGCGCTGGGGCAACTGCCCAATCTGATGGGCCTGAGCCTGCCCAGCCAAAGCACCGCGCTCAGCAGTTTCCAGGCCCTTGTGGCGCACCGCGATGAACTCGACACGGCGTCATTGACCCTCGGCCTGCTGACGCTGGCCTTGGGCATCGTCCTCAAGACGCTGGTGCCCAAGTGGCCGACGCTGTTGATCACCTTGCTTGGCAGCAGCCTGCTGGTGTGGCTGTGGCCGGCGATGTTCGGCCATGTGCAACGGGTCGACGCCTTCGCCGGGCACTTGCCGCCGTTCAGCCCGGTGCCGCTGGATGCCGAGCTGATCATCCGCCTGCTGCCCACCGCCGTGGCCGTGGGCATGCTCGGGCTGGTCAACAGCCTGTCGATTGCCCGCTCGCTGGCCACTCGCTCGCAACAGATGCTCAACGCCAACCAGGAAGTCCGCGCCCAGGGCCTGTCGAACATGGCCGGCGCGCTGTTCTCCGGCTACTTTTCGGCCGGCTCCTTCACCCGTGCGGCGCTGAGCTATGAGGCCGGCGCCCGCTCGCCGCTGGCCGGGGTGTTCTCAGCGCTGTGGGTAACATTGTTCGCGGTCGCCGGTGCCTCGTTGATCGCGCACATTCCGATCCCGGCGATGGCCGCCTCGATCCTGCTGATCTGCTGGGGGCTGGTCGACCGGCGCGGCATTGCCGCGCTGTTCCGGGTCAGCCGCGCGGAGTTTTTCGTCATGCTGCTGACCTGCGCCGCGACGCTAGTGCTGGAGTTGCAGGCGGCGATTTATGCCGGCGTGCTGGCCTCGCTGTTCTTCTACCTCAAACGCACCTCGCAGCCGCGTGTGCAGCAGTGGCGCGAGGGCGACGAAGAAATCCTGCGGGTCGGCGGCTCGATCTTCTTCGGCGCCAGCCACTACCTGCAAACCCGCCTGCAACGCAGCGAGGGCCAGCAGGTGGTGATCGAGGCGCAGCACATCAACTTCATCGACTATTCAGGCGTCGAAATGCTGCACCAGGAAGCCCGCCGGCTGGGCAAACAGAACCGCAGCCTGACCCTGCGCAATGCCCGGCCGCAGGTGATCGAAGAGCTGCACAAGCTTGAGGGTGCCGAGCGTTGCCCGATCAGGTTTGAAGGCGCGCTATGAACGACCGGCGGCCCGCATTGGCCATAGCGTGATGATCAGCACCGGCGCAATCACCAGCGCCGCGCCCAGAATGGTGGTGCCCGAGAACGGTTCATGCAGCAGGGCCACTGCAAACAGCACACCAAAGACCGGCTCAAGCGCCAGAAACAGTCCGCCGGAATTGGCCGGGATCGATTTGATGCCCATGTTCCACAGCCAGCCGGCCGCCAGACTGCAACCGAGCCCCAGATACAACAGGGCGGCGCTGCCTTGCGCTGAAACGTTGATCTGCCAGTCACGGGTCAACAGCAGGGCCACCGGAATCAGCATCAGCGTGCCCAACACTGTGGTGAGGGCCGTGAAGGCATTGACCGGCATCAGTTGCATCCAGGACCTGGACCAGCGCACCCAAAAAGCCACAACCACGGTCGACAGCAACACCAGCAGGCATCCGGCAAAATGGCCGCCGTCAGGCCAGCCCATCACCAGCAGCACGCCGGCCAGGGCCACGATGCCAAGGGTCAGGTTCAGCAGGCCGATACGTTCACGCCAGACCCACCAACCGACCAGCATGATCATTAACGGCTCGAAACCGATCATCAGCGCAGCACTGGCAGCGCCCGTGTAACGCAAACCGATGAACTGCAACAGGAAGGTTGCCGGAATCATCAGTAATGCCAGCAACAACAGCGCGCTCCAGCGTGAGCGCGGCACGCTGCGCAGTGCCGAGCGAAACGTCGGCAACCAGAACAGGCTGGCGATGACAAAGCGCGCCAGTACGATCAGCGCGGCATCGGCCATGCCGAGTGCAAACTTGCCCGCGACAAACGAAGTGCCCCACAAAAACGCGGCGGCCAGGACATAGAGATAAGGCTTCCCTGCCACGATTTGAACGCCCACTGTGCCGCTCTCCTTGATCAATAAGACGCTAGCTTGAGCAAGGAGGGCGCAGACATAAAATACCCATGCTTGGCCCATCCATTCATTTACGATATGGCTTTGAGCCAAATGAGCCCGTCATGTCCATTACGTTGCGCCATATCGAAGTGTTTCGTGCGGTCATGACCGCTGGCAGCGTGACCGGTGCCGCCGCGATGCTGCACACCTCACAACCCACGGTCAGCCGCGAGCTGGCGCGCCTGGAGCAACTGACCCGCCTGGTGCTGTTCGAACGGGTGCGTGGGCGCTTGCGGGCCACGGCGCAGGCGTTGTCGCTGTTTGAAGAGGTGCAGCGTTCCTACTTTGGCCTGGAGCGAATCCTCAATACCGCCGCCTCGCTGCGCGAGTTCGAGCACGGGCAACTGTCCATCGCCTGCCTGCCAGTATTTTCGCAGTCGTTATTGCCCAAGGCGTGCCAGCGCTTTCTGGCCCAAGTGCCAAACGCCAGCCTGAGTATCACCCCACAGGAATCGCCGCTGCTGGAGGAGTGGCTGTCGGCGCAGCGCTACGATCTGGGCCTGACCGAAGCCAGCCACGCGCCGCCGGGCACCGGGCGCTCGACCCTGATGACCGTGGATGAGGTCTGTGTGCTGCCGGCAGGGCATGTGCTGTCTAGCAAGGCGGTGCTCAGGCCTGAGGACTTTGCCGGGCAGCCGTTCATCAGCCTGTCCAGCCAGGACACCTATCGCCAGCAGATCGACGAGGTGTTTCGTCAGGCCGGCATCGAAAGGCGTCTGCTGCTCGATACCCACAGCGCCGCCTCGGTGTGCGCCATGGTTCGCGAGGGTATTGGTCTGGCCATCGTCAACCCGCTGACGGCGCTGGATTTTGTTGACCAAGGGCTGGTGATTCGGCCGTTCAGCGTGTCGATTCCGTTCACCATCAGCCTGATCAAGCCTTTGCACCGCCCGACGTCACCGCTGGTGACGTTGTTTGAAGAAACGCTACGCGGGCAGGCGCAGAAGGTGAGTTTACGCCAGTTGCCGACGCATCTCGGCCAGCACCGGGGCTGAATCGGGACGCACGCCACGCCAGAGCAGGAACGCTTCGGCGGCTTGCTCGACCAGCATGCCCAAGCCATCCACGACCTGCGCAGCGCCGTGCGCGGTGGCCCAACGGTTGAAGGCGGTGAGCTCCTTGCCGTACATCATGTCGTAGCAAAAGGTCTTGCCCGGAGCGATGAGACTCGGCGCAATCGGCGGCAGCTCGCCGGCCAGGCTGGCCGAGGTGGCGTTGATGATCACGTCCACCGACTCTTCGAGCCAGTCGAAACCGCTGGCCGACACCGGGCCCAGATCGGCGAACTGACGCGCCAGCAACTCGGCCTTTTCAACCGTGCGGTTGGCGATCACCAGCACCTCGGGTTGTTCGGCCAGCAACGGTTCGAGCACGCCACGCACCGCGCCGCCGGCGCCCAGCAGCAGGATGCGTTTGCCGCGCAGGCTCAGGCCGCAATTGACGGTCAAGTCACGCACCAGTCCCGCGCCATCGGTGTTGTCGCCCAGCAAGGTGCCGTCGTCCTGTTTCGCCAGGGTGTTCACCGCACCAGCGCGACGGCCGCGCTCGGTGAGGCTGTCGGCCAGGGCAAAGGCCTGTTCCTTGAACGGCACGGTGACGTTGGCGCCACGGCCCTCGTGAAAGAACGCCTGGGCAAAGGCCGTGAAATCATCCAGCGGTGCCAGAGCGGTCTGGTAGTCCAGTTGCTGGCCGGTCTGCTCGGCAAACAAACGATGAATCAGCGGCGACTTGCTGTGGCCGATGGGGTTACCGAAGACGACGTAAGAGTCCATACAGGGTCCTGTTACTCAGGGGTGAACGGCGAGGGCCAGCCAGTCGCGGTCTTGCAGGAAATACTCGGTCAGGCGCGCTTCTTCGCTGCCCGGCGCGGCTTTCCAGTCGTAGCCCCAGCGTACCTGCGGCGGCAGCGACATGAGGATCGACTCGGTGCGGCCGCCCGATTGCAGGCCGAACAGCGTGCCACGGTCGTAGACCAGGTTGAACTCGACGTAGCGCCCGCGGCGAAACTCCTGGAATTCACGCTGCTGCACGCTGTAGGCAGCGGCCTTGCGGCGGCGCACGATGGGCAGGTACGCCTCCAGGTAGGCATCACCGATGGCACGCATGAAGGCGAAGCTGGTGTCGAAGTCCCACTGGTTCAGGTCATCGAAAAACAGGCCGCCGATGCCGCGTGGCTCGTTGCGGTGCTTGATATGGAAATAGCTGTCGCACCAGGCCTTGTAGCGCGGGTAAACCTCGGCGCCAAACGGGGCGCAGGCACGCTCGGCGACCTGGTGCCAGTGAATGCAGTCTTCTTCGATGCCGTAGAAGGGCGTCAGGTCGAAACCGCCGCCAAACCACCAGACCGGCTCTTCGCCGTCTTTCTCGGCGATGAAAAAGCGTACGTTGGCGTGCGAAGTGGGCACATACGGGTTGTGCGGGTGGATCACCAGCGACACGCCCAGCGCCTGGAAGCCACGCCCGGCCAGCTCCGGCCGGTGGGCACTGGCCGACGGCGGCAGGCTGGTGCCGAACACGTGCGAGAAGTTGACCCCGCCTTTTTCGATTACCTTGCCGTTCTCGACCACTCGCGTGCGGCCACCGCCACCGGCCGGGCGGGTCCAGGCGTCTTCGACGAAGTGCGCGCCGCCGTCTTCGTGCTCAAGGGCTGCGCAGATACGGTCCTGCAGGTCGAGCAGGTAAGCTTTGACGGCTTCGGTACGGCTATTCATGACACTCCTCGAAACACTCCCGGTACGACCTGAAGCCCGCAAACACAAGGGCCAGAGGCAAAGTGCCGCGTAGCATACCATCGCCGCAGTTACCTTCGCAGTTGACGCGCGTCATGCGAACGGGTCCGATAGGGCGATTCAGTGGCACCTAATCATGGAGAGAACCAATGGCTAAGCGTATCCAGTTCAGCACTATCGGCGGCCCCGAGGTCCTTGAATACCTTGATTACCAACCCGCCGAGCCTGGCCCGCAGGAAGTGCGTGTGCACAACCGGGCCATTGGCCTGAACTTCATCGAAACCTACTACCGCAGCGGCCTGTACCCGACGCCACTGCCCAGCGGCATGGGCAACGAAGGCGCCGGCGTGGTCGAATCGGTCGGCAGTGAGGTGACGCGCTTCCAGGTCGGCGACCGGGTGGCCTACGGCACAGGTCCATTGGGCTCTTACAGTGATTACCACGTGCTGCCCGAGGCCAATCTGGTCAAGCTGCCCGACGCGATCAGCTTCGAGCAGGCCGCTGCCGTGATGCTCAAGGGCCTGACCGTGCAGTACCTGCTGCGCCAGACCTACGCCATCAAACCCCACGAGACGTTTCTGTTTCACGCCGCTGCCGGTGGCGTGGGCTCGATTGCCTGCCAATGGGCCAAGGCGCTGGGCGCACGCCTGATCGGCACCGTCAGCTCGCCGGAGAAAGCCGCGCATGCCAAGGCGCTGGGGGCCTGGGAAACCATCGACTACAGCCATGAAGACGTGGCAAAGCGGGTGCTGGAGCTGACCGATGGCAAGAAGTGCGCGGTGGTCTACGACGGTGTAGGCAAGGACACCTGGCACGCCTCGCTGGACAGCGTGGCGCCGCGTGGCCTGCTGGTCAGCTTCGGCAATGCCTCAGGCGCGGTCACTGGCGTGCACTTGGGCCTGCTGGCGCAGAAGGGCTCGCTGTACGTGACCCGTCCGACTCTGGGCAGCTACGCCAATACCCCGCAAAACCTGCAAGCCATGGCCGACGAGCTGTTCGACATGGTCGCCAGCGGCAAGATCAAGCTCAACGACGTTCAGCAGTACGCCCTGAAGGACGCCGCTCAGGCGCAGATCGACCTGGCGGCGCGCAAGACCACAGGGTCCGCGATTCTGATTCCGTAACCTTATCCGGCGCGAACCACCTGGCCGGTCGCAATATCCCGAATCACACTCGGGTTACGGCGACCGCCCAGGCTGCCGCCCAGCACCAGATCGACCTGCCCGCGGAAATACTGCTCTACCCGCAGCCGCGAACGGGCTGCCGGACGTCCGGTGGGGTTGGCCGATGTAGACACCAGTGGCCCGGTCAGGGCGCACAGTTCGCGCACCACAGGGTGATCGGTGACCCGCAGGGCCACGGTTTCGTGCTGGCCGGTGATCCAGTCGGGCAGCAGGTTCTGGTGCGGCACCAGCCAGGTGTTGGGACCGGGCCAGGTACTGGCCATGCGGTCGATCCACAGCTCGGGGAAGTCCTCGAACAGAAAGTCGAACTGGCGAATATTGTCGGCGATCAGGATCAGGCCCTTGTCCAGAGGACGCGACTTGATCAGCAACAGCCGAAACACCGCCTCTTCATCCCAGGGATCGCACCCCAGGCCCCATACCGCCTCGGTGGGATAGGCAATCACGGCACCTGCCCGTATTTCCCGAGCGGCTTGTTGCACACGCCAGCTGCTGACCATGCCGTTTCTCCCGTGCAGATCGTGTCAATTGATTAATGGGTGGCAGTTTAACCTCAGCGCAGGCAGGCGAACCATCGTCCGGCTTCACAGTTGACGCGCCCGTCCAGCTCCAGTTCGGTCAATTCGCCCAGCACTTGCGGCAACGGCAAACCGCTGCTGTGGGCCAGCGCTTCACTGGTTTGCGGCGCGGCGTGCAACAGCGCCATCAGCGGATGATCGACAACAGCGGGCAGGGCAGAGGCAACAGGCCCGGCCGCAGGGCTTGCAACCTGCCAATGGCGCAGGCCTTCCAGGATGTGCTCGACGCTTTCGACCAGCGTCGCGCCGTCGCGGATCAACTGGTGACACCCTCGCGCGCCTGGATGATGAATCGAGCCAGGAATGGCATACACCTCGCGCCCCTGTTCGGCCGCCAGCCGGGCGGTAATCAGCGAACCGCTGCGCACGCTGGCCTCGACCACCAGCACAGCCAGCGACAGGCCGCTGATGATGCGGTTACGTCGCGGAAAGTTGGCCGCCTGGGGGCCGGCGTCCAGCGGAAACTCGGAAACCACCGCGCCGCCTTGCTCGCGCATGCGTGCCGCCAGCGCGCGATGCTGCTGTGGATAAAAATTTTCGAGCCCCGTGCCCAATACCCCGATCGTGGCCCCGCCGACGTCTAGCGCGGCCTCATGCGCGGCACCGTCGATACCCAGCGCCAGGCCGCTGGTAACCACAAAGCCACTGCTCGCCAGACTGCGTGAAAATGCCCTGGCCGTGTCCAGTCCGGGCCTGGACGCCCGCCGGCTGCCGACCATCGCCAACTGCGGCCGGTCGAGCAGTTCAGGGTTGCCGGCGATGAATAACAACGGCGGTGGATCGGCAATTTCCGCCAGCAACGATGGGTAGCCAGGATCGTCCCACATCAGTAAATGCTGGCCCGGCCGCTCTAGCCAGGCCAATGCAGCGCTGGCGCCAGCACACACTTGCGGGCTGCGGCGCGCCTCGATGCAGGTCGCTGGCATGCGCAATGAACGCCAGGCACTGGCCGGTGCGCTCAGGGCGGCGGCGGCCGAACCGAAGGCTTCGATGAGTCGGGTAAAACGCGCAGGGCCGATCTCTACAAGGCGGTGCAGACGCAACCGCGCTTCCAGTTCGCCAGGCGCAAGGGGGGTGTTTTCAAACAATGGCATACGATCGTCCCTGATCAGTGATGCAGTCCTGGCGGCAGGAAAACCTGTGGATAACTCTGTTGACAACAATTTGATAAGTGGTGGTTAGCGGCTTGAAACAGGTCAAGCCGCCATGTTCCATTTATGGGTTGCGAACCTTGTCCATAATGGCCAATGATCGGGTCGCGTGCAGGACCAAGGCGTAACTGAGCTTGTCATAGGTGCGAAACACCATCAGCAGGCCCGAGCGCTCGTCCGGAATTTTCACTTGCTCGCCGGTGACCCGGTCGCGCACATGCTCACCGGTCTTGTAGATCGCCAGGACGCTGCCTTCTTCCAGGCCATCGCGGCGGCCACGGTCCAGGGTCACCACGTCATATTCACCGATCTGGGTCACTCCACGTGGCACATCGATGATCAATCCATCGATATTGGCCTTCGGTGGCGCCGGCATGAAGGTCGAGTTGACCGAGCGCTCTTCGCTGGCAAACAGCCGGTCGCCCAGGCGCACTTCCTGGGTCGAGCGTTGCAGTACCAGGGTGGAAACATCGCCTTCGGTGGCGACCACTTCGCCACTACCGATATCGTCGGCGTTGATCCCCAGCACTTCCTTGGTGACAGGATCGGTGTAGGTCTTGCCCTGGCGGAAGATGCCATACACGGTATGCGCAGGATCCAGATTGCCGCGCACATACAGACGGTCGCCGCGGCCACTGAGCACCCGCTCGGCATTGCCGGCCACAACATAGGGCGCGTCCAGAAACTGCTCGGCACTGTCGACGATACGGTTGCTGATCAGGAAGGAGTTGATCGCGCCCAGAGGAATGCTCGGGATCGCCTCGACCGTCGGCGTGCTGCGGATACGCGGCGACAGCTTGATGGTGCCACGCGACTCGCCGCGGTTGAGCACCACATGCGGCTGGCCGTCGATATAGGTCAGCGACAGGGTGTCGCCAGGGTAGATCAGGTCGGGGTCCTGAATCGACGGATTGGCGCGCCAAAGCTCTTTCCAGCGCCAGGGCTCGCGCAGGAATTTTCCTGAAATGTCCCAAAGCGTGTCACCCGCAACCACCGTATAACGCTGCGGATGGCCTTCCCTGAGTTGCACTTGCGCCTGCGCAAGACCACCGGCAGTCAACAGCAGCAGGGCGAGTAGTGTTTTCCTCATGCAGTGAATCCCTTTATCATGTGGCATCGCGTCAACAATAGAAGGCGGCTTGGGCAAATCGGCAGCCGTTCCTGACTTTACCCTAACCGTGCAGCATTTTACGTATATGGCCATTCTGAACATTCTCGAATTTCCCGATGCGCGTCTGCGCACCATCGCCAAGCCGGTGACGGTCGTCGACGATGCCATTCGTCAGTTGGTCGACGACATGTTTGAAACCATGTACGAGGCCCCTGGCATCGGCCTGGCCGCGACCCAGATCAACGTGCACAAGCGCGTGGTGGTCATGGACCTGAGCGAAGACCGCAGCGAACCGATGGTTTTCATCAACCCGGAACTTGAAACCCTGACCCAGGACATGGGCCAGTACCAGGAAGGCTGCCTGTCGGTACCCGGCTTCTATGAGAACGTCGACCGCCCGTTGCAGGTCCGGGTCAAGGCGCTGGACCGTGAAGGCCAGCCTTACGAGATGATCGCCGAAGGCCTGCTGGCGGTGTGCATTCAGCACGAATGCGATCACCTCAATGGCAAGCTGTTCGTCGATTACCTGTCTACCCTCAAGCGTGACCGGATCAAGAAAAAGCTGGAAAAGATACATAAACAGAACGCCTGATCCGCGATCACCCTCTAAAAGGCCTCTCACGGGCCTTTTGCTTTTTTACTGAACGAGAAGTCCATGACTGAGCCACTGCGCATCGTTTTCGCCGGCACCCCGGAATTTGCCGCCGAACATCTCAAGGCCCTGCTCGACAGCCCGCATACGATCGTGGCGGTCTACACCCAGCCCGACCGCCCGGCCGGTCGCGGGCAGAAGCTGATGCCCAGCCCGGTCAAGCAACTGGCGTTGCAGCACGATATCCCGGTGTTGCAGCCGCCGACCCTGCGCGACGCCGATGCCCAGGCAGAACTGGCTGCCCTCAAGCCCGACCTGATGGTGGTGGTCGCCTATGGTCTGATCCTGCCGCAAGTGGTGCTGGATATCCCGCGTCTGGGCTGCATCAACAGCCATGCCTCCTTGCTGCCACGCTGGCGCGGCGCCGCGCCGATCCAGCGCGCTGTACAAGCCGGTGACGCCGAGAGCGGCGTGACCGTGATGCGCATGGAAGCCGGGCTCGACACCGGCCCGATGCTGCTCAAGGCGGTGACGCCGATCAGCGCCGAAGACACCGGCGGCACGCTGCACGATCGCCTCGCCGAACTCGGTCCCCCAGCGGTCTTGCAAGCCATTGCCGGGCTGGCCGACGGCTCGCTGGTCGGAGAAGTGCAGGACGACAGCCTGGCCACGTACGCCCACAAGCTGAACAAGGACGAAGCGCGCCTGGACTGGAGCCGTCCGGCCGAAGAGCTGGAACGCCTGATCCGCGCCTTCAATCCATGGCCCATCTGCCACAGCACGCTCAATGGCGAAGCGCTCAAGGTGCTGGCCGCCACATTGGCAGAAGGCCAAGGCGAGCCAGGCATCATTCTGGAGGCCAGCAAGGACGGCCTGCTGGTCGCCTGCGGCCAACAGGCGCTGCGCCTGACCCGCCTGCAATTGCCCGGAGGCAAGGCGCTGAGCTTTGCTGACCTGTTCAACAGCCGTCGCGAGAAATTCGCCAGCGGCACGGTGCTCGGCCAATGAACCCGCGTCTGGCCGCAGCCCGCGCCCTGGCTGCTGTATTGAGTGGCAAGGCATCGCTGAATAGCTCGTTACCGGCGCAACTGGACAAGGTCGAGGCCCGCGATCGCGGCCTGACCCAGGACCTGGCCTTCGGCACCGCACGCTGGCAGCCACGCCTGTCGGCGCTGGCAGCCAGACTGCTGCAAAAGCCCTTCAAGGCCGCCGATGCCGACGTCGAGGCCCTGTTGCTGGTCGGCCTCTACCAGTTGCTCTACAGCCGTATTCCCGCGCACGCGGCCATTGGCGAAACCGTGGGTTGCGCCGACAAGCTCAAGAAGCCCTGGGCCAAGGCCTTGCTCAATGCCGTGCTGCGCCGCGCCCAGCGTGAAAGTGAAGCCTTGCTGAGCGAGCTGGAACACGACCCGGTGGTGCGCACCGCCCATCCGCGCTGGCTGCAAAAAGCCCTCAAGGCCGCCTGGCCCGAGCAGTGGGAAGCGATCTGCGCGGCCAACAACGCGCACCCGCCGATGATCCTGCGCATCAATCGCCGGCATAAAACCCGCGACCAGTACCTCGACCTGCTGAAAACCGCCGGCATCGAGGCCGCCGCCAGCCCGTTCAGCCAGGACGGCATTGTGCTGACCGAGGCGCAGGACGTTCGTGAGCTGCCCGGTTTTGCCGAAGGCTGGGTCAGCGTGCAGGACGAAGCGGCGCAACTGGCTGCCGAACTGCTCGACCTGGCGCCAGGCCAGCGGGTGCTCGACGCCTGCTGCGCGCCGGGCGGCAAGACCTGCCACATTCTGGAAATCCAGCCAGCCCTGAGCGGTGTGGTCGCCGTGGACCTTGAAGCCAAGCGTCTGGTGCGGGTGCGCGAGAACCTCGACCGCTTGGGCCTTGATGCCGAACTGATCGCCGCCGATGGCCGCAACACCGCGCAGTGGTGGGACGGCAAGCCGTTCCAGCGCATCCTGCTCGATGCGCCATGCTCGGCGACCGGCGTGATCCGCCGCCATCCCGACATCAAGCTGACCCGCCAGGCCGACGACATTGCCGCGCTGGCCAGCCTGCAAGGCGAACTGCTCGATGCGCTGTGGCCGACCCTCGATGTGGGCGGCATCCTGCTGTACGCGACCTGCTCGGCGCTGCCGACCGAGAACACCGAGGTGATCGAAGCCTTCCTGGCCCGCACCTCCGGCGCCCGCGAGCTGGACATCGCCGGGCAACAGGGCCAGCCCGCTGCCGGCATCAAACAGCCGCATGGCCGCCAGTTGCTGGCCCAGGAGGGCGGGCACGACGGGTTCTATTACGCCAAACTGATCAAAATCGCCGCATCACCACAGTGATGGACGGACGTAGCGCATCTTCTTTGGAGTGACCGGTTGAAAATCATCATTCTCGGCGCGGGGCAGGTCGGCGGTACGCTGGCCGAGCACCTGGCCAGTGAGGCCAACGACATTACCGTGGTCGACACCGACGGCGACCGTCTGCGCGATCTGGGTGATCGCCTGGATATTCGCACCGTGCAAGGCAAGGGTTCGTTTCCGACCGTGCTGCGCCAGGCCGGCGCCGACGATGCCGACATGCTGGTGGCCGTGACCAACAGCGACGAAGCCAACATGATCGCCTGCCAGGTGGCCTACACGCTGTTCCACACCCCGACCAAGATCGCGCGGGTGCGCGAGTCGGCCTACCTGACCCGCGACGAGCTGTTCGACAACGATGCCATTCCGGTGGACGTGCTGATCAGCCCCGAACAGGTGGTCACCAACTACATCAAGCGCCTGATCGAATACCCCGGCGCCTTGCAGGTCATCGACTTTGGTGAAGGCAAGGCGCAACTGGTCGCGATCAAGGCCTATTACGGCGGGCCGCTGGTGGGCCAGCAACTGCGCCAGCTCAAGGCGCACATGCCCAACGTCGACACCCGCGTCGCTGCGATCTTCCGCCGCGACCGGCCGATTCTGCCGCAAGGCGATACGGTGATCGAAGCCGACGACGAAGTGTTCTTCATCGCTGCCAAGGCGCATATCCGCGCGGTGATGGGCGAAATGCGCCGCCTGGACGAAAACTACAAACGCATCGTGATCGCCGGTGGCGGCAATATCGGCGAGCGTCTGGCCGAGGCCATCGAAAGCCGCTATCAGGTCAAGATCATCGAAATGAACCCGGCGCGCTGCCGCTACCTCTCGGAAAACCTCAACAGCGCCGTGGTGCTGCAAGGCAGCTCGTCGGACCGCGACCTGCTGATGGAAGAAAACATCGGCGACACCGACCTGTTCCTCGCCCTGACCAACGACGACGAAGCCAACATCATGTCGTCGCTGCTGGCCAAGCGCATGGGCGCACGCAAGGTCATCACTCTGATCAACAACCCGGCCTATGTCGACCTGGTACAAGGCGGCGAAATCGACATCGCGGTCAGCCCGCAACTGGCAACCATCGGCACCCTGCTGGCCCACGTACGCCGTGGCGACATCGTCAGTGTGCATTCACTGCGCCGCGGCGCGGCAGAAGCCATCGAGCTGGTCGCCCATGGCGATGCCAAATCGAGCAAGGTCATCGGCCGCGCCATCAAGGACATCAACCTGCCCAGCGGCACCACCATCGGCGCAGTCATCCGCGACGAAGAAGTACTGATCGCCCACGACAGCACCGTGATCGAGTCAGGCGACCACGTGATCATGTTTTTGGTCGACAAGAAATACATCCGCGATGCAGAGCGGCTGTTTCAGGTGGGGTTGAGCTTTTTCTAAGGCTTGCGCGGCCTTGCAGGATCGGCCGGTCGGCCGTTTCTGCGGGGTATTTTCAAGCCATGTGTTCTTTTGAAGGCTTACCACCCCTTGGAATCTGTCTTCCATTTTTCAGGGAAGCCCATGAGCTGAAAATGCTCGATACCGTATTTATCCTCCATTCGCTCGAGTCGCATCTTGAACTCTTCGCTAAATCCTATCGCCTCCAACAAAATGTGGATCACCGTCAGCGAAGCAAAAACAGTACTGTTATCGCTTAATTTGATGGCTTTGAGCTTGAGATTTGTGGGGGAAACACCCGTTTTCACATCAAGGAATCGAGCGTGGTGAGCAGCCATATTGCGCAATACTGTCAGCGTATGGAGCCAGCTTTCAAAGACCTCAACCTGCGTTATGCCAAATTTTGAAGAGATTATTTTTCTATCCGCTGGATCCCTGAGCATGGCGAAAATTCTGGACCAGGTGCCCAGTGTGACGCACTCGCTCATGGCCCAACTTGGCGGCAAATAAGGATCGTCATAATTCTCGTAGTAAGCGGTCACAAACAGCCTTGAGGCTGCCTGTTCAAATCCGCTTTCAATTTTCGCCAGCATCTGCCCGATTCCGCTTTTTCGCTTCGGTGCAAAAAGGGCAGTGTTCAGATACCAATGAGCAGAGTATTTAAGGCTGAGCAGATTGCAAATCACCGTTCGAATAGCCACCTCAAGCCGTTCGACCGACTCCATGATGATGGTCCTCATCTCGCGATCACACTCATACCGATGACGGATCCTGGCGAATGTAGTACCAGGCCGGAAATTGCCGGTAGCAGGATCCTGCAACTGATACCAATAACCCTTCAGTCGAAAATGGCCTACATAAGTAATGTATTGCAACGCTAATACATCGTCTTCGACGATCAGACCCTGGGCTTTCAGCTTTACCAACAACGTTTGAGACGTCAGCGCCGTCTTGGTATAGGGACGCCTGACTATCGAGACTGCCTTCTTGGTCATAGTCAAATTCCGGGCAAAAAAAACCCGCCTTTTGCACGCCTGCTTGGAAGCAGGACCCTATCCGTTGGACAGGACGTGTGGCGAGTGTGTTGCGAGCAGGCTATCCATCGATGACAAGGGTGTCAACGAAGCCCTGAGAATTGTGACTGACGCATTTTGTAGGAGGATTCTTTATCAGCAGGCTCGAGGCCGGATCAAAGCGGCCGGGCAATTTTCAATACCAGCGCGCTTCCCCCGCCGGGCGTTTCTTGAAGCGTTTCATGCTCCACATGTACTGGCTCGGGTACGCCCGCACATACTTTTCCACCACCTGGCTCATGGCCGCCGCCGAGGTTTCGGTGTCGGTGCTGTACATCGCCTCTGGTGCCGCTTCGAGCACCACTTTGTAGCCCGAGCCATCCGGCAGGCGCATGGCGTGCAGGAAGACGCCGACTGCCTTGCCACCGGCAAGCATGTTGGGCACAAATTTGCTGGTCAGCGCCACGGTGCCGCAGAAGGGCACGAAGAGGCCGGCCGATTCGGCGGGTTCAGGATCGGCAGGAATACCGACCTGGCCGCCTTTGCGCACTTCCTTGATGACACTGATGATGCCCTCTTTGGTCGACGGCGCCACGCGGTTGCCCAGTTGCACGCGTTGCTTGCGCAGCAGGTCATCGACCGCCTTGAGCTTGGGCGGGCGGTAGAAAATGATCGGTTTGCACTGGCTGCAATAAAAATGGTTGAGCACTTCCCAGTTGCCCAGGTGGCTGGTGATGCCGACCACGCCCTTGCCCGAGGCCAGCGCGTCCTTGAGCACATCGAGGCCTTCGACTTCACGCACCAGGTCGATGGACTTCTGCGCCGGCCAGATCCAGGCGCAGGCGCTTTCGGTCAGGGTCTTGCCGATGTCCATCAGGCTGCGGCCGACCAGTTTTTCATGTTCGGCGGGGCTCAGTTCCGGGAAACATTTGGCCAGGTTGATGCGCACCACCTCGCGGGAGCGGTTGGGCAGTTTCCACATCAGCCAGCCAATCGCTGACCCTACGGCTTGCACAGCGCGCCACGGCAGCAGGGCAAACAGGCGCAACGCCCCGACCATCAAGGCGCCTTTGAATTTTTCCACAACTCATTCCCTCATGTTCAAGGCGGGCATTGTACCCGTCAGCGGCTTAAAACCGCGTAGCGATCGCAATCGGTGGTGTGGTCCATGACCATGCCGCTGGCCTGCATGAAGGCGTAGCAGATGGTCGGCCCGACAAAGGTGAAGCCGGCTTTCTTCAAGGCTTTGCTCATGGCCTCGGCTTCGGGAGTGATCGCCGGGACTTCGCTGCGGTCCTTGAAGTGGTTGATTTTCGGCGTCCCGCCGACAAACGACCACAGCAACCCGACCGGGTCCGGGTGCGCCAGCCAGGCGCGGGCATTGGTGCGTACCGCCTTGAGCTTGAGGCGATTGCGAATGATCGTCGCGTCCTGCATCAAGGCTTCGATCTCTTCGTCGGTCAATTGCGCCAGGCGCTCGGCATCAAAGCCGAACAACACTTCGCGATAACGCGCGCGGCGTTTGAGAATCGTGATCCATGACAGCCCGGCCTGGAACCCTTCGAGCAATAGCAGTTCGAACAGCCGGTGTGCGTCGCGCAGCGGCACGCCCCACTCGTGATCGTGATAAGCGATGTACAACGGATCTTCATTGCACCAAAAGCAGCGTGTCATACCCCTCCCACGGGCCGATGCGCGGCCGAATCGGGTATACTCCCCGCCTTTCGAATCGCAGCCCAGCACAGGTGAATTTTGTGAGCCAGCCTACGCCAGCCGTGCGTACCTTCCAAGACTTGATCCTCGCCCTCCAGCAATACTGGGCCGAGCAAGGTTGTGTGGTGCTTCAGCCCTACGATATGGAAGTAGGCGCCGGCACGTTCCACACAGCCACGTTTCTGCGCGCCGTTGGCCCGGAAACCTGGAATGCCGCCTACGTCCAGCCCAGCCGTCGTCCTACCGACGGCCGCTACGGTGAAAACCCCAACCGTCTGCAGCATTACTACCAGTTCCAGGTGGTGCTCAAGCCCAACCCGGACAACTTCCAGGAGTTGTACCTGGGCTCGCTCAAGCGCATCGGCCTCGACCCGCTGGTGCATGACGTGCGCTTCGTCGAAGACAACTGGGAATCGCCGACCCTGGGCGCCTGGGGTCTGGGCTGGGAAATCTGGCTCAACGGCATGGAAGTCTCGCAGTTCACCTACTTCCAGCAAGTGGGTGGCATCGAGTGCTACCCGGTGACCGGCGAAATCACCTATGGCCTTGAACGCCTGGCCATGTACCAGCAAGGCGTCGATTCGGTTTACGACCTGGTCTGGGCCGACGGCCCGTTCGGCAAGGTCACCTATGGCGATGTGTTCCACCAGAACGAGGTCGAGCAGTCGACCTACAACTTCGAACACGCCAACGTCGAGAAGCTGTTCGAGCTGTTCGATTTCTATGAAAGCGAAGCCGCGCGCCTGATCGAGCTGAACCTGCCGCTGCCAAGCTATGAAATGGTGCTCAAGGCCTCGCACACCTTCAACCTGCTCGATGCGCGCCGTGCCATTTCCGTGACCGCGCGCCAGCAGTACATCCTGCGCGTGCGCACCCTGGCCCGTTCGGTCGCCCAGAGCTACCTGCAATCGCGCGCCCGCCTGGGCTTCCCGATGGCAGCGCCCGATCTACGCGACGAAGTATTGGCCAAGCTGGAGGCTGCACAATGAGTGCTCAAGATTTTCTGGTCGAACTGGGCACCGAAGAGCTGCCACCCAAGACCCTCGGCAGCCTGGCCGACGCCTTTCGCGCCGGTATCGAGAAGGGCCTGCAAAGCGCCGGCCTGACCTACAGCGCCAGCCAGGTGTATGCCGCCCCGCGCCGTCTGGCCGTGCTGATCACCGGGCTTGCCGACCAACAGCCTGATCGCAGCGTGACCCTCGATGGCCCGCCGCGTCAGGCCGCGTTCGATGCTGAAGGCAACCCGACCCAGGCCGCCCTGGGCTTTGCCAAGAAGTGTGGCGTCGACCTGGCCGAGATCGACCAGAGCGGTCCCAAGCTGCGCTTCGTGCAAAGCATCGCCGGCAAGCCGACGCCGTCGCTGCTGCCGACCATCGTCGAAGACTCGCTCAACGACCTGCCGATCGCCAAGCGCATGCGCTGGGCAGCGCGCAAGGAAGAGTTCGTGCGGCCGACCCAGTGGCTGGTCATGCTGTTCGGCGACCAGGTTATTCCTTGCACGATTCTGGCCCAGACCTCTGGCCGTCACTCGCGCGGCCACCGCTTCCATCACCCGGAAGACGTGCGCATCAGCTCGCCGGCCGCTTACCTGACCGACCTGCGCGCCGCCTATGTACTGGCCGACGCAGTCGAGCGTCGGCAGATCATCGCCAAGCGCGTCGACGAGCTGGCCGCCCAGCAACAGGGCACAGCCATCGTGCCGCCGGAGCTGCTCGATGAAGTCACCGGCCTGGTCGAGTGGCCAGTGCCGCTGGTGTGCTCCTTCGAGGAGCGTTTCCTGGAGGTTCCACAGGAAGCCCTGATCACCACCATGCAGGACAACCAGAAGTATTTCTGCCTGCTGGACGCCGAAGGCAAGCTGCTGCCGCGCTTCATTACCGTGGCCAACATCGAGAGCAAGGACCCGGCGCAGATCATCTCGGGTAACGAGAAGGTCGTGCGTCCACGCCTGACCGACGCCGAGTTCTTCTTCAAGCAGGACAAGAAGCAGAAGCTCGAAACCTTCAACGAACGCCTGAAGAACGTAGTGTTCCAGGCCCAGTTGGGCAGCGTCTACGACAAGGCCGAGCGCGTTTCGAAGCTGGCCGCCTACATTGCCCCGCGCATTGGCGGCGATGCCGAGCGCGCCGCGCGTGCAGGCCTGCTGTCCAAATGCGACCTGTCGACCGAAATGGTCGGTGAATTCCCTGAAATGCAGGGCATCGCCGGTTATTACTATGCCAAGGCCGACGGCGAGGCTGACGATGTCGCCCTGGCCCTGAACGAGCAGTACATGCCACGTGGCGCCGGCGCCGAGCTGCCGACCACCGTGACCGGTGCCGCCGTGGCCATCGCCGACAAGCTCGACACGCTGGTGGGCATCTTCGGTATCGGCATGCTGCCGACCGGCAGTAAGGACCCCTATGCGCTGCGTCGTGCGGCACTGGGCATTCTGCGCATCCTGATCGACAAGAAGTTCGACCTCAACCTGATCGAGACCGTGAAGTACGCTGTCACGCTGTTCGGTGCCAAGGTCAAGGCCGCAGGGCTTGCCGAGCAGGTGCTGGAGTTCATCTTCGACCGCCTGCGTGCGCGTTACGAAGACGAAGGCATCGACGTTGCCGTGTACCTGTCGGTGCGTGCGCTGCAGCCGGCCTCGGCGCTGGACTTCGACCAGCGTGTGCAGGCCGTCCAGGCATTCCGTGCCCTGCCACAGGCCGCAGCGCTGGCGGCCGTGAACAAGCGCGTGTCGAACCTGCTGAGCAAGGCCGAGGGCCACATCGCCCAGACCGTCGAGCCCAAGTATTTCGACAACGCCAGCGAGTTCTCGCTGTACTCGGCCGTGCAACAGGCCGACCACGCCGTGCAGCCACTGGCCGCCGAGCGCAAGTACACCGAGTCGCTGGCGCGTCTGGCCAGCCTGCGCGATCCGGTCGATGCGTTCTTCGCAGCGGTCATGGTCAATGCCGAGGACGCCAACGTACGGGCCAACCGCTATGCGTTGCTGGCCCGCCTGCGCGGGCTGTTCCTGGGCGTTGCCGACATCTCGCTGCTGGGCTGAGAAGGGGTAGAGCGTGAAGCTGCTGATTCTCGATCGGGACGGAGTGATCAATCATGACTCCGACGCGTATATAAAGTCGCTGGAGGAGTGGGTTCCCATTCCGGGCTCTATCGAGGCCATCGCAGCACTGAGCAAGGCCGGCTGGACGGTGGCCGTGGCCACCAACCAGTCCGGCATTGCCCGAGGTTATTACGACCTGGCCACCCTGGACGCCATGCATGCGCAACTGCGCACGCTGGTAGCGGAGCAGGGCGGCGAGGTTGGCTTGATCGTCTATTGTCCACATGGCCCCGATGCGGGCTGTGAGTGCCGCAAGCCGTTGCCCGGCATGCTGCACACCATTGCCGGGCATTACGGCGCGACGCTTTCGGGCGTATGGTTCGTTGGTGACAGCAAGAGCGACCTGCAGGCCGCCCTGGCTGCCGAGGCGCAACCGGTGCTGGTGCTGACCGGCAAGGGCCGCAAGACACAGGACGGCAACGTGCCGGCCGGGACACTGGTTTTCGATGATCTGGCGGCCATTGCCAGAGAACTTATCCACAACCGTGCGCTATAACGCTACTTAGCGCCAATGGCCGGCAACACGCCGGCACGGGCAATCAACGGGCAACCGCCCCCAGGTAAAAGCAGGCATGTCGATCATCCAGACGCTCAGAATCTTTATCTTCTATGTGCTGCTCGGCGGCAGCGCCTTCGCCTGGTGCACCCTGAGCTTTTTCATCGCACCGTTTCTATCGTTCAAGGCCCGTTATCGTTTCATCAACGTCAACTGGTGCCGGTTTGCCCTGCTGCTGTCGCGGGTGCTGCTGGGCATCAGGATCAAGGTGACCGGCGAGCACAACATTCCCAAGACGCCCTGCGTGATCGTGTCCAATCACCAGAGCACCTGGGAGACCTTCTTTCTGTCGGCGTACTTCGAGCCGCTGAGCCAGGTGCTCAAGCGTGAGCTGCTGTACGTGCCGTTCTTCGGCTGGGCCATGGCCATGCTGCGGCCCATCGCCATTGACCGCTCCAACCCCAAGGCGGCACTGCGCGAGATTGCCCAGAAGGGTGACCAGTTGCTCAAGGACGGCGTCTGGGTACTGATCTTTCCGGAAGGCACCCGCGTGCCGTATGGCAAGGTCGGCAAATTCTCCCGTGGTGGCGCCGCGCTGGCCGTGAATGCCGAGCTGCCGGTCTTGCCGATTGCCCACAACGCCGGCAAGTACTGGCCCAAGGAAGGCTGGCACAAGACCCCGGGCACCATCGAGGTGGTGATCGGCGAGCCGATGTTCGCAGAAGGCACCGGCCCACGCGCCATTGCCGCACTGAACGACCGTGTACAGGCCTGGAACGAAGCCACTCAACGCGCCATGGGATCACCGGCAATCCCGATGTCGAACGACGAAAAAGTGCCTGCGTGAAATTGTGGATAACCTGTGTGCGAATTTTCCGAATAACGCGAATATCCTCTGTATCTGATTGATTTGGTTACTTATTTCAGCAGAGCATCAGCGAACTGAAAACGTGCATAAGTTTTTATGAGCATCTGGACCGGCCCTCTCCGAGGGCCGGTTTTTTTACGCCTGTTGTTTGTGCCCTGTTTGCGGGATTGCTCATTTGCATTTCACCGCCATAGAATTGCGATCAATTCTTAAATGCATTCAGGACGGACCGCCCGGTGCCCATCGAAACATCGCCTATCGATACGCTTTATCGCGATCATCACGGCTGGCTGCAGGGCTGGCTGCGCAAGCGCCTGGGCGATCACGAGCGCGCCGCCGACATCGCTCAGGACACTTTCCTGCGCCTGCTGGTCACCCGGCGCCTTCCCGGCATCGATGAAGGGCGCACGTACCTGGCGCAAATCGCCCGTAATCTGGTGATCGACCAGTGGCGCCGCCAGCGTATCGAACAGGCGTATCTGGACAGTCTGGCTCACCTGCCCGAACCGCAATCACCGTCGCTGGAAACCCGTGCACTGGTGATCGAAACACTGATGCAGATCGACAGCATGCTCGACGCCATGCCGGCGCGGGTGCGCGAGGCGTTCTTGCTGTCACGCTTCGAAGGCCTCGACTACGCGCAAATCGCCGAGCGCTTGCAGGTCAGCGTCAGTTCGGTGCAGAAGTACATGCTGCGCGCGATCACCGCCTGCTATCAGGTGCTGTACGCCGAATGAGCCGCCTGCGTGAAGCGCCCATCGCGCCGGCCATCGTCGAGCAGGCCAGCCACTGGTTGATGCTGCACTGGAATGGCGAACTCGACCCCGAACAACAGCGCCGCTTCAACGAATGGCAAGCCGCCGACAGCGAGCACCGCCGCGCCTGGCAGCGCTTCGAGCAGTTACAAGGCACCCTGGCGGGTGTGCCGGTCGACACGGCGCGCTCGGTATTGCGCCAACAGCCCGATGCGCGCAAGCGCCAGACCCTCAAGCTGCTGGGCTTGTTGCTGGTGGCCGGTGGTACTGGCTACCTGGCGCAGAGCCACTTACCCTGGCGTGAAGCCATGGCCGACCTGCGCAGCGACACCGGCATGCGCCTGAACCAGACGCTGGCCGATGGCAGCCAGTTGAGCCTGAACAGCGGCACGGCAGTGGATATTCGCTTTAGCGCCCGCGAGCGGCGTATTCGCCTGCTCAGCGGCGAAATCCTCCTGCAAAGCGGCCATGATCCGGCGAACCGGCCGTTGATCGTAGAGACTGCCGCGGGTGAAATCCAGGCACTGGGGACACGCTTTTCGGTTTATGAAATCGATGGCGGCAGCCGGGTCGAGCTGTTCGAAGGCGAACTGGAACTGCGCCCGTATCAAGCGTCCAGGGCACGCCTGCACGCCGGTCAGCAGTGCTGGTTCAATGCCGGGCGGCTGGGCCAGATCGTGCCGGCCAACCTTGATGCCATTGCCTGGACACAAGGTCGACTGGTGGCCGAGCGCATGCCACTGGGGCAGTTCATCAGCGAACTGTCGCGCCATCGTCCCGGCGTGTTGCGCTGCGATCCGGCCGTGGCCAACCTGCCGCTGACCGGCGTATTTCCACTGACCGACACTGATCGCGTGCTGCTGGCGTTGCAGCAGTCGTTGCCGGTTGAAGTCCACAGCATGACCCGTTATTGGGTGACGGTGCGGGCCCGGGCATAACGGGCCGAAAAATTTTCACAGCCGCCTTTGTCGGTTTCGCTCGCTCGTTCGGGATACCTCTTGAAATCATCAAGAAGCCTTCGTCAGAGGATATCCAGAGTGCCGCATCTGCCCGCCACACCGCGTTCACGACTCAGTCTTTGTGTGCGTCATGCACTGTTCAGCAGCCTGTTGGCCGCCGCACCGACCTTGCCGGTGTCCGCCGCCAGCGAGCCGGCTGCCAGCCGCGAACAGACCCGCGCCTATGCCATTCCTGCCGGTAATCTGGATCAGGCCCTTAATCGCTTCGCCAGCGAGTCGGGGATTCTGTTGTCGGCCGACGGGCAGCTTACGGCGGGTAAACGCAGTGCAGGGCTGAGTGGCAGTTACGGGGTAGGGGAGGGTCTGGCGCGGTTGCTGGCGGGCACCGGGCTGCGGGCGATCAATGTGGGCGGTAATTATGCGCTGGCGGTCGCGGTAGAGGCGCAAGGGGCGGTGGAGTTGGGGGTCACCCGTATTCAAGGCGCAGGTCTGGAAACCCAGAGTGAAGGCAGCGGCGCCTATACCTCGTCGCGTCCGTCGAACACGGCCACCAGACTGGGTCTGAGCCTCAAGGAAACCCCGCAGTCGGTCACGGTCATTACCCGGCAACGACTCGATGACCAGAAGCTTTCCAGCATCACCGAAGTGCTGGACGCGACCGTTGGCGTAAGCACGTTCAACCAGGGCATCGGCACCGATCTGGATCAGCCGTATTCTCGCGGTTTCATGATTTCCAATTACCTGGTCGATGGCCTGCCCAAGTCCTCGAGCAAAATGTTCAGCCTCCAGGCCTCGACCGCGATGTTCGACCGGGTCGAAGTGGTCCGCGGTGCCACCGGGCTGATGAGCGGCATGGGAAGTCCCGGCGCGTCGATCAATATGGTGCGCAAGCGTCCCACCGCCCAGAATCAGGCCAGTGTCAGCGCCGAGGCAGGCAGTTGGGATCACTATGGCGTAGGCACTGACGTTTCCGGCCCGCTCAACAGTTCCGATACGATTCGCAGCCGTTTGGTACTCGACCATAAGGATCAGAACAGTTGGCTGGATCGTTACGAAAGCCGTGCGGAACTGGCCTACGGTATCACCGAGTTCGACCTCAACGACCAGACGCTATTGAGCATCGGTTTCAGCTACCAGAGCAATGACAATGAGCAGCCCCTGCGCAGTGGCGTGCCGCTCTATTACTTGAATAACTACAGCAACGGCGCCCGGATCCATCTGCCCCGCTCTTATAACAATGCACCGGACTGGAGCTATTACGACACCCGTCAGAGTAACCTTTTTGTGTCGCTGGACCACGCATTTGCCAACGGCTGGAGTGGCAAGGTAGAGGTCAGCCGCAGTCGCAATGAGCAGGATGCGATTTCCTATTACCAGTATGGCGAGATCGATGCCGCTACCGGGCTGGGCAGCAGTATCACGCCCGCCAAATGGGTCGAGACCAATACGGTGAACAGCCTGGATGCTTATGCCACCGGCCCGTTTTCACTGCTGGGCCGTGAGCATGAACTGGTTGCAGGAATCGCCTTGTCGCACACCGATATCAAGTCGGATAACTATGGCTGGCTGTACAGCTGGAACAGCAACTACGACGGTACTCTGGGCAGTATCTGGGACTGGGACGGCAGTGGTGCCAACCGGCCCGCGTTCAACCGCACAGGCAAAACCGATACTGAAGAAACCCAATACAGCGCCTACCTCACTTCGCGCTTCAATCTTACCGATGCCACTCACTTGATTGTCGGCTCGCGGGTCATGGACTGGAAACGCAATGCGCAAACCGTCTCCACTGCCGGAGTCCGCAGTAAACAGGAAAAAACCGAAAGCGGTGTTGTCGTGCCTTTTGCCGGCTTGATCTATGACCTGGACGATACCTGGTCGCTGTACGGCAGCTATACGCAGATTTTCAATCCACAAAGCGCCACGGCACGGGATATCAACAACAGCCCGCTTGATCCGGAAGAGGGCACCGCCTACGAGGCAGGCATCAAGGCGGCCTTCAACGACGGGCGACTCAATGCCAACCTGGCGCTGTTCAGGGTCGAGCAGGACAACGTTGCCGAGTACGACGCTACCATCAGCGCCTACCGCTCGCTGCAAGGCATCACCACTGAAGGCGTGGAGCTGGAAGCCAACGGTGAGTTGAGCGAAGGCTGGAATATTGCGGGTGGCTACGCCTACAGCCTGAGCGAAGACGCACAGGGCAATCGGGCGATGAGCCGTATTCCCAGGCACAACGTCAAAGGCTTCACCACGTATCATCTGTCTGGCACGCTGGATAAGCTCACCGTGGGTGGCGGATTCAACTGGAAAAGCCGCTATGGCTTCGAGGGCGAAGGCTACCCAGAGCAGGGCAGCTACATGCTGATCAGCGCCATGACGCGGTATGAGATCAGCAAGCAACTGTCTGCGACCTTGAACGCCAACAACCTGCTCGATAAAAAATACTACGCCTCGATTACCGACAACGGCGTGTATGGCGAACCGAGGAACCTGATCCTTTCACTCAAATATTCATTCTGAGCCTGATACCTGACTCGGCATACCGGTATGTTCCACGTGGAACATATCGACTCCCGCCCTTGCTAGACTCCTCGTTGTCCCGATCGCATGTTGCTGTCGCCACGGTTCCGCGAGGAAGTCGCTTATGTTTGAGTTTTTGACCGACAACCGCTTCATGCCGCATGGGCATTGTTATTTCTGGCGGCCTGATCTGTTGTGGGCCAATGTGCTGTCCGACAGTCTGATTACCCTGAGCTACATCAGCATTCCGCTGGCGTTGATCTACTTCATCCGCAAGCGCAAGGATATGCCGTTCGACTGGATGTTCGTGGCGTTCGGGGTGTTCATTCTGGCGTGTGGCGCAACGCATGTGATGGAAATCATCACCATCTGGCATCCGTACTACTGGATCGCAGCCATGCTCAAGGTCATCACCGCCAGTGCCTCTGTGCTGACGGCAATCATGCTGGTCAGATTGATTCCGGTGGCATTGAAGATTCCCAGCCCCAGGCAACTGGCTCAGGTCAACGATGAGTTACGCGCCGCGCAAGCGGAGCTGGTGACCACGGCGCGCCAGGCGGGGATGGCCGAGATTGCCACCAATGTTCTGCACAACGTCGGCAATGTACTCAACAGCGTGAACGTGTCGGCGCAGGTGCTGCGCGATAAGGTGCGTACCTCGAAAGGCCAGGGCGTGTCGAAGGTCGTGCAGTTGCTTAACGAGCATGCACACGACATGGGCGAGTTCATGGGCAACGATCCGAAAGGGCGGATGCTGCCCGATTACCTGAGCAAGCTGGCCGAGGCGCTGGCGGCGGAGCAACAGAGCATGCTCGATGAGCTGGCGCTGCTGACCAAGAGCATCGATCACATCAAGGATATCGTCGCCACCCAGCAATCGTATGCCGGCACATCGAGTCTGATGGAGCCGGTGCTGTTGCGAGATCTGATCGAGGATGTGGTGCGCATCTGCGACGTGTCGCTGGCACGCCACACCATCACCCTGGTCAAGGATTTCAACGATGTGCCGCCGATCAATCTGGACAAGCACAAGGTACTGCAGATTCTGGTCAACCTGATCAACAACGCCAAGCAGGCGCTGGAGCCGGTCAATGATCGGCCCAGCGAGATCATTTTGCGCCTGGAGAGTGCCAGCGAGGGGCAAGTGCGCATTGTGGTGCAGGATAACGGCGAGGGTATTTCGTCCGAGAATCTGGGGCGGGTCTTCGAGCATGGCTTCACCACGCGCACTTCAGGCCATGGCTTTGGCCTGCACAGTTGCATTCTGGCGGCCCACAGCATGGGCGGTGATCTGATTGCGCACAGTGAAGGTCAGGGCCAGGGTGCAACATTTACCCTGGTGCTGCCCCTTACTCAAGGTTGATATGACCCTCGCTCAATAGCTCGGCAGCATGCTGGCTGTTCACGGCTTCACTAAAGTAGTAGCCGTGGGCAGCCACGGTGGCGCCGGTGGAGATCAGGGTCTTTTTCTGTTCAAGGGTTTCCACGCCCTCGGCGATCACACCAATGCCGACCTCGTTGGCGAAATTGATGATGGTTCGTAAAGTGATCGCGCTATTGAGGTCGTCGCGGGCGTGGGTGACAAAGGCAGGTGCCAGCTTGAGACGGTTGACCTTGTAGGTCTTGAGGTAATCGAACGATGAATAGTCGGTGCCGAAATCGTCGATGGCGACCTTGATGCCCAACCGGCGCAACGCGGGCAGTACGTCATTCTGGGTCCACTTGGTGTGGGCCAGGGTGGCTTCGGTGACATCGAACTCCAGATCCGACGGTTTCAGCCCCCAGCGATTGAGCGTCTGTAATACCTCGTTGACCAGCTCATTGCCACGCTTCAGCTGGGTCAGCGACAGATTGACGGAAATGATCGGCGGCGCCACCTCCTGATCCTGCCACTCACGCATCTGTTTGCAGGCCTGATTCAATACCCACTGACCCAACGCAACGATGGTGCCGACCTTCTCGGCCTCGGCCATGAACGCGCTGGCATCGAGCAAGCCGCGAGTCGGGTGATGCCAGCGCAGCAAGGCTTCCATACCCAGAATCGCCCCCGAATGCAGATCGACTTCAGGCAGATAGAACAGCTCAAGCTGATCACTGATCAAGGCCTGTTTGAGCTCGGCAATCAAAGTGATGCGGTCCATGACCTCCTGATTGATGTCCTCGGAATGGAAGTGGTACTGGTTGCGGCCCATTTCCTTGGAACGGTACAGGGCCATGTCGGCCTGGCCGAGTAACGACTCGGCACTGATGCAATTGGCAGAATAGGTGCTGATGCCGATGCTCGACGACACATAAAGATCGTGGCCATCCAGATGATAGGGCTGCATCAGCGCGCTGCGCAGTTTGATCGCAAGCGCGGCAGCATTCGCCGGGTCGCCCATTTCCAGTTGCAGGATCGAAAACTCATCGCCGCCCAGGCGCGCCACAACGTCACTTTCGCGCGTGCAGTGCATCAGCCGCCGGGCGGCTTCCTGCAGCAGCAAATCGCCGACGGCGTGGCCCAGCGTGTCGTTGATCCGCTTGAAGTGATCCAGGTCGAGATAGAACACGGCAAACGACATCGCACCACGTTCGGCCGCTGCAAACGCATGGCGCAGGCGCTCCATCAGAGTCGAGCGGTTGCACAACCCGGTCAGGCTATCGGTGCGCGCCAACAGCGAGATCTTGTCTTCGGCCAGCTTGCGCTCGGTAATATCGATGATGATGCCTTCGATTTCCAGCAGCCGGCCGTTGGCATGGCGCACCGGTACATAGCGGTTTTCGACCCAGCGATATTGACCGTCACCGGTGCGCAGGCGAAATTCGATCGAAGCACCCTGGGCGTCCTTGTCGAGCACCAGCCCCATGGTTTCGTTGACCTTGAACTGGTCGTCGGGATGGATCAGTTGCTGGGTCCAGTCAGGCGAGTTGAGCAGGTCTGCGCGCTGGTGGCCGAACTTGGTGATGTTGTGCGAAATGTACATCAGCGGAAACGACGGCTGGCCGCGCAGGCGGTACAGAATCGTCGGGCTGTTCTGCACAATGATGTTGGCATCGGACAGGTCGCGGGTACGCTCCTCGACGGCTTGTTCGAGCAGGTTGAGCTTGGCCTCGGCTTCGCGGGTCATCTGCCATTTGACCGTCATGGCGCGGGCCATCTGCACGATCTCGATGGGGTCGAACGGCTTCTTGAGAATCAACAGGCGGTCGCCCATATCAACCCGAGCGCTCATCTCGTCCAGCGAATAATCGGAGTAGGCGGTGCACAACGCGACCTGCAACCGTGGGTCAACCTGCCACAAGCGCTCCAGCGTCTGCAAACCGTCCCAGCCAGGCGGCATGCGCATATCGATGAAGGCGAGGGCGTAAGGTCGGCCTTCGGCAAGGGCCTGCTCAAGCCTGGCCAGCGCTTCCTGACCTTGATACGCAGAGTCCAGCTCGAATGCCGTTGCAGCCGGTACTGCCGGAGTACCTGAACCGAACAGCAGTTCTTCGGCCTCGGCCAATGCATCGGCACTGCTGTCGTCAGGGCAGAGAATCTTGCGGAAGTCCGCATGAATCGACGGTGTGTCGTCGATGATCAGAATGCGCCGGTTGGCCATGGTTTCGCAGGTCATAACCGGCTGCTTTGTCGGCATTACATCATTCATGCGGCTACTTCCTGATCTTCCATGGACTTGATACATCGCGCATGAGTTGCTTATAGCGTTATGCACAGAATAGTAGCATGTGATGTTGTTGGCACCGGTATCGCTGCCTTCTGGCGCCCCCCGTATGGCCTGCAGCGCTGTTTGAAGGCCCGGGGAACTCTGTGACCTGGCTCACAGTTACGGCCAAGCGCGGGAATTTTCCGGCAAACAGGCGGTCTTTTTATTGCCGCTTATACATTCAGCCAGCCTGAATACACTCAGCGGGCGATTCGCGCCCCGCGCCTTATTAATGGATTAATCATGCTTGCCACGCCAAGGACATGGCCGACTTTGTACGGCCTGATTTCAAGCCCCCGTATTGTCCTGCCACGGCCAGCCGAAAGATCCCTCATTCGGTACTTATCGACATGACCGCATTGACCCAGCAATACCCGGCCTCATCCTACGATCTGGCAAGTCCTTTGAAACGCTTCTACGCCGTCATGATTGATGTAGGGATTGCTCATGTCATTTTTATCACTGCTGAATTAATCATCAGGTGGATTGGCCCATTATTTTCTCCCGAAATTTCGCCTTCACTCGTCCTGATGATAATGATGAGCCCTTGGCTTTTTTCGTACCTGTATCTTGTATTCGGTGATGCACTGCCAGGTGGCCAAAGCGTGGGCAAGCGCGTGATGAAGATTGCCGTTGTCGGTTTCCCGTTCGAGATGAACTGCACGGTCTTTCAATCGGTGTTGCGTAACCTGCCAAAGGTGCTGTTTAGTTTGCTGGACGCTATTTTCTTATTCTTCGGGCATCGGCGGCGCTTTGGCGACATGCTGGCAGGCACGATTGTGGTCAATAGCAAGTGATGTTCATAAAAATCGATAGGTAAGCTTTGATTATGGATCGCAGAGTCAATGATCTCCTGAATAGTATTCCTGAACATGCCGATTATGCGGCTGATCCAGGAGAGCTGGACGCAGAGGATATTCCACAGGACAGAATGGAGGCGGTAAAGGATCTGCTTTCTCACACAGACGATGAGGTGCGTTTTCTGGCTGCGAAATTATTGACCAGCTGGGGTGTGCATGAGGCGCTTATTGCTTTGGAAAAAAGTATGACAAGGCCCGATGTTATCGAGGGTATCTATTCTCATAGACTGCATGGGTATGATGATACTTATCGGCATATTCTCATGGCAGTGACTATGTATTTTGCCCACTCGGCAGACAGGGGAGAAAAAGAGTTGGCAAGAACTCAAATATTCTCAATGGTGTTGAAGATAATCACATTGGCGAACAACAGACCCTTCGAAATAGCCAATGCGTTGAGTTTTATAAAACACCAACACTGTCTCGAGTACCTACCTGCTATTGAGCAACACCTCGCCTCAATCATTGACCACCCTGACATTCATCGCTGGAAGATTTATGATGCCATCGAATTCCTGATGGATTTCAACCGTGAGTTTGTGATGGCATTGCTGAAAGAGAAAAACAGGACGATTGATGACTTCAGGCCAAACGCTCAGGGCGGGTAATCATTGCCAACACTGGACGATAGGTGAATCATGCAACTATTCAAAAACCAGCCAAGGTGTGACTTATATAGTACTGAAGTGATCACCTCACCCACGCTCAGGTTTCTGAAATTATATGATGATACCGTTGACTACTTACAGGTTCTCAACCGAAGCGGCTACTGTGGCGTCAGTATTGAGCGGATTAACATGCTACGCCTTATCGTAGATTTAAGGCGTGATGGATTTAACGCTTCCAGCATACCTGTCTGTTACAAGAGTGCTTCACTGCTTACTCGTCAGGCGTGCTTCGCCCTTGCAGAAAACTATGCGAGTAGTCAAGGTTTTAGCATCTTGGCGGACGTTTTTCAGAAGCTTGAAATTCCTATCTACCATACCTTTAGCATCATTCAGCGTAGTGAAGAGAAGGCCGGAGGTATCGTTCGCGTGGATCGCCTGGATGGACATATCTGGACGATGCTGGAGTTTGAAGAATACATGCATGATTACAACGGAGTGCTTTTGTGAATCACACATCGGACACTTACTGATTGTAACGGTCCGATAGTGAGAGTCAGGATATCGATTCAACCAGTAAATCATAGGAGCCATGCATGAGCTCAGTAATAGATCCCGTTTTTGGAGAGCTTTGTTTCGACGATGTCTGCACAGGCCACTGTGAGATTGTTTTATACGGCCAGCTATTATCGGTAACTCTGGTTATCCAGACCTTTGATGATGACCCGATAGCTGAAACCCAGCGGCTGGCTTTTCGCGAATTCAACTCACACAAAGTGTCTATCGGCAGGGCGGTCGAGGCCGCTATTTTCGATCACTACTGCGCTCATCTTGAAGCCTATCGAAATGGTTTCGACGCCAATGAAGTGGACGCCAAGGCGCCCGTCATCAGCCAGCCTGGCGACCTGAAAAATCTTGTTTCTCTCACCGAGATCAAAGTCATGTCGGCTTTCGATACTGAAGCGCGTCAGATCGGCTTTATCTTCGATGCTACGTTTGATCCGGAACTGGGCCTGGGCGTGCTGGTTGTCGACGGCAGGGTGACGGAGGTCGACGTTCAGGATTTTCTACTGGGATAGTTTTTTCTTTCCAAAAGAATTATTCACAATCAAGAAGCGGAGCCTGTATGGACTCTTTTGAAGATTCACCCGAAGCCTTGCTCGCACGCCGCGTAGAGGGCTTCGATGCATTCAGAGCCGAGCGCTTGCCCGTGCTGCATGAATTTTGTAAAAGCCTGGGGTTTGATGAACCCCATGAAGTACTGATTCATCCCGAGAAGTTTTTACCGCTGCTGGACAGTGGCTTCAGGCACTCGGTGATCAGTGACGAAAACAGGGTGTGGTTCATTACGCGTATCGGCTACTTCATCGGCGAGTATCTGATCGGTCGTTACGCGGGTTGTTGGCTGTTGGACACCGCACCGGAGTCGCCATCGTTCGCCAGATATGTAGTGGGAGACTTTTCGTTTGGGGACGAGATTGATTCGGTGATCGATCCTTTCGAGATTGCACAGGGTTATGCGGATTCGCCTGTGCCTCGTGGATTGGGACAGGCAATCGAAGAGAGACTGCTCAGGCGGTGAGGGTAGTGCGATAAACAAAAAGCCCCCGGCAGCATAACTGTCGGGGGCCTTCCCGGCTAAAGCCGGTCCTACAAATCAGAAGTCCAGGTTCGACACTGCCAGCGCGTTGCTCTCGATGAAGTCACGGCGCGGTTCTACGGCGTCGCCCATCAGGGTGTTGAAGATCTGGTCGGCGCCGATGGCGTCTTCGATCGTCACCTTGAGCATCCGGCGTACGCTTGGGTCCATGGTGGTTTCCCACAGCTGGTCCGGGTTCATCTCGCCCAGTCCTTTGTAGCGCTGAATGGTGTGGCGCTTGGTGCTTTCGGTCATCAGCCATTCAAGCGCTTGCTTGAACTCGGTAACCGGTTTCTTGCGTTCGCCACGCTGAACGTAGGCGCCTTCTTCAAGCAGCGAGCTGATCTGTGCACCGAGCACGGTGACGGTCCGGTAGTCGTTGCTGCCGAAGAAGTCACGGTTGAAGGTCACGTAGCTGGAAAGGCCGTGGGAGATCAATTCGACTTCCGGCAACCAGACGTTGCGCTCGCGGTCTTCGCGCAGGCTGGCTTTGTAGGCCAGGCCCGATTTTTCGACGGTGCGCAGGCGCGCGTCGAACTTGGCCAGCCAGTCTTGCATGGCGGCGTGATCGGACAATTGCTCCAGCGTCACGGCAGGCAGGTAGACGAAGTGCTCGGTCAGTTCCTGAGGGTACAGGCGCGACAAACGCTTGAGCGTCTTCATCACGGTGCGGAACTCGTTGACCAGACGCTCCAGCGCTTCGCCGGAAACGCTTGGCGCCGAGTCGCTGAGGTGCAGGCTGGCGTCTTCCAGGGCCGACTGGGTCATGTATTCTTCCATGGCCTCGTCGTCCTTGATGTACTGCTCCTGCTTGCCTTTCTTGACCTTGTACAGCGGCGGCTGGGCGATGTAGATGTAGCCACGCTCGATCAGTTCCGGCAACTGACGGAAGAAGAAGGTCAGCAGCAGGGTACGGATGTGCGAACCGTCGACGTCAGCATCGGTCATGATGATGATGTTGTGATAGCGCAGCTTGTCGATGTTGTACTCTTCGCGACCGATACCGCAGCCCAGTGCAGTGATCAGCGTACCGACCTCCTGAGACGAGATCATCTTGTCGAAGCGTGCTTTCTCGACGTTGAGGATCTTGCCCTTCAGCGGCAGGATGGCCTGGGTTCTGCGGTTACGGCCTTGCTTGGCCGAGCCACCCGCAGAGTCACCCTCGACCAGGTACAGTTCGGAAAGAGCAGGGTCTTTCTCCTGGCAGTCGGCGAGTTTGCCCGGCAGGCCGGCGATGTCCAGCGCGCCTTTGCGGCGGGTCATCTCACGGGCCTTGCGCGCTGCTTCACGGGCACGGGCAGCGTCGAGCATCTTGCCGACCACGGCCTTGGCTTCGTTCGGGTTTTCCAGCAGGAAGTCGGAGAAGTATTTGCCCATCTCCTGTTCTACTGCGGTCTTGACCTCGGACGACACCAGCTTGTCTTTGGTCTGCGAACTGAACTTTGGATCGGGTACTTTTACCGAGATGATCGCGGTCAGGCCTTCACGGGCATCGTCGCCGGTGGTCGCGACCTTGTGCTTCTTGGCCAGGCCTTCCTGCTCGATGTAGTTGTTCAGGTTACGCGTCAGGGCCGAGCGGAAGCCCACCAGGTGCGTACCGCCATCGCGCTGAGGAATGTTGTTGGTGAAGCACAACAGGTTCTCGTTGAAGCTGTCGTTCCACTGCAGGGCAATCTCGACACCCACGCCATCGTCGCGCTGGACGTTGAAGTGGAAGACCTGGTTGACCGCAGTCTTGTTGGTGTTCAGATATTCGACGAAGGCACGCAGGCCGCCTTCGTACTTGAACATTTCTTCTTTGCCGGAGCGTTCGTCCTTGAGCAGGATACCGACACCGGAGTTGAGGAACGACAGCTCACGAATCCGCTTGGCGAGGATGTCCCAGCTGAAGTGAATGTTCTTGAAGGTTTCAGCCGAAGGCTTGAAGTGGATCTGGGTACCGGTGGTTTCGCTTTCGCCAACGATTTTCATCGGCTCTTGCGGTACGCCATGAACGTAGGTCTGTTCCCAGAGCTTACCGCTGCGACGCACGGTCAGCATCAGGTGTTCCGAGAGGGCGTTGACCACCGACACACCCACGCCGTGCAGACCGCCGGAGACCTTGTAGGAGTTGTCGTCGAATTTACCGCCGGCGTGGAGCACGGTCATGATGACCTCTGCCGCCGAAACGCCTTCTTCTTTATGGACGTCGACCGGGATACCGCGGCCGTTGTCGCGCACGGTAATCGATTCGTCTGGGTGAATGATGATACTGATGTCGTCGCAATGGCCGGCCAAAGCTTCGTCGATCGAGTTATCAACCACCTCGAACACCATGTGGTGCAGACCGCTGCCATCGTCTGTATCGCCGATGTACATCCCGGGACGCTTGCGTACGGCATCCAGTCCTTTCAACACTTTAATGCTGGAGGAGTCGTACGTTTGGTTTTCGCTCATGCAATCACTCCCGATGGTCGTGGGTCTGGCTGATACGGCCATGTTCCACGTGGAACACAGCAACTGGCGTTTCCGTCTGCCAGCCTTCGATCAAAAATTGGTGGTCTACACAGGTGATGAACACCTGGCAGCGTAAGTCTTCCAGCAAGCGACAAAGCGCCTGGCGGTGGTGGTCATCCAGTTCGGAGGGCAGGTCATCCACCAGGTAGATGCATTGCCCTCGACGCGCCTGGCTGACGAGGTGCCCTTGAGCGATGCGCAATGCACAGACCACCAGCTTCTGCTGGCCGCGAGACAATATGTCTGCCGCGTTGTGTGCTCCGAGCCTCAGGCGTAAGTCCGCTCGTTGAGGTCCGGCCTGGGTATGGCCTATCTGCCGATCGCGCTGCAAGGATGAAGCGAGCACCGTGCTCAGCTCTTTTTCCTTGTCCCAGCCGCGGTAGTAGCTAAGGGTCAGACCTTCGAGCTCGACAAGCTCGCTCAATGTCTTTTCAAAAACCGGTTTCAGCACCTTGATATAAGCACGCCGAAACTCGTCAATTTCATCGCTGGCCAGGCACAATTCCCGGTCCCATGCCGCTTGCGAAGCGGTGTCGAGTGTACCATGCCGCAGCCATGAGTTCCGCTGCCGCAGGGCTTTCTGCAGGCGCTGCCAAGTGGCCATGAAGCGAGGTTCCACGTGGAACACTCCCCAGTCCAGAAACTGCCGACGAATCTTCGGAGCGCCTTCCAGCAGCCGAAAACTGTCCGGGTTGATCAGTTGCAGCGGCAGGGTTTCAGCCAGTTGCGCCGTGCCGCGCGCGTTTTGACCGTCGATACGGATCTGAAATTCCCCATGCCGATCGCGAGAAATACCCAGGTTGCTATGACCACCTTCAGCCAGTTCGACCTGACCGAAGACCGTGCAACTGGGTTGCTCGTACTGGATGACCGGTAGCAAACGGCTGCTGCGAAACGAGCGTGCAAGACCCAACAGGTGAATGGCTTCCAGCACGCTGGTTTTGCCACTGCCATTGGCGCCGTGGAGAATGTTGATACGCGGGGAGGGAGAGAAGGTCACCGGGTGCAGATTGCGCACCCCGGTGACCGAGACGCGACTGAGAGACATCAGGCTGCGCTATGCATCAGAGGATCACAGACGCATCGGCATGACGACATAGGCCGAGTCGTCGTTATCGGACTCTTGCACCAGTGCGCTGCTGTTGGAGTCGGACAGGATCAGACGCACCTGCTCGGTGGTCATCACGCCCAGTACGTCGAGCAGGTAGCTGACGTTAAAGCCGATTTCCAGCGAGTCGCCGTTGTACTCGACGCCGATTTCTTCTTCAGCTTCTTCCTGTTCCGGGTTGTTGGCCTGAATCTTCAACTGACCGCTGGCCAGTTGCAGACGAATACCACGGTACTTCTCGTTGGACAGGATCGCGGTACGGCTGAACGCTTCGCGCAGCGCCTGGCGATCACCGAGTACCAGCTTGTCGCCGCCCTTGGGCAGTACGCGCTCGTAGTCGGGGAACTTGCCGTCGACCAGTTTGGAAGTGAAGGTGAATTCACCCGTGGTAGCACGAATGTGATGCTGGCCCAGCACGATGCTGACGATGCCGTCCTGTTCGGTGAGCAGACGCGCCATCTCCAGAATGCCCTTACGCGGCACGATGACCTGGTGACGATCGGCCTGGCCGATTTCAGCGGCCATCGAGCACATGGCCAGACGGTGACCGTCGGTGGCGACCGCACGCAGAACGCCGCTGTTCACTTCAAGCAGCATGCCGTTGAGGTAGTAGCGCACGTCCTGCTGGGCCATGGCGAAGCTGGTGCGTTCGATCAGGCGACGCAGTTTGCTTTGCACCAGATCGAAGGTCAGCGAGCCCGGACCTTCTTCGACGGTCGGGAAATCGTTGGCTGGCAAGGTGGACAGCGTAAAACGGCTGCGACCGGCCTTGACCAGCAACTTGGACTCTTCGAGTTTGATGTCGATCAGTGCGTCGTTGGGCAGGCTTTTGCAGATATCCATCAGCTTGCGCGCCGGCACGGTGATTTCACCGGGTTCGGCAGGCTCTTCCAGTTGGACGCGGCCAACCAGTTCCACTTCAAGATCGGTACCGGTCAGCGACAGTTGCTGGCCCTGAACGACCAGCAACACGTTGGAAAGCACCGGCAAGGTCTGGCGGCGTTCAACTACGCCGGCGACCAATTGCAGGGGTTTCAACAGGGCTTCGCGTTGAATGGTGAAATGCATGGTCTAGTCCCTTGCCTCTATAAACTGCTCTGGCGTCATCATGTGGTCAATGTACGCAGCAGGTTCTTGTAGTCCTCGCGGATGTCCGCATCGGACTCCTTGAGTTCGTTGATCTTGCGGCAGGCGTGCAACACCGTGGTGTGGTCACGCCCGCCGAATACGTCGCCGATCTCCGGCAGGCTGTGGTTGGTCAGCTCTTTGGACAGTGCCATGGCCACCTGACGCGGCCGGGCAACCGAACGCGAGCGACGCTTGGACAACAGATCGGAGATCTTGATCTTGTAGTACTCGGCCACTGTGCGCTGAATGTTATCCACACTCACCAGTTTGTCTTGCAGGGCCAGCAGGTCCTTGAGCGATTCGCGGATCAGCTCGATGGTGATGTCGCGGCCCATGAAGTGCGAGTGAGCGATGACACGCTTGAGTGCGCCTTCGAGTTCACGGACGTTGGAGCGAATACGCTGGGCGATGAAGAACGCCGCGTCGTGCGGCAGCTCGACTTTTGCCTGATCGGCTTTTTTCATCAGAATCGCGACTCGTGTTTCAAGCTCCGGTGGCTCGACCGCAACGGTCAGGCCCCAGCCGAAACGCGACTTGAGCCGTTCTTCCAGGCCTTCGATTTCCTTGGGGTAGCGGTCACTGGTCAGAATGACCTGCTGCCCGCCTTCAAGCAGAGCGTTGAAGGTGTGGAAAAACTCTTCCTGGGAACGCTCTTTACGGGCGAAGAACTGGATGTCGTCGATCAGCAACGCATCGACCGAACGATAGAAGCGTTTGAATTCGTTGATCGCATTGAGCTGCAGCGCCTTGACCATGTCAGCCACGAAACGCTCCGAGTGCAGGTACACGACCTTGGCATTCGGGTTCTTCTTGAGCAGGTGGTTACCCACCGCGTGCATCAAGTGCGTTTTACCCAGGCCGACACCGCCATAAAGGAACAGCGGGTTATAGCCGTGCTTGGGGTTGTCGGCGACCTGCCAGGCGGCGGCGCGCGCCAGTTGGTTCGACTTGCCCTCGACGAAGTTCTCGAAGGTGAAGGTACGGTTCAGGTAGCTGGTGTGCTTGAGCGCACCCTCAACCTGCACGGTACGCCCTTCGGCACGCACGGGCGCCTGCTGGCTGGCAGCACCGGCCAGTGGATCGAAGCTGTCGCGCGATGGCTCGTCGCTTTCAGTGTGGCGCACCGGCGCCGGTGCCGGCGTGGTGATGATCGCAGGCGCAGCATTGTGCACAGGTGCCGGACTGGCAGGCGAGTCACCGGCCGTGCCCTGGGCCTGCTGCGATGCCGCCGCTGCGGCTGCCAGTGGCGCATTGGGTGCCGCACGCGGCGCCGAGCTGCGTTTGCTGCCTATTAATAAGGAAAGCGCAGGCGCCATGCCCTGACCGTGCTCGCCAAGAAGCTCGAGCAGCCGACCCAGGTACTTTTCGTTAACCCAGTCGAGTACGAAACGGTTCGGTGCATAGACACGCAACTCGTCGCCTTCGGCTTCGACCTGTAGCGGACGGATCCAGGTGTTGAATTGCTGGGCCGGCAGCTCATCGCGCAAAAGCTCCACGCACTGCTGCCAAAGTTCCACTGACACGGATATCCCCTGAGTTGAAAGCCGCTAAGGCAAAAACAACGGCCATTGTATCGATCAGCGGCCGACTTATCCACATGTAGGTGCCCGACGACGCATTTGATCGACGAATTTTCCACCGCACCCCAGACAAAAAAGCGCCGCCTAAGCTCTGTGGATAACCTGCCTTCAGGTCCTTGCATAAGTAGGGGTTGAAGTCTGTGCATAACTGCCCTGTGGATAAAAACCACTTTCATACACAGCTTATCCGAAGGCGCAGCACAGCCAGAGCACCGCTTCTCGACAGACTTTCAATTCGCTGTACATCTTGAAATCAAAGGGCTGTAGAAGGTTATCCACAGATAGTCGCCTGTACAAGAGTAATAGCTTCTTCAAAAAAGCTTTATAAAAGGTCTTCTTGTTTCTATAGCTACGCCTGTTTTACAGATCGGGGCTGAAGCAGGACAGGACAGTCGCTGCATCTTTATAGAGAAGTGATTGAAGTAAACGCTGGTTGGAAATTGACCTATCGACTTGCTTTCTCTAGAATCGCCGGTCTCTTAAAACGGGGGCCATTCCGGCCCGTTGTCGACGAACCAGGTAACACGCCATGAAACGTACTTTCCAACCCAGCACTATCAAGCGCGCTCGCACTCACGGTTTCCGTGCCCGTATGGCCACCAAGAACGGCCGTGCCGTTCTGTCGCGTCGCCGCGCCAAAGGCCGTAAGCGTCTGGCCGTCTGATTTTTCGGTACAGGTGGTGAGTCAGGACTACGGTCGGGAAAAGCGTCTGCTGACCCCCCGGCATTTCAAGGCAGTCTTTGACTCCCCCACCGGCAAGGTTCCGGGAAAAAATCTCCTGATCCTTGCACGCGACAACGACCTTGAGCATCCCCGTCTGGGGCTTGTGATCGGTAAGAAGAGCGTCAAGCTCTCCGTTGAGCGCAATCGCCTGAAACGCCTGATCCGCGAATCGTTTCGACTGCACCAGGACAACCTGGTCGGCTGGGACATCGTGATCGTCGCGCGCAAAGGGCTGGGTGACCTGGGTAATCCCGAGTTGATCCAGCATTTCAGCAAGCTCTGGAAGCGTCTGGCACGCAGCCGGCCTGCTGTTCCAGCAGTTCCGGAACAACCTGAACCTGCAGGGGTGGACAATCCAGATGCGTAAACTGGCACTCGTTCCGATCCAGTTTTATCGCTATGCCATCAGCCCATTGATGGCAAGTCATTGCCGTTTTTACCCCACTTGCTCCTGCTACGCCTTGGAAGCCATCGAACATCATGGCCTTCTGCGCGGCGGCTGGCTGACCATCAGACGATTAGGTCGCTGTCATCCGTGGAATCCCGGTGGCTATGATCCGGTTCCACCCGTTCCTACCTCCCGCTCTTCTTCGATGGCCGAGTAATCATGGATATTAAACGCACGATCCTGATCGGCGCCCTGGCAATCGTGACCTATGTCGGCGTTCTGAAATGGAACGAAGACTACGGCCAGGCTGCCTTGCCGACCCCGACTGTTGCTGCTACCACTACCAATGCCGATGTACCTGCTGCTGCCAACGACGGTACAGCAAGTGCCGATGTACCAACGGCTCCGGGAGCGACTGTCGCCCCTGTCGAAACCCCCGTTGCAGTCAGCAAGGATCTGATCAAAATCAGCACTGATGTGCTCGATCTGGCCATCGATCCGGTCGGTGGTGACGTCGTCCAGCTGCGTTTGCCGCTGTACCCACGTCGTCAAGACCGCCCCGAGATTCCATTTCAGCTGTTCGATAACGGCGGCGAACGCACTTTTCTGGCCCAGAGTGGCCTGACCGGCACCAACGGTCCGGACGCGCGTGCTACCGGTCGTCCGGTTTATGCGTCGACACAGAAAAGTTATCAACTGGCTGACGGCCAGGATCAACTGGTCGTCGACCTGAAATTCTCGGAAAACGGCGTCAACTACACCAAGCGCTTCACACTGAACCGCGGCCTGTACGATCTGAAAGTTACCTACCTTGTGGATAACCAGAGCGCGCAGCCTTGGTCGGGTAACCTGTTTGGCCAGTTGAAGCGTGATGCCAGCTCCGATCCGTCGTCGACGACGGCCACCGGTACCGCCACCTATCTGGGCGCTGCCCTGTGGACACCTTCGGAGCCGTACAAGAAAGTGTCGATGAAAGACATCGACAAGGGTCAAGTGCGTGAAACCGTGCAGGGTGGCTGGGTTGCCTGGCTGCAGCACTATTTCGTGACCGCCTGGATCCCGGAGCACAATGTCAGCAATGCCATGCAGACCCGCAAGGACACGCAAGGCAACTACATTATCGGCTTCACCAGTCCATCTCTGACCGTTGCACCGGGCGCCCAGGGCGAAACCGGCGCTACGCTGTATGCCGGTCCGAAAAGCCAGGCGGTACTCAAAGAGTTATCCCCAGGCCTGGAACTGACCGTCGACTACGGCATTCTGTGGTTCATTGCCCAGCCGATCTTCTGGCTGCTGCAACATATCCACGCCGTGCTCGGTAACTGGGGCTGGTCGATCATCGTGTTGACCATGCTCATCAAGGGCCTGTTCTTCCCGCTGTCGGCGGCCAGCTACAAATCCATGGCGCGCATGCGCACCGTGGCGCCGAAACTGACCGCGCTGAAAGAGCAGTTCGGCGACGATCGCCAGAAGATGTCCCAGGCGATGATGGAACTGTACAAGAAAGAGAAGATCAACCCGCTGGGTGGATGCTTGCCGATTCTCGTGCAGATGCCGGTGTTCCTGGCGCTCTACTGGGTACTGCTGGAAAGCGTTGAAATGCGCCAGGCCCCGTGGATCCTGTGGATAACCGACCTGTCGATCAAGGACCCGTTCTTCATCCTGCCGATCATCATGGGCGCGACCATGTTCATCCAGCAGCGTCTGAACCCGACACCGCCGGACCCGATGCAGGCCAAGGTAATGAAAATGATGCCAATCATCTTCACCTTCTTCTTCCTGTGGTTCCCGGCCGGTCTGGTTCTGTACTGGGTTGTGAACAACACCCTGTCGATCCTGCAGCAGGCTTACATCACACGTAAGATCGAAGCGGCTTCCAAGAAAGCAACTGTCTGATCTAACCTGTGAACATGTTGTACAAGACGCCCCCTCGTGGGGCGTTTTGCTATCTGTCAGTTTTTCAGGAGTCGCCATGAACGCCCCTCGTGAGACCATCGCCGCCATCGCCACTGCTCAGGGACGTGGAGGCGTCGGTATCGTGCGTCTCTCCGGCCCGCTGGCGGCCAAGGCTGCCAACGCCATCACCGGCCGTGACCTCAAACCGCGCTATGCCCATTACGGTCCGTTCGAAGATGGCCAGGGGCAGGTGCTGGATGAAGGCATTGCCTTGTACTTTCCCGGTCCCAACTCGTTTACCGGCGAAGACGTGCTGGAGTTGCAGGGCCACGGTGGCCCGGTGGTCCTGGACATGCTCTTGCAGCGCTGCCTGCAACTGGGCTGCCGCCTGGCACGCCCGGGGGAATTCAGCGAGCGGGCGTTTCTCAACGACAAGCTCGACCTGGCCCAGGCCGAAGCCATCGCCGACCTTATCGAGGCCAGCTCGGCACAAGCCGCACGCAATGCGTTGCGCTCGTTGCAAGGAGCATTTTCGCAGCGTGTGGATAAACTCACCGAATTGCTGATCGGCCTGCGCATGTATGTCGAGGCGGCCATCGACTTTCCCGAGGAAGAAATCGACTTTCTTGCCGACGGCGTGGTGCTGGGCAAACTCGATAACGTGCGCGACATGTTATCCACCGTGCAGCACGAGGCAGGACAAGGTGCCTTGCTGCGCGATGGCATGAACGTGGTGATCGCCGGTCGCCCGAACGCAGGCAAATCCAGCTTGCTCAATGCCCTGGCAGGACGCGAAGCGGCCATCGTCACCGACATCGCCGGCACCACCCGGGACGTGCTGCGCGAACATATCCACATCGATGGCATGCCGCTGCACGTGGTCGATACCGCAGGCTTGCGTGATACCGAGGACCAGGTCGAGATGATCGGCGTGCAGCGCGCTCTCAAGGCCATTGGTGAGGCCGACCGTATCTTGCTGGTGGTGGATGCTACCGCCCCGGAAGCCACCGATCCGTTCGCCCTGTGGCCGGAATTTCTGGAACAACGCCCGGACCCGGCCAAAGTTACCCTGATTCGCAACAAAGCCGACCTGAGCGGCGATGTCGTGGGGCTGGAAACCAGCGGCGATGGCCATGTCACCATCAGCCTCAGCGCCAAGGCGGCCGGTGAAGGCCTTGATCTGCTGCGTGAACACCTCAAGGCCTGCATGGGTTATCAACAGACCTCTGAAAGCAGCTTCAGCGCCCGTCGTCGTCACCTCGATGCCCTGCACCGCGCCAGCAGCTTCCTGGAACACGGCCACGCGCAACTGACCCTGGCGGGCGCCGGCGAATTGCTGGCCGAAGATTTACGACTGGCGCAGCAAGCCCTGGGCGAGATCACCGGGGCATTCAGCTCCGATGATCTGCTGGGCAGGATTTTTTCCAGTTTTTGTATTGGTAAATGATCGCTGCATAAACTATCCACAGGGTCAACCAAGGACCGGAAGGATTAGTTAGTCACAAGACTCATTGCTGCAAAACAGAATGACTCTGTGAGTAGGATCGGGGCTGATCGGCGCCCCGATTGCTCGTGGTGGATCGGTTAAAAATTTCGCAAAAAGGCAGGGGACAATGGACTTTGCACCAGCATTGCTGATGTTCGAGGCTTTTCTGTTCCTTTAAAATTCTATATGAATCAAATAGTTAAATTTCTTTGACGGTATTTAATACCGAGCGCGTCAAGTTACCCACACCCCTGTTATTGCGGCGTGGACATCTCCCGTTTCAGCTCTTCCAGCACCTGTGGAAATCTTTTGAAACCATCGTCTGCAAGAAAATGCCCGCCTTGTGGCAGTGAGACAAACCGTGCGTCCAGCCTTTTCGCCAAACGCTGGCTGACCGCATGCGGCACCACCACATCATTCCGGGCCGCAATGACAACGCGATTGTGGGTAAGTCCAGTCAGCTTGCGATAATCCAGATCAGGCTGGATAAAACTGTCGATCTGCGGAATGTTCGACAGTTTTTCATTGAACCCCGAGACCAGCACATACCCACCGATTGTGGATAAGTCTTTGCGCTCACTGAGGTATTGCAACAACGCGATGCTGCCCAGGCTGTGGGTCACAAACCATGAGTGGCTATCGGGGTTCGGAATCTGTTGTCGCAATGCCTGTTGCCAGGCTTCGCGCTGCGGGGCACTGGAGGACGGCAGCTCGACGACAGTGACGCTGGCGCCGGCCTTTTCCATTTGCTGCTTCAGCCATGGAAACCAGTGGCTGTCGGGAGCTGCGCCATACCCGTGGACGATGTACACGTGATCGGCCGCATACGTGAGGCCTGTCAGGCCCATGAGCAGGGCCGCAAGCGCACTTTTGAGGCGCAGGTGCAATCGGTGTCTGTGGATAAACATGACCGTCTCCTCGGACAGATAAGGGGACGGTCACCATAAACACCTGCTGCCTGTTCAGCCAATACCTGAACACCTTATCCACAGTTCTACCAGTTGTATGAAACCGTCCCCAGCAACGTACGGCTGTCGCCCCAATAGCAACGGCCGGCATCGTTGCAGCCCGATACATATTCCTTGTCGAACAGGTTGCGCGCGTTCAGGTCCACCGACCAGTGCCGGTCGATCTGGTAGCCGATGGCCGCATCCACCAACGTCACGTCGCCCGAATCGAGGCGGCCATAGAGGCTGGGCTGTGTATAAGCGAAGGTGCTGTCGAAGTAGCGCACGCCACCTGCGACCGACAGACCGCTCAATGGGCCGTCCAGGAAGCGGTATTTTGTCCACAGCGAAGCCTGGTTACGCGGTACGCCGGTAACCTGGTGGTCTTCGATCAACGAGCCTGGCGCATCCTTGGTGACCCGCGCATCGGTGTAGGTGTAGGCGGCCGTCAGGTTCAGGTTACGGGTGATGTCGCTGTTGATTTCCAGCTCGACGCCCTTGGAGCGACTTTCGCCGATTTGGCGGTAGGTCGAAGTGGTGGCGTCCAGATAAGTGTCGTCTTCCTTGCGCAGGTCAAACACGGATGCGGTGATCGCAGTGTTCCAGCCGGCCGGCTCGTATTTAACGCCCACTTCGATCTGCGAGCTGGTGATCGGGTCCAGTGGCGCGCCGCCATTGGAGATCTGCTGCACCGGCACAAAGGCGGTGGAATAGCTGGCGTAAGGCGTCAGGCCGTTGTCGAAGCGGTACATCAGGCCGGTCTGCCAGGTGAACTTGCTGTCGTTGCCACTGATGTCGCCGGCGGGCGCCAGCTTGTTGCGAAAATCGCTGTCGACCCAATCCTGGCGACCGCCCAACAGGAAGATCCAGTTGTTCCAGGTGCTTTGCCATTGCCCGTACAGACCCTGCATCTGCTGGGTGAGCAAGGTGTTCTGCACGGCAATAGAGGTAACCGGGTCACGGGCATACACCGGGTTGAAGATGTTGATCTGCCCGGCAAAGCCTGCGTCCCAATCCTGGCTGAACGAGGTGCGGTCATAGCTGGCGCCGATCAGTACGGTGTTATCCACAGCGCCTGCGCTGAATTTGCCTTCGAGCTGGTTATCCAGCGAATACACCATCGATTTATTGAAGCGATCGTAAGCGGTGACATTCAGTTGAGTACCGAAGCCTGCGTTGTTCAGGCTACCCGGCCAGGTTTCATGACGGCTGACGCGCGATTGCTGGTAGCGCGAGTTCTGCCGGAACTGCCAGTCGTCGTTCAGGCTGTGGATAAATTCATAGCCCAGGCTCCAGGTTTCACGCTCGAAGGTGTTCCAGCCCGGCACACCGAGCATGGTGTCCTTGCCGAGCTTGCCGTTGGGGTTGTTCAGCAGGGTGCCGGCGGCCGGCAGGCCCAGCTCCATGTTGGTGTGGTCTTTCTGGTAATGACTGAGCAGAGTCAGTTGTGTGGCGTCATTAAGGTTGAGGGTCAGGGACGGTGCGATGTACAGCCGATCGTCGGGCACATGGTCGGTCTGGGTGTCGGCATTGCGACCCAGCATCACCACACGGCCCTGAACATTGCCGCTTTCGTTCAGGGGGCCGGAGATATCCACAGCCAGTTGCCGACGATTGTTTGAGCCGTAGCTGAGCTGTACTTCACCTTGCGGCGTGGCGGTGGGGCGTTTGCTGACCAGATTCACCAGGCCGCCCGGGGCGTTCTCGCCATACAGAATCGATGACGGTCCCCGGAAGATTTCCACACGCTCCAGGCCATAGGTGTCGGTGGTGGTGTCGTAGCGGTTGCCTTGCACGCGTAAGCCATCGCGCAGCAGGCCGTAGCCGTAGTCGGTGGCGTTGAAGCCACGGATGAAGAACAGATCGCCCGCCAGGCTATCGCCGGCGGCAAAGGGCGGGGCGAAGATACCGGGGACATAGCCGAGCACTTCGGTGAGCGTCTGCGCCTTCTGGTCCTTGATGCGCTGGCCGGTCACTACCGACACCGAGCGCGGCGTCTCGCTCAAGGGTGTGCTGGTCTTGGTCGCGGCACGGCTGGCGCGGGCCTTGTAGCCGGTGTCGCTGGCGCTGTCCTGGGCGAATGAGTCGGTGCGGCTGCTGTCGATCATCGTTTCACCCAGCTCCACCGAACCGGTTGCCGGCACGGCCTGCAAAATGTAGCTGCCTGGCGCCTGAGCCACCGCCTGCAACCCCGAGCCTTGCAGCAACCGGACAAAGCCTTGCTCTACCGAATACTCACCTTGCAGTCCCGGTGTACGGCGGTTGGCGGTCTGGGCGGGGGAGAACGACAGGATGACATTGGCCTGCGCCGCAAACTGGCTCAGCGCGTTATCCACAGGGCCTGCGGCCACGGTAAAGCGCTGGGTCTGGGCTTGCGCCTGGCTGGCCAGCAGCGGGTAAATGACTGCGCCGCCGATCAACAGGCTGTAAGCGATACAGTGGCGGGCAAGGGGCTGGCGGGCATAAGGCGGAATCGAAGCAAAGCGCATGGATGAAGACCCTGATGATGGCAAAGATTCGCGTTGATCGCGATTAATGGAAGGGCCGTCTCAGGTTTGAAAAAGATCATCGCCCGGCAAAAAAATTTCGGACGCTTCAACCGGTGTGGCTGACCGATACCCAATAGCGCGTGAAATAGCGCACCTCGATGGGCAGGCTGGCCTGTAAATTGGCCAATACCGCCTCAAGGGCATCCAGACGAAACGTACCGGACACCCGCAGTGAGGCGGCACGTTCGTCACAGCGCATAACGCCTTGGCGGTAACGTGCCAGTTCAGCGACGACATCCCCAAGACGCGCATTGAGCACGATCAACTGACCATCGACCCAGGCCACTTGCGAAGCACGATAACTGTCCACAGGGCCCACCCTGCGGGTATCGAAATCTGCGCTTTCTCCTGCCTTGAGCAGCACGACTTTATCCACAGCGGTTTCGGGAAAGAGGTTCACAGCGTCCTCCAGAACCCCGACATGAGTGACATCGCTCAGCTGGCGCACACTAAAACGAATGCCCAGCGCCTGCACATGCCCTTGGCGAGTCTGAACCCGAAAAGGCCGCTGATCGCCACGCTTGCCGGTGCGTACCAGAATTTCCCCGCTGCGCAGGTGAATCAGCCGCTGTTGTGCGTCAAAACGCACATCGATAGCGGTCCCGGTGTTCAAGTCGATCTGACTGCCATCGGCCAGTTCGATCCTGCGTTGCTGACCAACGCCGGTCCGATAATCGGCCCAGTAATCCACAGAGTCACGTGCTTGCCAGCCGACGAAACCGACGGCTGGCAGCAGCAACAGCAGCTTGAGCACCTGACGGCGCTGTGCGGTGCCCGACAAGGCTTGGCGGGTCGCGAGGCCTGGCATCACGCCCAGGCTGCGCTGCACAAGCTCCATCTGGTTCCAGGCCGCCTGGTGCGCCGGATCGCTGGCCAGCCAGTGCTGCCATGCCAGGTGCTGAGCACGGCTGGCCGGCTCGGACTGAAACTGCACGTACCAGGTGGCCGCCGCCTCGAGCACCTGACGGTTAACGGGACTGGCCATTACAGCGTAGCCATCAGGACCGAGCATTCGGTCAAGGCGCGAATCATGTGTTTCTTGATGCTGCTGATCGACAACCCCAATTGATCGGCCGCCTGTTGATAAGTCAGGCCATCGATCTGCGTCAGCATAAAGATCGTGCGCGTTCGCGCACCCAGGTCAGACAGGGTTTTGTCCACAGCCAGCAGGGTTTCAATGATGACAGCCTTGTCCTCTTCACTGACCACTACCGCCTCAGGGCGCGCAGCCATGCTCTGCAGCCAGGCCTGCTCGATGGCCTGGCGCCGGTAACGGTCGATAACCAGGCCACGGGCGATGGTGGTCAGGTAATCGCGCGGTTCACGGATATCGTCGGCGTTACGCGCGGCCAGGATACGTACGAACGTGTCATGCGCCAGATCGGCCGCATCGCTGGTGTTGGAGAGCTTGCCCTTGAGCCAGCCATACAGCCACGAATGATGCTGTTCGTAGATCGACTGGACAGCTGCCGTATGGGAAGGAGAGGACATGAGAGGGGCACAGGGCGAGTGAATGATAATCGCTATTATTAATTTGCGACGCCGCCGACCACAAGCGCCTTCCATCACGACTTTTATTTGTCGTGAGCGCGATTATTTTTAAAAAAAGTTATCAACAGGACTTAAGCCCCGACGCAGAAGGGGTTTTGTGCGATTTGAAGCATGCAAATCCAGCATTTCAGACGATTGTGGATGCTTGCATAAGCCCTGTGCATAACTGCCCTTCAGCCCGGTTGATAAGCATGCCTGAAAGCTGGGCAAAACTGCCCCTGTGGACAATCGGCACTTTTATACACAGGCCAAACAGAGTTATCCATAGCCCCCAATGGCACCTGTGTACAGACTTTAAAAACTCTGTACACATTGAAAAACATGGGCTGTAGCAATCTATCCACAGAAAGGTGCCTCAGTAACATAAGCATTAAAAACAAGGTTTTAAAAGATTTCTTTCTTTCTAATTTTTTTAGACTCCGGACCTTTTTGCACGACTGGTCATTTTTTGTTCAACGGGTTTCATTCAGAGGGGTGAAGTCCCTATACTTGTCAGCTATCCCAATTTCCCATCTACAACAGGCACGAGGTGCGTGGTGGATTTCCCTTCCCGTTTTGAAGTGATCGTCATCGGTGGCGGTCATGCCGGTACCGAGGCGGCACTCGCCTCGGCACGCATGGGCGTTAAAACACTGTTGTTGACGCACAACGTCGAAACCCTTGGCCATATGAGCTGCAACCCTGCCATCGGTGGCATCGGTAAAAGCCACCTGGTCAAGGAAATCGATGCCCTCGGCGGTGCAATGGCCGTTGCCACCGACATGGCCGGTATTCAGTTCCGCGTGCTCAACAGTCGCAAGGGCCCGGCAGTTCGTGCCACTCGCGCCCAGGCCGACCGCGCCATCTACAAGGCGGTTATCCGGGAAATCCTGGAAAACCAGCCCAATCTGTGGATATTCCAGCAGTCCTGCGACGACCTGATCGTTGAGCAGGATCAGGTGCGTGGCGTCGTGACCCAGATGGGCCTGCGTTTTCTCGCCGATTCCGTGGTGCTGACCACCGGTACTTTCCTGGGCGGGCTGATTCACATCGGTCTGCAGAATCATTCCGGCGGTCGTGCCGGTGATCCGCCTTCGATTGCCCTGGCCCACCGCATGCGTGAACTGCCGCTGCGCGTCGGTCGCCTGAAAACCGGTACACCGCCACGTATCGACGGTCGGTCGGTGGATTTTTCGGTCATGACCGAACAACCGGGCGATACGCCGATTCCGGTCATGTCGTTTCTGGGCAACAAGGAACAGCACCCGCGTCAGGTCAGTTGCTGGATCACCCACACCAACACGCGCACCCACGAGATCATCGCTGCCAACCTTGATCGCTCGCCGATGTATTCCGGCGTGATCGAAGGCGTTGGCCCGCGGTATTGCCCGTCCATCGAAGACAAGATTCATCGTTTTGCCGACAAGCAGAGCCATCAGGTGTTCATCGAGCCGGAAGGCCTGACCACCCATGAGCTGTACCCCAATGGCATCTCGACATCCTTGCCGTTCGATGTGCAGTTGCAGGTCGTGCGTTCGATTCAGGGCATGGAAAATGCCCACATCGTGCGGCCCGGCTATGCAATCGAGTACGACTACTTCGATCCGCGCGACCTGAAGTACAGCCTCGAAACCAAAGTGATCGGCGGCCTGTTCTTCGCCGGGCAAATCAATGGCACCACCGGCTACGAAGAAGCGGGTGCTCAGGGTTTGCTGGCCGGAACCAACGCGGCATTGCGCGCGCAGGGCAAGGAAAGCTGGTGCCCGCGTCGCGATGAAGCGTACCTGGGCGTGCTGGTCGACGACCTGATTACCCTCGGAACGCAAGAGCCCTACCGGATGTTCACCTCCAGGGCCGAGTACCGCCTGATCCTGCGCGAAGACAATGCCGACCTGCGCCTGACCGAAAAAGGCCGCGAGCTGGGGTTGGTCGACGATGCCCGCTGGGCGGCGTTCTGCACCAAGCGCGAAAGCATCGAACTCGAAGAACAGCGCCTGAAAAGTACCTGGGTACGCCCCGGCACCGAGCGCGGCGATGCGATTGCCGAGCGTTTCGGCACGCCGTTGACCCATGAATACAACCTGCTCAACCTGTTGACCCGTCCTGAAATCGACTATGCCAGCCTGGTTGAGCTGACCGGCGAGGGCTGTAGCGATCCACAGGTCGCCGAGCAGGTCGAGATCAAGACCAAGTACGCCGGTTACATCGACCGGCAACAGGACGAAATCGCCCGGCTGCGTGCCAGCGAAGACACCCGCCTGCCGGAAGACATCGACTATTCGTCGATTTCCGGGTTGTCGAAGGAAATCCAGTCCAAGCTGGGGATAACTCGTCCCGAGACGCTGGGCCAGGCTTCGCGTATCCCCGGCGTCACGCCGGCGGCGATTTCCCTGTTACTGATTCACCTGAAAAAACGCGGCGCAGGCCGTGAGCTGGAGCAAAGCGCTTGAGTGCCATGGTGACACCGCAACACGCCGAAGAATTATCCACAGGGGCGCGTGAACTCGGCATCGAGCTCAGCGACACCCAGCACAGCCAGTTGCTGGCGTATCTGGCCCTGTTGATCAAATGGAACAAGGCTTACAACCTCACTGCTGTGCGCAACCCGGACGAAATGGTCTCCCGGCATTTGCTCGACAGCCTCAGCGTGGTGCCGTTCGTCAAAGCGTCGTCCGGTGCCGATGCCTGCATCGAAGGTGCACGCTGGCTGGATGTCGGCAGCGGCGGCGGCATGCCGGGCATTCCGCTGGCGATCCTGTTTCCACAGGCGCATATCGCGTTACTCGACAGCAATGGCAAGAAGAGCCGCTTCCAGACCCAGGTCAAACTGGAGCTGAAACTCGACAACCTCGAAGTTATCCACAGTCGCGCCGAGACGTACCAGCCAGGCCTGCCATACACCGGAATTATTTCCCGGGCGTTCAGCAGCCTGGAGGATTTCGCCGGCTGGACTCGCCACATGGGTGACACCGAAACACGCTGGCTGGCAATGAAAGGGCTGCATCCGAGCGATGAGCTGTTAGCATTGCCCACAGATTTTCGTCTCGATAGCGCTCAGGCCTTGGCCGTTCCAGGTTGCCAAGGCCAACGCCATCTGCTGATACTGCGCCGCACGGCATGACTGGGAACACAAGCAAGAATGGCTAAGGTATTCGCGATAGCGAACCAGAAGGGTGGAGTGGGCAAGACCACCACCTGCATCAACCTCGCCGCGTCATTGGTCGCGACCAAGCGCCGCGTGTTGTTGATCGATCTCGATCCACAAGGCAATGCCACCATGGGCAGTGGTGTGGATAAACACACCCTGGAAAACTCGATTTATGACCTGCTGATCGGCGAATGCGATCTGGCTCAGGCCATGAAGTTTTCCGAACATGGCGGTTACCAGTTGCTGCCCGCCAACCGCGACCTGACGGCCGGCGAAGTGGTCCTGCTGGAAATGCAGATGAAAGAGAGCCGCCTGCGCAATGCGCTGGCGCCGATCCGCGAAAACTACGATTTCATTCTCATCGACTGCCCGCCGTCGCTGTCGATGCTGACTCTCAATGCCCTGGTGGCCGCCGATGGGGTCATCATCCCCATGCAGTGCGAGTACTTTGCCCTCGAAGGCTTGAGCGACCTTGTGGATAACATCAAGCGCATCGGCGAGATGCTCAACCCCAATCTCAAGATCGAAGGCCTGCTGCGCACGATGTACGATCCGCGCCTGAGCCTGAGCAACGATGTCTCGGCGCAGCTCAAGGAACACTTCGGTGACCAGCTGTACGACACCGTGATACCGCGCAACGTCCGTCTGGCCGAAGCGCCGAGCTTCGGCATGCCGGTGCTCGCTTACGACAAGTCCTCACGCGGAGCACAGGCCTACCTGGCCTTTGCCGGTGAACTGGTCCGTCGTCAACGTCGCAGTGCAAAAGCTGCCAAGCCCGCCTGAGGAAACCATGGCCGTCAAGAAAAGAGGTCTCGGACGCGGGCTGGACGCACTGCTGAGCAGTCCGAGCAGCATACCGACCGTCACGTTGCTGGAAGAACAGGCCAGCAAGATCGATCAGCGCGAGCTGCAGCATGTGCCTCTGGACCTGATCCAGCGTGGCAAGTACCAGCCGCGTCGCGACATGGACCCGACTGCACTGGAAGAACTGGCGCAGTCGATCCGTACTCAGGGCGTGATGCAGCCGATCGTGATTCGTCCGATCGGCAACGACCGCTTTGAAATCATCGCCGGTGAACGCCGCTGGCGCGCGAGCCAGCAGGCCGGAGTCGAGACGATTCCGGCCATGGTTCGTGATGTGCCCGATGAAACTGCCATTGCGATGGCGCTGATCGAGAACATCCAGCGCGAAAACCTCAATTCGGTCGACGAGGCGATGGCCCTGCAGCGCTTGCAGCAGGAATTCCAGCTGACCCAGCAACAGGTGGCCGATGCGGTCGGCAAGTCGCGGGTCAGCGTGGCCAACCTGTTGCGCCTGACTACATTGCCGGAAGTCATCAAGACCATGCTGTCGCATGGTGACCTGGAAATGGGTCATGCCCGTGCGTTGCTCGGTTTGCCTGAAGATCGGCAGGTCGAAGGGGCGCGACACGTTGTCGCACGTGGTCTGACCGTACGCCAGACCGAAGCGCTGGTCAGGCAGTGGTTGACCAGTGCTCCGGAGCCTGTCGAAGCGACACGCACCGATCCCGATATAAGTCGACTCGAACAGCGTCTGGCAGAGCGTTTGGGGTCTGCAGTGCAGATCCGCCACAGTCAGAAGGGCAAGGGCCAACTGGTGATCCGGTACAACTCGCTGGACGAGCTGCAAGGTGTCCTTGCTCACATCCGCTGAAACAATTGCACTGTAACGTGTAGTCGGAAATCGGTTCCTTGGAGTTGAACGAGGGCTGAACCGCCCCTATACTCTGCGCGCATTTTGTCGGCACAAATTATGCCAAGTTAACGATGATGGCGACCGACAACCGAGGAGCTGTTGCGATGGAATCACGCAAGCCAGACCGCCTGCCTTTCCACCGCCTCGCGGTCTTCCCGGTGTTGGTGGCGCAGTTGATCGTCGTTCTGCTGGCTGCCTTGGCGCTGTGGCAGTGGAAGGGAGTCGTAGCCGGATATTCGGGGCTTTGTGGGGGCCTGATAGCTTGGCTGCCCAATGTGTATTTCGCTCACAAGGCATTCCGGTTTTCCGGTGCCCGAGCCGCCAAAGCCATCGTCCGGTCTTTTTACGCCGGCGAGGCAGGCAAACTGATTTTGACGGCGGTGCTTTTTGCATTGACGTTCGCAGGGGTGAAGCCATTGGCGCCACTGGCTGTATTTGGCGCGTTCATGTTGATCCAGGCGGTCAACTGGTTCGCTCCCCTGTTGATGAGAACAAGACTTTCCAGACCTAAGGGCGTTTGAGGCAACCATGGCAGCAGAAACCGCTTCGGGCTATATCCAGCACCACTTGCAGAACCTGACCTTCGGTCGGCTCGCTGATGGCAACTGGGGCTTTGCCCACACCGCAGCAGAAGCAAAGGAAATGGGCTTTTGGGCCTTCCACGTCGATACTCTCGGCTGGTCGGTCGCATTGGGCGCACTTTTCATTCTCATTTTCCGCATGGCAGCCAAGAAGGCCACTTCCGGCCAGCCGGGCGCCCTGCAGAACTTCGTCGAAGTGCTGGTCGAGTTCGTCGACGGCAGCGTGCGAGACAGCTTCCATGGCCGCAGCGCCGTGATCGCGCCTCTGGCCCTGACCATCTTCGCCTGGGTGTTCATGATGAACGCCATCGACCTGGTACCGGTTGACTGGATTCCGGTCCTGGCAGCCAAGATCAGCGGCAACGAGCACATCTTCTTCCGTGCCGTACCGACCACTGACCCGAACGCGACCCTGGGCATGGCCCTGTCGGTGTTCGCACTGATCATTTTCTACAGCATCAAGATCAAGGGCATCGGCGGCTTCGTCGGCGAACTGACCCTGCACCCGTTCAGCAGCAAGAACGTTTTCGTTCAGGCACTGCTGATTCCGGTGAACTTCCTGCTGGAGTTCGTGACCCTGATCGCCAAGCCAATCTCTCTGGCACTGCGTCTGTTCGGTAACATGTACGCCGGCGAACTGGTCTTCATCCTCATTGCCGTGATGTTCGGTGCTGGCCTGTTGTGGCTCAGCGGCCTGGGCATCGTCCTGCAATGGGCCTGGGCGGTGTTCCACATTCTGATCATCACCCTGCAAGCCTTTATCTTCATGATGCTGACCATCGTCTATCTGTCGATGGCTCACGAAGATAACCACTAAGATCGCCTCGCGGCGTTTCTGAACCCTCTCGCTTCGGTGGGAGGGTGCCCGCGAGGGCTGATGTACTCACGATTCTGTTTTATCGCTTCAATCTAAAAAACCTAACCAATACGACGTAAAAGTCGGGAGGAAAGATGGAAACTGTAGTTGGTCTTACCGCTATCGCTGTTGCACTGTTGATCGGCCTGGGCGCACTGGGTACTGCAATCGGCTTCGGCCTGTTGGGCGGTAAATTCCTGGAAGGCGCAGCTCGCCAGCCAGAAATGGTTCCAATGCTGCAGGTCAAAATGTTCATCGTCGCCGGCCTGCTCGACGCCGTAACCATGATCGGTGTTGGTATCGCCCTGTTCTTCACCTTCGCAAACCCCTTCGTTGGTCAACTCGCTGGCTAATCACTCGATTCTTCGAGTTGATTGAGTGGGATGGACAACGTAAGAGCGAGGTGTTGGCGTGAACATTAATGCAACCTTGATTGGCCAGAGCATTGCGTTCGCGATCTTTGTACTGTTTTGCATGAAGTATGTGTGGCCTCCGGTCATCACTGCCTTGCGCGAACGTCAGAAGAAGATTGCGGATGGATTGGACGCTGCCTCTCGAGCTGCTCGCGACCTGGAGCTGGCCCAAGAAAAGGCCGGCAACCAATTGCGCGAAGCCAAGGCTCAGGCAGCCGAGATCATTGAGCAAGCCAAGAAACGCGGTAACCAGATCGTCGACGAGGCCCGTGAACAGGCTCGCGTCGAAGCTGACCGTGTGAAGGCTCAGGCTCAGGCCGAGATCGAGCAAGAACTGAACAGTGTCAAAGACGCGCTGCGCGCCCAACTGGGTAGCCTGGCAGTCAATGGCGCCGAGAAGATCCTGGGCTCCACAATCGATCAAAACGCGCACGCAGAGCTGGTCAATAAACTGGCTGCTGAAATTTAAGCGAGGGCGATCATGGCAGAACTGACCACGTTGGCCCGACCTTACGCGAAGGCGGCCTTCGAGCACGCTCAGGCTCACCAGCAACTGGCCAATTGGTCAGCCATGCTCGGCCTGGCTGCTGCGGTGTCACAAGATGACACCATGCAGCGCCTGCTCAAGGCCCCGCGACTGACGAGCGCACAAAAGGCCGCCACTTTTATCGAAGTGTGCGGCGACAAGGTTGATGAGAAGGCACAGAATTTCATCAATGTCGTAGCCGAAAACGACCGTCTCCTGCTGTTGCCGGAGATTGCCGCCCTGTTCGACCTGTACAAGGCCGAGCAGGAAAAATCGGTAGACGTTGATGTGACCAGTGCGTTCGCATTGAACCAAGAACAGCAAGACAAACTCGCCAAGGTTCTCAGTGCACGGCTCGGCCGGGAAGTGCGCCTGCATGCTGCGGAGGATGCCAGCCTTATTGGTGGCGTCGTTATCCGCGCCGGCGACCTGGTTATCGATGGCTCAGTTCGCGGCAAACTCGCGAAGCTGGCCGAAGCATTGAAATCTTGAGTTTGAAGGGGCAGCAGAGCAATGCAGCAACTCAATCCTTCCGAAATAAGTGAAATCATCAAGGGTCGCATCGAGAAACTCGATGTAACCTCCCAAGCCCGTAACGAAGGCACTGTCGTCAGCGTGTCTGACGGTATCGTGCGGATTCACGGTCTGGCCGACGTTATGTACGGCGAAATGATCGAGTTCCCTGGCGGCGTCTATGGCATGGCCCTGAACCTGGAGCAAGACTCCGTAGGTGCAGTGGTTCTGGGTGCGTACACCACCCTGGCCGAAGGCATGAGCGCCAAGTGCACTGGCCGCATCCTGGAAGTTCCTGTTGGTAAGGAACTGCTGGGTCGCGTTGTCGACGCACTGGGTAACCCGATCGACGGCAAAGGCCCGCTGAACAACACCGAGACCGATGCGGTCGAGAAAGTTGCTCCGGGCGTGATCTGGCGTAAGTCGGTAGACCAGCCTGTACAGACTGGCTACAAGGCTGTCGATGCCATGATCCCTGTCGGCCGTGGCCAGCGCGAGCTGATCATCGGTGACCGTCAGATCGGTAAAACCGCTCTGGCGATCGACGCGATCATCAACCAGAAAGACAGCGGCATTTTCTGCGTCTACGTCGCCATTGGTCAGAAGCAATCGACCATCGCCAACGTGGTTCGCAAGCTGGAAGAAAACGGCGCACTGGCCAACACCATCATCGTCGCGGCAAGCGCATCGGAATCGGCTGCTCTGCAGTTCCTGGCTCCGTACTCTGGCTGCACCATGGGTGAATTCTTCCGCGACCGCGGTGAAGACGCGCTGATCGTTTATGACGATCTGTCCAAGCAAGCAGTGGCTTACCGCCAGATTTCCCTGCTGCTGCGCCGTCCACCAGGCCGTGAAGCCTACCCAGGTGACGTGTTCTATCTCCACTCCCGTCTGCTGGAGCGTGCATCGCGCGTTTCCGAAGAGTACGTAGAGAAGTTCACCAATGGCGCAGTGACCGGCAAAACCGGTTCCCTGACCGCTCTGCCGATCATCGAAACCCAGGCTGGCGACGTTTCCGCGTTCGTTCCGACCAACGTGATTTCCATCACCGACGGTCAGATCTTCCTGGAATCGGCCATGTTCAACTCGGGCATCCGCCCTGCAGTGAACGCCGGTGTTTCGGTATCGCGTGTCGGTGGTGCTGCCCAGACCAAGATCATCAAGAAGCTTTCCGGTGGTATCCGTACCGCTCTGGCTCAGTACCGTGAACTGGCAGCATTTGCCCAGTTCGCTTCTGACCTGGACGAAGCCACCCGCAAGCAGCTCGAGCACGGTCAGCGCGTTACCGAACTGATGAAGCAGAAGCAATACGCACCAATGTCGATCGCTGACATGGCGCTGTCGCTGTATGCCGCCGAGCGTGGGTTCCTGACCGACATCGAAATCACCAAGGTCGGCAGCTTCGAACAAGCGCTGATTGCCTACTTCCACCGCGATCACGCCGAGCTGTTGGCGAAGATCAACGTGAAGGGTGACTTCAATGACGAAATCGACGCTGGCATGAAAGCCGGTATCGAGAAGTTCAAGGCCACCCAAACCTGGTAAGCCGCAGCGGGGGTCAATAGCCCCCGCTTGCTAACCTGATAGGTGATACATGGCAGGCGCAAAAGAGATTCGCAGTAAGATTGCGAGCATCAAAAGCACGCAAAAAATTACCAGCGCCATGGAAAAAGTGGCGGTCAGCAAAATGCGCAAGGCTCAAATGCGCATGGCTGCTAGCCGTCCTTATGCGGAGCGTATCCGCCAGGTGATCGGTCATCTGGCCAACGCCAACCCGGAATACCGCCACCCGTTCATGATCGAGCGCCCTGTAAAGCGCGCCGGCTATGTGGTTGTGAGCAGTGACCGTGGTTTGTGCGGTGGCTTGAACACCAACCTGTTCAAGGCTCTGGTCAAGGACATGAACGAGACTCGCGGACAGGGGATCGAAATCGACCTGTGCGTGATCGGCAGCAAGGGCGCGGCTTTCTTCCGCAGCTTCGGCGGTAACGTCGTGGCAGCAGTCAGCCACCTGGGCGAAGCGCCATCGATCAATGATCTGATCGGCAGCGTCAAGGTCATGCTCGATGCCTACCTGGACGGTCGTATCGATCGCCTGTCGGTCGTCTCGAACAAGTTCATCAACACCATGACGCAACAGCCAACGGTAGAGCAACTGGTACCGCTGGTGGCAACCCCGGATCAAGGCCTCAAGCATCACTGGGACTACCTCTACGAACCCGATGCCAAGGAGCTGCTCGACGGCTTGATGGTTCGCTACGTGGAATCGCAGGTCTACCAGGCGGTGGTCGAGAACAATGCGGCCGAACAGGCTGCCCGGATGATCGCCATGAAAAACGCCACAGACAACGCCGGTGACCTGATCAGCGACCTCCAGCTGATCTACAACAAGGCGCGTCAGGCTGCGATCACCCAGGAGATCTCGGAAATCGTCGGCGGCGCTGCCGCGGTTTAACGGTTCAAATATTCAGAGGATCCAGCTATGAGTAGCGGACGTATCGTTCAAATCATCGGCGCCGTCATCGACGTGGAATTCCCACGTGATGCCGTGCCGAGTGTCTACAACGCGCTGAAAGTACAAGGCGCGGAAACCACTCTGGAAGTTCAGCAACAGCTGGGCGACGGCGTGGTTCGTACCATTGCGATGGGCTCCACCGAAGGTCTGAAGCGCGGTCTGGATGTTGTCGACAGTGGCGCCGCCATTGCCGTTCCAGTCGGTAAAGCGACTCTGGGCCGCATCATGGACGTCCTCGGCAACCCGATCGACGAAGCAGGTCCAATCGGTGAAGAAGAGCGTTGGGGCATTCACCGCGCCGCGCCTTCGTTCGCAGAACAAGCAGGCGGCAACGACCTGCTGGAAACCGGCATCAAGGTTATCGACCTGGTCTGCCCGTTCGCCAAAGGCGGTAAAGTCGGTCTGTTCGGTGGTGCCGGTGTCGGCAAGACCGTAAACATGATGGAACTGATCCGTAACATCGCCATCGAGCACAGCGGTTATTCCGTGTTCGCCGGTGTGGGTGAGCGTACCCGTGAGGGTAACGACTTCTACCACGAGATGAAGGACTCCAACGTTCTCGACAAGGTAGCCCTGGTCTACGGTCAGATGAACGAGCCACCGGGAAACCGTCTGCGCGTAGCGCTGACCGGTCTGACCATGGCCGAGAAGTTCCGTGACGAAGGTAACGACGTTCTGCTGTTCGTCGACAACATCTATCGTTACACCCTGGCCGGTACCGAAGTATCCGCACTGCTGGGCCGTATGCCTTCGGCAGTAGGTTACCAACCGACTCTGGCCGAAGAGATGGGCGTGCTGCAGGAGCGTATTACCTCCACCAAGCACGGCTCGATCACCTCGATCCAGGCCGTTTACGTACCTGCGGACGACTTGACCGACCCGTCGCCGGCGACCACCTTCGCCCACCTTGACGCCACCGTCGTACTGTCCCGTGACATCGCCTCCCTGGGTATCTACCCGGCGGTCGATCCACTGGACTCGACTTCGCGCCAGCTGGACCCGAACGTGATCGGCAACGAGCACTACGAAACCGCTCGCGGTGTTCAGTACGTGCTGCAGCGCTACAAAGAGCTGAAGGACATCATTGCGATTCTGGGTATGGACGAACTGTCCGAAACCGACAAGCAACTGGTATCCCGTGCTCGTAAGATCCAGCGCTTCCTGTCCCAGCCGTTCTTCGTGGCTGAAGTCTTCACCGGTTCTCCAGGCAAATACGTTTCCCTGAAAGACACCATTGCTGGCTTCAAAGGCATCCTCAACGGTGACTACGACCACCTGCCAGAACAAGCGTTCTACATGGTCGGCGGCATCGAAGAAGCGATCGAGAAAGCCAAGAAACTGTAATCCCGGCGCCCCGCAAGGGGCGCTAATCAGGTTGAGGCAAGCACATGGCTATAACAGTCCATTGCGATATCGTCAGCGCGGAAGGAGAAATCTTTTCCGGTCTGGTCGAGATGGTAGTAGCGCACGGCAACCTGGGTGATCTTGGTATCGCCCCGGGCCACGCGCCGCTGATTACCAATCTCAAGCCAGGTCCGATCACGCTGACCAAGCAGGGCGGTGACCGCGAGGTGTTCTACATCTCCGGTGGTTTCCTCGAAGTGCAGCCGAACATGGTCAAGGTGCTTGCCGATACCGTGCAACGTGCTGCCGACCTGGACGAGGCTTCCGCACAGGATTCCGTCAAGGCTGCCGAGAAGGCCCTGAACGAAAAAGGCGCTGATTTCGACTATAGCGCTGCTGCCGCACGTCTGGCCGAGGCGACAGCTCAGCTGCGCACCGTTCAGCAGATTCGCAAGAAATTCGGCGGTTAATCCCGCTGCATTCCCCGCGCGATTGAGTAAAAGGGTAGCCTCGGCTACCCTTTTTCTTTTTCTGCCGTTCTAGGTCCTTCATGTCTCTCGATATCGTCATTCTTGCAGCAGGCCAGGGTACTCGCATGCGTTCGGCCCTGCCCAAGGTGCTGCACCCGGTGGCCGGCAATTCCATGCTCGGTCACGTTATCCACAGCGCACGCCAACTGTCCCCGCAAGGCATTCACGTGGTCATCGGCCACGGTGCCGACGCCGTGCGTGAGCAACTGGCCGCCGACGACCTCAATTTCGTCCTGCAAGACAAACAACTGGGCACCGGCCATGCCGTCGCCCAAGCCCTGCCGGTGCTGACGGCCGAGACCGTACTGATTCTGTATGGCGATGTACCGCTGATCGAAGTCGAGACCCTGCAGCGCCTGCTCACGCTCGTCACTCCGGAACAACTGGGCCTGCTGACTGTGACCCTCGACGACCCGACCGGCTATGGCCGCATCGTGCGGGACGGGCAGGGCAAGGTCAGCGCCATCGTCGAACACAAGGACGCCAGCGAAGCACAGAAAGCCATCCAGGAAGGCAACACCGGCATTCTTGCCGTACCGGGCAAGCGCCTGGCCGACTGGCTGGGCCGCCTGTCCAACAACAATGCCCAGGGCGAGTACTACCTGACCGACGTGATCGCCATGGCGGTCAACGACGGCCTGGTGGTGGCCACCGAACAGCCGCATGACCCGATGGAAGTGCAGGGCGCCAACGACCGTCGGCAGTTGTCCGAGCTGGAGCGTCATTACCAGTTGCGTGCCGCCCGCCGTCTGATGGCCGCCGGCGTCACCCTGCGTGACCCTGCGCGCTTCGATGTGCGTGGCGAGGTCAGCGTCGGCCGCGATGTGCTGATCGACATCAACGTCATCCTCGAAGGCCGGGTGGTGATCGAGGACGACGTGATCATCGGTCCCAACTGCGTGATCAAGGACAGCACCCTGCGCAAGGGCGTGGTCATCAAGGCCAACAGCCACCTCGACGGTGCCGTGCTGGGCGAGGGCAGCGATGCCGGCCCGTTTGCGCGGTTGCGCCCTGGTAGCGTGCTGGGTGCCCGTGCCCATGTGGGTAACTTTGTAGAACTGAAGAACGCCCACCTGGGGGAAGAGGCCAAAGCTGGTCACCTGACCTACCTGGG
>NZ_BAAILM010000034.1:0-130540 GCF_054589175.1 Pseudomonas sp. 3A(2025) | reverse complement strand
CGAAGTTGGTGCGCGCACCAACATCGGTGCCGGCACCATCACCTGCAACTACGATGGCGCCAACAAACACAAGACCGTGCTGGGCGAAGACGTGTTCGTCGGCTCCAACAACTCGCTGGTCGCGCCTGTGAATATCTCTTCTGGCGCCACCACCGCCGCCGGTTCGACCATCACTCAGGATGTACCCGCCGAGCAACTGGCTGTGGGTCGCGCACGGCAGCGTAACATCGAAGGCTGGAAGCGCCCGGTGAAGGTCAAGAAACCCTGAAGTTATTCACAACCATCGACTGTATAACTTTTCAGGTTGTGTACTGTTAAGTTATACAGTGGTTCAAGAGTTATCCCGCCGATCTGGCTCGTCAGGTTATTCACAGGCTTGACGAGTCGCCTCCAATAGGTTTTGATTGCGTCCTTATCTTTCGAATCGAAACTTAGTCAGAAAATGTCGAAACGTAATACACCTCAGCGTCGCCACGATATTCTCAGCCTGCTCAATGATTTGGGTGAAGTCACTGTGGATGGCCTCGCACGCCGTTTCGAAACCTCTGAAGTTACGATCCGAAAGGATCTGACCGCGCTGGAAAGCAATGGCCTGCTGCTGCGCCGCTACGGCGGTGCAGTAACCGTACCGCATGAGCTGATTGTTGATAACAGTCAGCCCGCCTCGACTTATAAACAGGCCATCGCCCGCGCCGCCGCCCAGCGCATTCGTGAACATGCACGCATCATCGTCGACAGCGGCAGCACCACCGCAGCCTTGATCCCTGAACTGGGCGCCAAGCCTGGGCTGGTGGTCATGACCAACTCGCTGAACGTCGCCCGCGCCCTGAACGAACTCGAACCCGAACCGGTACTGTTGATGACCGGCGGCACCTGGGACCCGCATTCGGAATCGTTTCAGGGCCAGGTCGCCGAACTGGTGCTGCGCTCTTACGACTTCGACCAGTTGTTCATCGGTGCCGACGGCATCGACCTGCAACGCGGCACCACCACCTTCAATGAACTGCTGGGCCTGAGCCGGGTGATGGCCGAGGTCGCACGCGAAGTGGTGGTGATGGTCGAAGCCGACAAGGTCGGACGCCGTATCCCCAATCTGGAACTGCCCTGGAGCAGTATCCACACCCTTATTACCGATGAACGCCTGCCCCTTGAGGCACGCGAACAGATACAAGCCCGCGGCATCACATTGATTTGTGCCGCTGCCAGCCAGGAGTAAAACCATGTGTGGAATCGTTGGCGCTGTTGCTGAGCGCAGCATTACAGCCATCCTGATCGAAGGCCTCAAGCGTCTTGAATACCGTGGCTACGACAGCGCGGGCGTGGCCATCTTCAACAATGAGGGTGCGCTTGAACGCCGCCGTCGCGTCGGCAAGGTCAGCGAGCTGGAACAGGCCCTGGCCGGCGAGCCACTGACCGGTCGCCTGGGCATCGCCCACACCCGTTGGGCCACCCACGGCGCGCCAAGCGAGCGCAATGCGCACCCGCACTTCTCCGGCAGCGATCTGGCGGTTGTGCACAACGGCATCATCGAAAACCACGAAGCCCTGCGCGAACAGCTCAAGGCGCTGGGTTATGTCTTCGAGTCCGACACCGACACCGAAACCATCGTCCACCTGCTGAACCACACGCTCAAGGACACCCCCGACCTGGGCGCGGCACTCAAAGCCGTGGTCAAGCAACTGCACGGTGCCTACGGCCTGGCGGTGATCAGCGCCGCACAACCCGACCGCCTGCTCGCCGCCCGCAGTGGCAGCCCGCTGGTGGTGGGCCTGGGCCTTGGGGAAAACTTCCTCGCCTCCGACCCGCTGGCGTTGCGCCAGGTCACCGACCGCTTCGTGTACCTGGAAGAGGGCGACATCGCCGAAATCCGCCGCGACAACGTGCAGATCTGGTCCGTTAACGGCCAGCCGGTGGTGCGTGAAACCATTCAGGTACGCGAAGGCATCGAAGCCGCCGACAAGGGCGCCTACCGCCACTTCATGCTCAAGGAAATCCACGAGCAGCCCAAAGTCGTGCAACGCACCCTTGAAGGCCGCCTCGGTCAGCAACAAGTGCTGGTACACGCCTTCGGCCCTCAGGCCGCCGAGCTGTTCGCCAAAGTGCGCAACGTACAGATTGTCGCCTGCGGCACCAGCTACCACGCCGGCATGGTTGCCCGTTACTGGCTCGAAGGCCTGGCCGGTATTCCGTGCCAGGTCGAAGTCGCCAGCGAATTCCGCTACCGCAAAGTCGTGGTGCAGCCCGACACCCTGTTCGTCTCGATCTCCCAGTCCGGCGAAACCGCTGACACCCTGGCCGCATTGCGCAACGCCAAGCAACTGGGCTTTCTGGCCAGCCTGGCGATCTGCAACGTCGGCACCAGCTCGCTGGTACGCGAATCCGACCTGACCCTGCTGACCCAGGCCGGCCCGGAAATCGGCGTCGCCTCGACCAAAGCCTTCACCACCCAACTGGTGGCCCTGCTGCTGCTGACCCTGTCGCTGGGTCAGGTCAAAGGCAGCCTGGAAGCCGGCGTCGAAGCCGAACTGGTCGAAGAACTGCGCCGCCTGCCGGTACGCCTTGGCGAAGCCCTGGCCATGGACAGCATCGTCGAGAAAGTCGCCGAACTCTTCGCCGAGAAGCACCACACCCTTTTCCTGGGCCGTGGCGCGCAATTCCCGGTGGCAATGGAAGGCGCCTTGAAACTCAAGGAAATCTCCTACATCCACGCCGAAGCCTATCCGGCCGGCGAACTCAAACACGGCCCGCTGGCGCTGGTCGATGCCGACATGCCGGTAGTCACCGTCGCACCGAACAACGAACTGCTGGAAAAGCTCAAATCCAACCTGCAGGAAGTCCGCGCGCGTGGCGGCGAGCTGGTGGTGTTTGCGGATGAGAAGGCGGATCTGCGTAACGGCGAAGGCACGCATGTGATCAGCATGCCGCACATCAGCGACACGCTGGCGCCGATTCTGTACACGCTGCCGCTGCAATTGCTGTCGTATTACGTGGCAGTGTTGAAGGGCACGGATGTGGATCAGCCGCGGAATCTGGCGAAGTCGGTGACGGTGGAATAAGCGCGGTTGAAGTGACTGTTTCTGGTTATCTTTGTGAGTTAAACCTGTCGCTGGTAGATTGCGATCTTCCAGCGATGGATCTCGAAGCGATGTCGCATGTTACATCTACGCTGGGTTACCGGCTCTCTGGAGCTCAGTGAAGAACAAGGCTGGATGTATGCGCGTACAGTCTGCTTTTGGCCCATGCGTCGTGTCACGACTGTTTTCAACGGGTGATTATTGCCTGCTACAAACGTCAGCAATCGGCCAGAAGCGGACGCTCCGTCCCCAAAGCGAACCGTCAACAGCCATGACCACTAGTCCAACCACGCATAACGGTGCTTTAGTAGGACAGGCTGAGAACGGGTTAGTTAACATAGGGAGTATCAAAGCCGGAACGGTGATTTGTTAGTTTTTCATAATAAATATTAATTTTGTGTAAGTTTTTATCAAGTCGGCTGTGCGATTCCCAGTCAATGATGAAGCCTGAGTCGTGAGAGAATTTTACAAGTGCAGGCAGATTGTACTGATCATCATTGCAGAAATGAGGTGCGGATTTTGATGCTGCAGTAAGCTCTATGTCATCATAATATCTGTTGTGTGCTTTTATTGCTCGATTTAGAGCTTTGCACTTGCCATCAAGGGCTCCTTGATAAACTGCGTTCTTAATGGAGTTCTCTAACGCCAAACGACTATTTAATTTTGCATCAACTATCCAGCTCGGCAAGGTATTAAATTTCAGAATATCGGCGGCAATCATTAGCCAATAGTTATACTTGTGATTTAAAATAAACTTATTCATTCCGTCAAAATCATTGGAAAGCTCGTGATTTATCGCTGATATTGCCAAGCGAGATAGTTCTAGATCGGTTTTATTGATGACGTCAGCTAGAGTAAATTTATTATACGTTTTCTCCAGCAGGTATTGAGTTGCATGAATATGGTCTCCCTCGACTCTCGTTCTGAAAGGGATTATTTGATACTCTAGGGTATCACTATTCTGGGTCACTTTTAACATTATCAGCGCGGTAGTAAGATCTGCAATGCTTTCAGCTATAAGATCTGCATTGTCTTCAGATATTGAGTAAAGCTTATTGAGCGCTGCAGAGTTATGTTTCCTAGCAAGTAATTCGCTATCCCAAGAATGTGCCAGCTCATGCGGGAGCGACCATTGATTAACCTGCTCTAGTGGGGTTGAGTAGGGTATTGAAGGATTTTGAAGTAGAGCAAGGGTTGATTCTGGACGAAGATAGATAACTTTATATCCATCACCCCCTTCGATCGTTTCGACAGATGCGCTCGCGTAGTAATCTGTCATCGAGAGATAAGTTGCTAGCTGCCCCCATTTCTCTATACTGATGCCTAAAATCAACCTAGCGATGGCGCTGCTGTAGGTACTATATTTTTGTTTTCCATAGGGCATGGATTCAGGTTCAATATCATTATATTTTTTATATTTTGTGTCGTGATAGTTTGCTAAAAAATATTTAAGGTGTGGATCTGTAGATAGGACATAAATATTTCGACTCGATCCAAAGTTTTTGGTGGTCTCTTTGCTTTCAGGGGATGAGAGATCGTAAACATCTTTGGCTTTCATTCCTGTAGGGTAGCTTGCTTCGTCAACGTAGGATTTGAAGTCATCAAGCTCTGACATGAGTTGAATTCCTGGCCCAGTCCGCCCAAAAATGTCCATATTTGATTTAACTAGGAGTGCAGGAATGGCTTGGAATTCTATATATGCCAGCATGATTGAACATGCCGCGATGCAAGCTATCGCTACTGGGTTTTTTTTGAAACTATCGCTCACTGAATCTTTTCCATATATTGATTTCTTTTGTAGTATCTTATAACTGCATTAACCAATGTATTTTAGTAGAAATTTTAGTCAATTACCAACTATGTGGCGAATGCTTGCAAAACTCAACGATTTTTTTGTATGCAGCTCGGTAGGTTTTTTTCCGTTTAAAGTTTCCTTTGTTTTGGACGCTGCTGACGGGTATTGCTGTATACGCGAGTACTGAGCTAATTCACGAGTGTCCGCTCCTGGCCGATAGCTGCCGCTAACAAACGACCGCTTCCGGCCAAAAGCGGTCAGCTTTGAAGATGTCTATCGCCGTTCACGCCCTACAGTCCCATGAGTCTAACCAAACCATGATGAGCGACAGCCCAGCCAACTCAAATGCTTCCCTCACGCTCGATAACCAGAATCCGTGCTTCTCCACGAGGGTGTGCAACATGTTCACATCCAGCCCCTGCGTAAAACACGTCGCCCACCATCAGGGTCACGATGCGCTCAATGCCTGACTCGCGATAATGCATATCTACCGTGCCGTCGAGGACTGCGAAAACTTCCTCACCATCGTTGACATGCCACTTATAGGGTTGGTCGGTCCAATGGAGGCGGACGGTGGTTCCATCCATGTTAGCGATCTCGTCAGCTCCCCAGGCGCGAGTGGCGGTGAAATCTTTGCTACGAATAACTCTCATCGAATTTCGGGTCTCGAACAGGTGGTGATTTCTACCCTATCAGAATCGCTGACCCTCGACTGCTGGCCCAAAAAGAAGGCTTGGGCCTGGACGTAGCAACGGGCGAAGTCATTGGCCGGCTGAAGCGACAGCATCGTAGTGTTGAGCCCACACCAACAACCCGCCAAACACCAACGCTGCAATCAACGGCCACCCAAGAAAAACAAGACGAAACGCCAAAGAAGCGTTTATCCAGCCCATCAAACCGATGCATGCAATCACACCGCAAACCAGTCCGGTCCAGGCGAAGCGGCGCCAGGCCGGTACTGCATTTGAGCGTAAAAAGTGGTTGTGCAATCTGACCAAAGTCACCAGACCTACCCAGCCCAACACCGTGATCGCCAGCAGCTGCAAATGCGCGCCTATCCCGTAGGCAATGCCTGGGCCCTGGATAAAAACAAATTCGTAGATCCTTGCCGCTGCAACCAGCGTCCCGAAACACGCTGCAAGCAGCGTGGGCAAAACGACGAGTACGCCTGTTGTCCAAACCAGGATCTTTCTGAAAATCGACACGTGGGTCATGGTATTCAAAAGCTCAGCCTCAAGGCCAACGCGCACAGCGTGGCAATCAGTACAGGCAGGGTCAGCACGATCCCGGTCTTGAAGTAGTAACCCCAACTGATCGTAATGTCCTTTTTGGCCAGCACATGCAGCCACAACAGCGTGGCCAGGCTGCCAATCGGCGTGATCTTCGGGCCGAGGTCGCAGCCAATGATATTGGCGTAGATCATCGCTTGCTGGACCACGCCATGGGCGTCGGCGGCATGGATCGACAAGGCGCCGATCAGCACGGTGGGCAGGTTGTTCATGACCGAAGACAGCAGGGCGGTCAGCAGGCCGGTGCCCAGCGAGGCGCCCCAGACGCCGTAGCCGGCAAACACATCGAGGATTTGTGCGATGTAATCGGTCAGGCCGGCGTTCCTCAGGCCATAGACCACCAGGTACATGCCCAGCGAGAAAATCACGATCTGCCAGGGCGCGCCCTTGAGCACCTTGCCGGTATTGATCGCCTTGCCATGTGCGGCGATGGCATAGAGGATCACCGCACACACCGCCGCAATCGCGCTGATCGGCACGCCCATGGGCTCGATGACGAAAAAGCCCACCAGCAACAGCGCCAGCACCCACCCCCCGGCAATAAACGTCGCGCGGTCGCGAATGGCCGTCTCTGGCCGCGCCAGCTGGTTGAGGTCGTAGGCCTTGGGCAGTTCTTTACGAAAGAACCACATCAGCATGGCCAGGGTCGCGGCCACGCTGACCAGGTTCACCGGCACCATGATCGAGGCGTATTCGTTGAAGCCAATGCCGAAATAGTCGGCCGAAACGATGTTCACCAGGTTCGACACCACCAGCGGCAGGCTGGCGGTGTCTGCGATGAAGCCGGCGGCCATGACGAAGGCCAAAGTCGCCGCCGGCGAAAAGCGCAGCGCCAGCAACATGGCGATCACGATGGGGGTGAGGATCAGCGCTGCACCGTCGTTGGCAAACAGCGCCGAGACTGCCGCGCCCAGCAAGATGATAAAGGCGAACAGCTTGCGCGTACTGCCGCCGCCCCAGCGGGCGACATGCAAGGCCGCCCAGGCAAAAAAGCCGGCCTCATCGAGCAGCAGGCTGATGACGATGATGGCAATGAAGGTGGCGGTGGCATTCCAGACGACGTGCCAGACCGCAGGAATGTCGCCCAGGCTGACCACGCCGCTCAGCAAGGCCAGAACGGCCCCAAGAGTTGCACTCCAGCCGACGCCCAGGCCTCTGGGCTGCCAGATGACCAGGGTGATGGTGACAATGAAAATCAGCACGGCTATCAGCATTTCAAGCACTCTTGGCGGGTGTGAATCAGTTGCACAGGGTCTGATTGACGGGACGATCGTCCATGCGGCACAGGCGTTTGGCTTCGGACTCCAGCCAGTGCTGATTGGCATCTACAACGTCTTTCAGTACCGCCGTTACCCAGTCGGGCAAGTCGGGATGCCTGAAGGGTGGTGCAGGCTCGTCCGACGCCTGGGTCATGCGCTTGTCCCTTTTGAGTTTGTCAACTACTGTTAGTTTGAAATAGTTTGAATAATGTGTGGGGCACCTCTAAAAACTACCTGCGTTGCCATCGCTGCGTTAAAAACAGGCTCGGAATGCTCATTTACAACCCGTAAAGTCGAACGCGACTCCGACCGTTCCTCACCTGTTTTTGCCTTGCGCTGACTGCCTCGCTTACGTTTTTAGAGGCACCCTGTGGCATGGACTTCATTTAATTACGTTATAAACAGGGATGAACATAGACATGGATGCGTCTACCCACTACCCGATCGTGTTAATTCACGGCCTTTTCGGTTTCGATAAAATCGCAGGCTATCAATACTTCTTCGGCATTGAAGAAGCTTTGAAAAATGCGGGCGCCACCGTATTTGCCGTCAATATTCCCGCCGTGAACAGCAACGAGGCGCGCGGAGAAAAACTGCTCGAACATGTCGACCGCATTTTGCAGGAAACGAAAGCCGACAAGGTTAATCTGATCGGTCATAGCCAGGGCCCCTTGGCTGCACGCTATGTAGCCGCCCGGCACCCGCAAAAGGTCGCGTCGGTCACCTCTATCAGTTGCCCCAACCAAGGCTCTGAGATTGCCGACTTGCTGCGCGAGGCACTGACCCCTGGAGCATTGTCCGAGAAGGTCGCAGAGACTCTGTTATTCGCTGTCGGAACCTTCATTTCTCTTATCAGCGGCAATCCGCAAAACACGACTGACCCGCAGGCGGCTTTCGCATCGCTGACCAGTGCAGGCTTGGTTGACTTCAATGGCAAGTACCCGCAGGGCCTGCCAACAGTGTGGGGTGGCGAAGGCAACGAAATTGAAAACGGCGTCTATTACTACTCTTGGAGCGGAATCGTGAAGGGCACTGAGTTCTCACAACTACTCGACCCGGGTCATGCGAGTTGCGTCGCGCTGTCGTATTTATTTCGTAAAGAGAAGGGTGCCAACGATGGCGCGGTCGGCCGCTTCAGTTCGCATCTGGGTAAAGTGATTCGCTCGGACTACCCCATGGACCACTTCGACGTCGTCAATCAGTTCGCCGGGAACACTAGCAAAGACCCGGACACCGGAAAGAGGTTCGACCCGGTCAAGCTTTACGTTGAGCATGCCGCCCTGCTCAAAAGCAAGGGCCTGTAAGCGCAATCAATAACCGGGCGGGACGACAGGCACAAACCTGACCACGCATTTCACGCCCGGCTGATTATCGGAAAAGGTCACTTGCGCCTGCAATTGCCGCCCCAGTGACGCAATGATCTTCATCCCCAGAGACTTGCTTTTACGGTAATCGAATCCGGGCGGCATGCCCTGGCCCTGGTCCGCTACCGTCAACACCACGCCGTCGCTTTGCGCTTTCAACGTCACCCACACAGCGCCTTCAGAGGGCGGCGGGCAGGCGTACTTGAGGGCGTTGGTCAGTAACTCATTGACCAGCAGGGCGAGGGGAATGGCGCTGTCCATCGGCAGGATCACCGATTCCAGATCAAGCTCGAATCGTGCGTGTCGAGACGCCGTCGCGTTAATTCCGGCAATGACCTGGGACAGGTACGAGGCCGCATCGACAGCGCCGACTTCTTCGGATTGATACAGCTTCTCGTGTACGGCTGCGATGCTCATGATTCGCCTGGACGTGTCCGTCAGGGCGGTGCGGGCCTGGTGATCTGTCATTTGCCGGGTCTGCAGTTGAATCAGCCCGACAATGAGCTGCAGATTGTTTTTGGTTCTGTGATTGACCTCTTTGAGCAGCATTTCCTTTTGCTCGAGCAACCTGGTCTTTTGTTTTAGCGAACGTCGAAGTTCCAGTTGCCCCATCACTTGATTGGCCAAGGTCTTGAGGGCGGCCTGTTGGCGGCTCGTCAGTACGCGCGGGGTTTTATCCAGTACGCAGAGCGTACCGATGCCATGTCCCTCGGGCGTTTCCAGCAGGCAACCGGCATAGAAGCGCAGGCCGGGGTCGGCAGTCACCAGTGGGTTGGCGCACATTCGCGGATCATTGCGCAGGTCGGAAATAATCGTGACCCCAGGCTGCAAAAGCACGTGGCGGCAAATCGAGACGTCCAGCGGCGTTTCTCTGATGCCCAGACCAATCTCGGCTTTAAACCACTGGCGATGGTCTTCGATCAGGTTGACGACCGAAATCGGCACCTCACAAATGTCGGCCGCCAATGCCACCAGATCATCAAAATCGGATTCGTGCGGGGTGTCGAGAATCCCGTAGCTGCGCAGTGCAACAAGACGCTCATTGGAGTCAGCAGGATCAAGGGGCATGCGCGCAATCTCGGATTTGACCGGCGAAGGGGAACAAGGAGTCATGACGGATTATTTCCAATAATGCGCTGACGACGTTGCCAACTGTAAACCTTGCGCAAAAGGCGAGACAGCTGTTCGATGGAGTAGGGCTTGTGCAGCCGTTGCGCTGTCAGTTTGGCCGCTCGATCAACCGTCTCTGAAATATTACGGCCGGTTGCATAAGTGACATTCCCCGCCGAGGCGGTGACCCGGGAAATCTTCGATGCCGTTGTGGACGGGTCTGGCTCGTTCATTGGTTAAACCCGGAATGCTGAAAAGTAAGCGATCGGCTTATCGCGGAGGCAGTTCTGAGGCGGTGTCGAAGTTAGGGTGTGCAAGGTTGGAGCACCTTGCAGCGCAAGAGTTGCCTTTTAATATCATGAGTTTTCTGGAGGTGTGCGCACACTGGAAATCAACGCCTGAAGAGCACCCGTATCGTACTCATCCTTGCGGAGCGATCCACGCTGATCGCTTGTTGGCCGTAGCCCGAGTAGCTGCGGACCAGCCGCATGCCCAGGCCTGTACCGCTGGGTTTTGGGTAAGAGTCCGGGAAGCCGTCACCCTCATCGGTGACAATGATGACGGCGTGATCATCGGCCTGTTCAACCTGTACCGTGATTGTTCCCTTACCGTATTTGAGCGAGTTGGTCACGAGTTCAGAAATGACCAGGCCCAGGGGCGCCATTCTTTCCGACGACAGTGGGAAAGAATCAGCGACCAGCTCGATCCGGCGATTTCCAAATGCCTCACTGATGTCGCCGAGTAGCGATTGCAAATACGCCGTGACGCTGAGTGCTTGCGACTCGCCCTTGTGGTACAGCCGCTCATGCACATTGGCAATCGTCAACACCCTGTTCGCCGCCGTCTGCAACTGCAGCCTGACGAATTCTTCGTTCGCGACGTTGGCTTGCAGCAGTAACAACGTATTGACCAAGTGCAGGCTATTTTTGACCCGGTGGTGGATTTCGTCGAGGTGCAGATCGCTTTCAGTCAGTCTGGTATTTTGCGCATCAATCAATGAGGCTAATTGGGCCTCATGGTTATGGCGCTCGGTCACGTCACGTGAAACCGCAATGATCTTTTCGATGTTTCCTTGTTTGTCATAAATAGGCGAGGCGGTGACATCCCACCAGCGGGGTTCGCCCTTTGCGGTCGGGCAGAAAGACTCGAACCGTACGGACTCTCCCGCGCCTGCGCGCTCGATAGCACGCTGGATGGTCTGTTTTGACTCGTCGGGCCAGAGCTCTGGCCACAACCGGCCCGATACCTGATCCAGGCTGTCGATCTGCATCCGGCACAGTCCCGCTTCGTTAAAAAACTCGACTTCCCCACCGGGTGAAAGAATCTTGACGCAGTCGGGGCTGGCGTTCAGCACGCTCTCGGAATAAGGGCTCGGTTGCTTGCGTTCGGACTTTATCAATAGCCGCTCGATGGACATCGAAATGATAGTGGCGATGCCCTCCAGAAACACCAGGTCCGTTTCAATGAAGTCTTCGCCATCGCTGCTGTCTGCCTCCAGCACGCCAAAGGCTGCGGACGTCCCCCGGATAGGCACGTTGATCGCCCTCTTGATCCCGTATTTCTTGAGCAGCGAAGGCGTGCGGAATCTGTTTTCCTGGCCCAGATGATTGGAAATCACCGGGCGATTGGTCATGAAGGCGTAGCCGGCAGGACTGGCCTCATCAGCGCCGATCAAGGCTGAACCAATGTCGCCCTCGTCCCAGCCCACGCCATGGGAAAGCAAAAACTGCTGCTGTTCTGGAATAAAGCTCAACACCTTTGCAAACGGTGTGTGCATACCGTCGGCGGCGGTACAACACGCGTGCGTCAGCAACTCATCGAGATCGGAGGTGTTGAGTGACTTGACGCCAAAACCGACGACCAGTTCATGCTGCCTGCGAAGTCTGGCGTGAGAAATTTGAAGGGCTGCGCGAACAGTCTCTTCAGGGGACATTTCTGACATGTGAAGATCCGGGGAACTGGGTGCCGTAGATGAATGCCGATCCCTGAGCCTTCCGATTGATGCTTGAGTCAACAGCATGGCTCAATCTACACAAACGCCCGAGAGAGTAAAAGCTAATAACATCTGAATGATCGTCCCGCACTTCATGAGCGATTCCCGGATCTTTACAGCGCGTAAGGTATGATGCCGCGCCCAACGCCCTTGCCCAACCTGCCGGTTCCTTATGACCTCCAACGCGCTGTATACCGATTTGTCTGCCTACTACGACCTGATGTGCGCCGACATCGACTATCAGGCGCAAAGCCAGAGTATCCGCAGGCTGCATCAATTGTTCGGCAATGGCGGGCGCAATCATCTTGATCTGGCGTGTGGCACCGGGCCGCATATCCGGCACTTTCTCGACTTCGGCTATCGCAGTGCCGGTCTGGATATCCATCAGCCGATGCTCGATATCGCCGCCCAGCGCTGTCCCGAGGCGCGTTTCATGTGCCAGGACATGGGCGGGTTCACGGTCAATGAGCCGCTGGACCTGATCACCTGCTTTTTGTATTCCATCCACTACAACGCCGATGTGCAGCGCCTCAAGGCCTGCTTTGCCAATGTGCACAGTGCACTGGGCGACAATGGCGTGTTCTGCTTCAACTCGGTCGACAAGGAAAAAATCGACAACCGTTCGGCGGTGGGCCACACGGTCACCCACGGCGACAGTGACTTCGCCTTCGGTTCCGCCTGGCACTACGCTGGCGAAGGCGAGCGGCAGTCGTTGCGGCTGCGCATCGACAAGACCTGCGAAGGCGTGACCCAGTCATGGCAGGACGAGCACCCGATGGTGGCCGCCAGCTTCGTCGAGTTACAGACGCTGCTGCGGCCCTGGTTCGAGGTCACTCTGTTCGAGCATGACTATGAAAAAATCACCCCGTGGGACGGCGTGTCCGGTAATGCGATTTTTGTCTGCGTGAAAATCTAGGGCTGGGTGCAGGCGTTGGCCAGCGCCTGAAACTGGATACCGATTTCGGCCATGACGGGTTTGACGTGGCCGCATCAAGAAAACAGCGGTTTTGTTATAAGTAGTTTGTGTGCCGACAGTGAGCGCTTGATAGCCTTTTAAAACTGTAACGGATTAACTTACTTATAGAAGATAACGGCAGAGGTCTTTTATGCCAGCCGCTGAAGTCGTCAATCGGGTCAAAGGTTATCGGCGGTTGATTCCCTCGATGACTGCCTTGCTTGAATTCGAAGCCGTGGCCAGGCTGAGCAGTTTTACCCTGGCCGCTCAGGAACTGGGCCTCACCCAGGCGGCGGTCAGCAAGCAGATCAAACTGCTGGAGGATGCGCTGGGCGTAAAGTTATTCCACCGCCTGCACCGCTCGATCAAGTTGACCAGCGAAGGCTATGTGCTGTTTACCATCACCGCCGAGTCGATGCAGAAAATTGCTGGCGCCTTCGATAAAATCGCCGCCGGTGCGGCGGAACAGGAACTGGTGCTGACCACCACGGCGGCGTTCTCGCACTTTCGTATCCTGCCCAGGCTCGGCCGCCTGCGCCTCTTGCAGCCCAACCTGCAACTGCGCCTGACCACGCAAATGTTCACCTCCGAGCTTCGCCACCACGATATCGACCTGTCGGTGCGATATGGCAGCGGCAAATGGGACGACGGCACCGCCATTGCGCTGTTCGGCGAAGACGTTTTCCCGGTGTGTTCGCCGGCGTGGCTGGCGATTCATCATGCGCCGACCTCGCTTGAAGAGCTGTTCCAGGCCGAACTGATCGATTCCGATCCGACCTCTGAAGGCTGGATGACCTGGCAATCGTGGTTCAAGGAACTCGACGGGCCGACGGCGCGGCGCAAGTACAACCTGCGTTTCAGCCTGTACACCGACACCATTCAGGCGGCCTTGTATGGCCAGGGGATTGCGCTGGGCTGGAGCGGCATGCTCGACCATCTGCTGGCCTCGGGCGAACTGGTACGCCTGACGCCGTATGCCGTCAAAACCAAAGAGTCGCATTACCTTGTCGTGCCTAACGGGCACCCGGTGACACCGACCGTCACGGCGTTGGTTGAATGGTTGCAAGCGACAACCCAACACGCATAACTCAAAGTGATGCGAGGCGGATAATAAAGCGCGTTGACCGGTTTCAGACCCCTCCAGATACTCGGCTTATTGTTATTCGATGTAAGCCATGTTTGTCTGAGAGGGAAAATAAAAATGACCAGCGCCGTACTTCAACAACACCGTGAACTTCTGAAACGTCGTGTACCGGGCCATGGCTTTAACGGCGAGTTATTTGGCAGCCAGTCCGTGTTTGAAACCGACATTGATGTGTTCTTCAACAAACACTGGATCCTGGTCGGCGTTACCGCCGATATACCCGAGCCGGGTGATATTTCGACCCTTGATATCGGCAAGTCCTCGATCATTCTGCTGCGCGACGACGATGAACAGGTCAGCGCCTTTCGCAATGTCTGCCGCCACCGGGGTGCACGCCTGAAGCCGGCCGGCAAATCGACCATCGGCATGCTGGTGTGCCCGTATCACCAATGGACCTACGACCTGGACGGCAGCCTCAAACATGCCGCGCACATGGGCAAGGACTTCGATGCGACCTGCAAGAGCCTGAGCCGGGTGCACGTCAAGGTTGTGGGCACTCATGTGTTTGTCTGCCTGGGCGATGAGGCGCCGCAAGATATTGCCTTGCTTGAGCGGACCATGCAGCCGCGCTTTGACCCGTACGACATGCAGCGCACCAAAATCGCTTTTGAAAGCGAGATCATCGAGAACGGTAACTGGAAGCTGGTGATGGAGAACAACCGCGAGTGTTACCACTGCGCGGGCACCCACCCGGAACTGACCGCTTCGTTTTTGCCCGAGGACTTCGGTTTCTGCCTTGAGGGCCTGAGTGAAGAGTCACTAAAGGCGCTGGACGACTATTACAAACTCAACGCCGACACCAAGGCCGACTGGGAAAGCCAAGGGTTTATCTGCGATGCCGTCGAGCATCTGGGCACTGACGCGGTGACCCAGTTCCGCAGCCAGCGTCTGGTGATTGCAGGCCACGGCGAATCGCAGACCCTGACCACGCAGGTGGCCAGCAAGAAACTGCTCGGCGACCTGATTCGCCGCGATCTAGGCGATATGCATATGTGGACCCATAACTCGTGGACCCACATCATGAGCGATCACGCGGTGATCTCGTACATCATCCCGCTGGCGCCGGACCGGACCCTGGTGCGCAGCAAATGGCTGGTGCATGCCGATGCCATCGAAGGCGTCGATTACGACCTCAAGACCCTCACCGAAGTCTGGACCGCGACCAACCAGCAGGACGCCGATCTGGTGGGTATCACCCACACCGGCACTCAGGACCCGGCCTATATTCCGGGACAGTATTCGGCCTTTACCGAGTCTTATGTCGATCAGTTCCTGAGCTGGTACGACGCCCGTCTGCAAGCACACGGCGTGTGAGGTGCGGTCATGAGTGCATTTGAAAAGACCCGCCCCGTACGTTTTACCGACCCAGAGCACTGGAGCGCGTTCGGGGCCCCGTGGCCCAGCGGCGAGCAGAAATTGCTGCACTGCTGCGCGGTGCAGGACGAAACCCATGACGTGAAGACCTTTGTCTTTCAGTGCCCGGATTTGACCGCCGTCAGCTTCGAACCGGGCCAGTTCCTCACGGTTTCGCCGGTGATCAATGGCCAGTCGGTGTCACGCTGCTACACGCTGTCTTCATCGCCGACCCGGCCATTCAGCTTTGCCATTACGGTCAAACGGGTGCCGGGCGGGCCGGTGTCCAACTGGTTGCACGACAACCTGCGTGCCGGCGACCGGCTGTTGGCCACAGGCCCGGCGGGCAATTTCACCCCGGTATCGAAGCCGTCGGCCAGGGTGTTGTATCTGTCGGCAGGCTCTGGCGTCACGCCGCTGGCATCGATGACCCGCGCCAGCACCGACCTGTTTGCCGACATGGATATCGTTTTTGTCCACTGCGCGCGAACGCCCAAAGACATCGTGTTTCGCGACGAACTGGCCCTGCTTGCCGCCTCACGGGCCAATGTGCGGGTCATCAATATTTGTGAGGGGCTGGGCGACGAGCCGGACTGGCAGGGCCACATCGGCCGGCTGAACCTGGAACTGCTACAGGCGCGGGTACCGGACTTTTTGCAGCGCGAGGTCTTCACCTGTGGCCCGCAGGGCTATATGAACGCGGTGCAGAATCTGCTGCAAAGCGGCGGCTTCGATATGGCGCATTTTCATAACGAAAGCTTCGACATCGGCACGGCCGAAGGTGAAACCCCGACCGAACTGCCGGCCGGTGCAGGCGCCGGGCAGGACACCTTCACGGTCAGGCTGGCGCGCAGCGGCAAGACCTTCAGCATGACGGCCGGCCAGACCGTGCTGTCGGCGGCGAAAAAAGCCGGTGCGGTGGTGTCATCGTCCTGTAGCCAGGGCGTGTGCGGCACCTGCAAGACCGCCTTGCTGGAAGGCACGGTCGAGATGAACCACAACGGCGGTATCCGCCAACGCGAAATCGACCGCGGCCTGCGTCTGCTGTGCTGCAGCCGCCCGACCTCGGACCTGGTGATCGATTTGTAGAGGCGGTTATCCACAGCCCTCAGTCGTAATCGACAATAAACTCATAGCCATGGTCGATCAGCTGGCGCAGGTATTCATCGAAGCTGGCGGCAATCACCTTGTAGCTGTCCGGGTCGTGCAGGTAGCGCACCACTTGCCCGACCGTACCGCCCGCTGCCGGGTTGAAGTCCAGATACAGCCGTGACGTGCCGCCGTTGTTCATGCACTGGGAAAAACACAGGCGCTGGCCCATGCCCAGCGTGCCGTCGATGCCGGCGCCGATCAGTTCCGGGTCTTCTTCCAGGTAATCGCCGTACACCTGGGCAATGCTGTCGTTGTATTCCTCTGCTTCCTTGAGAATCTGTTCTACAGAGCTCAGGTAGTACGGGTACTCGAACACATCCGAGCCCAGCATCAGCACCAGGACCTCCTCACCGACCGGGTATTGGCGAAAGTGCGTACCGTCGATCCGCGCCAGCAGTTCCAGCAGGCTGGCCGGGGCCTGTGGATAACGTTCAGTAAGCTTTTGCAGATCGGCCTGCGAGGCGCCATGCGCGCGCTTCAATTGCTCCTGGTCTTCTGCGGCCAATAGCGGGATCAGGCCGGTAAGGTATTCATCGACGATGGACATGTAAGACCCTTTCAAGAAGGTAAAGACGGATGGGTAGCCGGTGTTTCCTGACGCAATACGGCCAGGCGCCTGAGCAGGTGAAGGATGTAGCCTTTTTCGATCATCGAACCGTGGTGACCATCACAAAAGCGCTCGCCACGTACGCACCAGGTCAGCAAGGTCTTGATCTCGAGCAACGAGGCATTGGCCACATGCTCGGCATCGCGCAGCTTTTCACCGGTACGTTGCATGTCGTACTCGAAATCCGTCCAGCAATCCTGGCCTGCCGCCGTGTAGAACGCATTGACGACCTCGACGTAGCTGGGCCACTCACTATCCGCCGTAAAGAATGACGTCTTGATGGCAACGCCGTTGGGGTACAGGCGCGGCAGGTAGCTGAGCAATTCATCGATGTCAGCCAACTGAGGGCCTGCCTGCCGGGTCACATAGTGATCGAACAGCCGCACCTGATCGGCGAACATCCCTGAGTTTTCATAGAAATGAACATCCTTGTGGTAACCCTGAAACTCGGCTGAATGCGAGCCTGTCACCCACAGTGAAACCGTCGCGGCGCCCTGCATGAGCCAATAGATATCAAAGGAATTTTCATAGGCTTTGGAGTAACTGAGATTGACCGCGTGGGCATGCAGGTCGAGCGCCAGTTGCTGGCCTTCGGTAACCCAGCACGCCTGGTCTGGTGAAACCCCCGAGTCAATGAACGCCTGATAACGCGCTGACAGTTCAGTCCTGGTGTCTTCCAGAGGCGCCAGGGCCGGCGGCATGAGCCGCCAGGGTTCGAGCAGGCCGCGGCCTTCATCGGCTGGGCGGGGTCGATCGAATGACCGCTCCAGCCAGGCCCTCAAGCGCGCGACGAGGCTGAACATGTGTGCCTCCAGGCAAGGGGGGAGTGTGCTGCTTGGAGTCGCGCGGGTGTTTTGGGTTCCCTGAGCCGGTTTTGTCGTCTGTCGCCACAAACAAAAAGAGCGCCCTCGGGGGGTAATGCCGATCAGTTAGGCTTCGGCACGCACTTGTAGGAGGCAGCTCTGCTGGCGAATGCTGTGGTACAGCCGCTACAAATGTGCCGGTTTTACTGGCCTCATCGCGAGCAGAGCTCCCTCCTACAAACACAGCGCCAGTCTTAAAACTGGCGAAAACCGCCTTAACTGATCGGCATTACTCCGAGGGGCGCTCTTTTTGATTGACCACTCCCGCTTACAAACTCGGGAACGCGAACTGCGAAGCCTCATGACTGGTTCGTTTCGGCCAGCGCTGGGTCACAGCCTTCTTGCGCGTATAAAAGCGCACGCCATCCGGGCCGTAGGCGTGCAAATCGCCGAACAGCGAACGCTTCCAGCCGCCGAAGCTGTGGTAGCTGACCGGCACGGGCAGCGGTACGTTGACGCCGACCATGCCGACTTCGATCTCGTCGCAGAACAGCCGCGCCGATTCGCCGTCGCGGGTGAAGATGCAGGTGCCGTTGCCGTATTCGTGGGCGTTGATCAGGGCGATGGCTTCTTCCAGGCTGCCTACCCGCACGACGCAGAGTACAGGGCCGAAGATCTCTTCCCTATAGATGCGCATCTCCGGGCTCACGCGGTCGAACAGCGTGCCGCCGACAAAGAAGCCGTTCTCGTGGCCCGGCACGCTCAGGTCGCGACCGTCGACCACCAGCTCAGCGCCACTCGCGTGACCGTCGTCGATATAGCCGAGCACTTTTTCCTTGGCTGCTGCAGTGACCAGTGGACCCATGTCCAGGCCGCAGGCCGTGCCGGCGCCAATTTTCAGGGCCTTGATCTGTGGCACCAGTTTTTGTACCAGCGCATCAGCTACCTGATCACCGACACACACCGCCACCGAGATGGCCATGCAGCGCTCGCCACACGAACCGTAGGCGGCGCCCATCAGTGCGCTGACCGCGTTGTCCAGTTCGGCGTCGGGCATCAGCACCGCGTGGTTTTTCGCGCCGCCCAGGGCCTGTACGCGCTTGCCGCGTTTGGTGCCTTCGGCATAGATGTATTCGGCAATCGGCGTCGAGCCGACGAAGCTCAGGGCCTTGACCTCAGGGGCCTCGATCAGTGCATCCACCGCTTCCTTGTCACCGTGCACCACGTTGAGCACGCCTTTGGGCAGGCCGGCTTCGTGCAGCAGTTCGGCGATAAGCAGGGTCGAGCTGGGGTCACGTTCGGACGGCTTGAGGATGAAGCAGTTGCCGCAGGCGATGGCCAGCGGGTACATCCACAGCGGCACCATGGCCGGGAAGTTGAACGGGGTGATGCCGGCGACCACACCGATCGGTTGCAGGTCGGTCCAGGCGTCGATGTTGGGGCCGACGTTGCGGCTGTAATCGCCCTTGAGAATCTCGGGTGCGGCGGTGGCGAACTCGACGTTCTCGATGCCGCGTTTCAGTTCGCCGGCGGCGTCTTCCAGGGTCTTGCCGTGCTCTTCGCTGATCAACTGGGCGATGCGCCCTTCGTTGGCTTCCAGCAGTTGCTTGAAACGAAACATCACTTGCGCGCGCTTGCCCGGTGGCGTGTTGCGCCAGGCCGGGAAGGCGGCCTGGGCGGCATCGATGGCCTGCTGCACGGTGGCGCGGCTGGCCAGGCTGACTTTACGGATGACCTGACCGGTCGACGGGTTGAACACGTCGGCGGTACGGCTGTTGTCAGCGACGTACTCGCCGTTGATCAGGTGTGCAATGGTGCTCATGAGTGGGGCTCCGGTAATGCTTTATTTGAGTTCGGTTTCGACGAAGACCACTTCGTGATCGCTGGCGTTGATCACGTTGTGCTCAACGCCAGCCTTGCGAAAGTAGCTCTGGCCGGCCACCAGAGGGGCGTGTTTGTCGCCCTCTGGGGTTTCCAGCAACAGCGTGCCGTTGGTCATCGGCACCACCACATAGTCACGGCCGTGGCGGTGCTGGCCGGTCTCGGCACCGGGCGCAAAGCGCCATTCGGTGACGATCACTTCATCGTTGTCGACTTGTACGGTGGCGACAGCCTGTGGGCGCTGGCTCATCAGTCGACGCCTTGCAGAGCCTGGCCGACTGCGTCGAACACGCGGTCCAGGTCTTGTGGTTTGGCATTGAAGGTTGGCCCGAATTGCAGGGTGTCGCCGCCAAAGCGCACATAGAAACCGGCTTTCCACAGGGCCATGCCGGCCTCGAACGGGCGGATGGTCGGGTCGCCGTCACGCGGAGCGATCTGCAACGCGCCGGCCAGGCCGCAGTTGCGGATGTCGACCACGTGTCTGGCGCCCTTGAGGCCGTGAATAGCGTTTTCGAAATACGGCGCCAGCTCGGCCGATTGCTGCACCAGGTTTTCTTTTTCCAGCAGCGCCAGCGATGCCAGGCCTGCGGCGCACGCCACCGGGTGCGCCGAGTAGGTGTAGCCGTGGGTGAACTCGACCGCGTGCTCGGGCAGCGACTGGTTCATGAAGGTCTGGTAGATCTCGCGACTGGCGACCACGGCGCCCATCGGGATCGCGCCGTTGGTGACTTGTTTGGCCACGTTCATGATGTCCGGCGTCACACCGAAGTACTCGGCGCCGGTCCATTTGCCCATGCGGCCAAAGGCGGTGATCACTTCGTCGAAGATCAGCAGGATGTTGTGCTGGTCGCAGATTTCGCGCAGGCGCTTGAGATAGCCGACCGGCGGCACGATCACGCCCGCCGAACCGGACATCGGCTCGACGATCACGGCGGCAATGTTCGAGGCGTCATGCAGCTCGATCAGCTTGAGCAGTTCGTTGGCCAGCGCCACGCCGCCGGTTTCGGCTGCGCCCTTGGTGAAGGCCAGGTCCGGTTGCAGGGTGTGCGGCAGGTGGTCGACGTCCATCAACTGGCCGTAGGCCTTGCGGTTGCCATTGATGCCGCCCAGTGCGGTGCCGGCGATGTTCACACCATGGTAGCCACGGGCGCGGCCGATCAGCTTGGTTTTCTGGCCCTGGCCCTTGATGCGCCAGTAAGCGCGCGCCAGCTTGACCGAGGTGTCGGCGCTTTCCGAGCCGGAGCCGGTGAAGAACACATGATCGAGGCCGGCGGGCGTCAGGCTGGTGATTTTCTCGGCCAGCTGGAACGACAGCGGGTGGGCGTATTGAAAGCCTGGCGAGTAGTCCAGGGTGCCCAGTTGTTTGGCCACCGCTTCCTGGATTTCCTTGCGCGAGTGCCCGGCACCGCAGGTCCACAACCCCGACAGGCTGTCATAAATGCGACGGCCCTGATCGTCGGTCAGCCAGCTGCCTTCGGCCGCGACGATCAAACGCGGGTCGCGCTTGAAGTTGCGATTGGCGGAGAAGGGCAGCCAGTGGGATTCCAGATTGAGCTGGCTGGCCAGCGAAGGGGGGTGCTGCAGGGCCTGATTCATGACGCCAATCCTTGTGGTGGTGGATGACCACAGCTTGTACCTACAGGATGGGTGAGTTAAATCTATATCTTCTCAAGTTAAGTTATGGATTGGCTCACCTATGTCGTCCTCCAAAAAGCCGGTGCTCACCCAGGTCAGCGATTTCGATCTGCGCCTGCTGCGCCTGTTCAAGACCGTGGTGCAGTGCGGCAGTTTTTCGGCGGCCGAAAGTACCCTGGGCATCAGCCGTTCGGCGATCAGCCTGCACATGAGTGACCTGGAGAAACGCCTGGGGATGCGCCTGTGTCAGCGCGGCCGGGCCGGCTTTGCGCTGACCGATCAGGGCCGTGAAGTCTTGCGTTCAGGCGAGGCGGTGCTGGCGGCCATCGAAGGCTTTCGCAGCGAGGTCAACCAGTTGCACAGCCAGTTGCGCGGCGACCTGAATATCGGGCTGATGAGCAATCTGGTGACCCAGCCGAAAATGCGCATCACCCGCGCACTGGCGTCGTTACGCGAGCAGGGCGACGGGGTGACGGTGAACCTGAGCATGAGCACCCCCGGCGAGATCGAGCGCGGCTTGCTCGACGGGCGCTTGCATGTCGGCGCCATCCCGCTGATCACGCCGTTGTCCGGGCTGGAGTACAGCCTGCTCTACGAAGAACGCAGTTACCTGTACTGCTGCGCCGGCCACCCGTTGTTCGAGCACGCCGAAGGCTTGAGCAACGAAGAGTTGCGCAATGCCGACGCGGTGATGCCCAGCTACCGCATGACCGCTGAAGCCATTGGTTTGCACCAGTTATTCGAATGCGCGGCCACGGCCACCGACCGCGAAGGCATCGCGTTTCTGATCCTGACCGGCAGCTACATCGGCTTCTTGCCGGATCACTATGCGGCGGGCTGGGTGGAGAAAGGCGTGCTCAAGGCCATCGCCCCGCAACGACTGTTTTTCGACGCGCCGCTGGCGATTGTCACCGCCCGTGGAAGGCGGTCGAGCCTGATCGTCGAGCATTTCCTCGAAGCCCTCCAGCACAACGATTTCTGATTTTTCAAGCTTTCGTAGGAGCGGCTTTAGCCGCGAATGGGCACAGATCGTGGTGCTTGCTTCGCGGCTGAAGCCGCTCCTACGAGATTTCTGCGCGACCAATAAAATTTCAACGAGCCTTGTTGACAGTTCGTTTCGTTCAAATCTAATCTGCATACAGCGCTGCACACATGACGGCGCACACGTAATTTGATTTGTACCTTCCTGCCTACAAGAACGAAATATCGGAGAGGTCAAAATGGTTCGGTTGCTTCCTGGCTCCATTCGCAAAATGCTGGTCTGTGCATCCGCCATCGGCGCGTTGCTGTCTCAGGTTCCGGCCCAGGCGGCCGACGGTTCGCTCTGGAAAGATGTGCAGAAGGCCGGCGTGCTGCGCTGCGGCGCAGCGGTAGCGGCGCCTTATGTGATGCGCGATGCGCGCTCCGGGGATTACAGCGGCTACTTCGTCGACCTGTGCCGCGACTTCGGCGAGAAGGTGCTGAAGGTCAAGGTCGAGTTCGTCGACACCAACTGGGACAACCTGGTGGCTGGCCTGCAAGGCGGCAAATGGGACCTGGCCATGGCCCTGAACCAGACCCCCGAGCGGGCACTGGCGGTGGGCTTCACAGTGCCGGCCACCGACTATCAGGTGTCGCTGCTGACCCACAAGAGCAACCCCAAATTCGCCGAGGCCGGTCAGTCGATTGCCGACTACGACAAGGAAGGGGTGACCTTTGCCGTGATGTCCGGCACCGCGCAGGACAAGGCCATCAGTGCGGTGGTCAAGAACGGCAAGGTCATGCGCCTGCCGGGCATGGACGAGGCGCGTCTGGCGGTGATGTCCAAGCGCGCCGACGTGCTGGTCGATGCCAGCGACACCAACCACCTGTTCGCTGTCGCCAACCCGGACTGGACCAAAGAGGTATTGCCCAAACCGGCGCTGGCCAAGCAGGGCGTGTCGTTCGGTGTGCGCCGCGACATCAGCAGCGCCGATCTGCAGGTGCTGAACATCTACCTCACGCAGCGGCGCGAGACCGGCGAGATCGACGCTCTGGTCGACAAGGCCTCGCAGCTGGCCAACGCCGAGAAACCCGCTCAGTAATCCTGCCGATGCTGGCCCGCGCAGCACAGCCTGCGCGGGCCCGGAGAATCCTCGATGACAGCTTCCCCTCTCGCGGCAGTGCCGCCACGGCCGTCGCTCGCCCGCGAAACGGCGCCGTCAGACGCATTCATTCAGTTGCGCGATGTGTGCAAATCGTACGGCGAGAACCTGGTGGTCATGGACCACATGGACCTGGACATGCGTGCCGATGACCGGCTGGTGATCATTGGCCCCAGCGGCAGCGGCAAGAGCTCGTTGCTGCGGGTCATGATGGGGCTGGAAAGCATTCAGGCCGGCACCATCAGTTTTCAGGGCAAGCCGTATATAGACGGCAATGCCCGGCGCGGTGACGGCAAGCCCACCAATACTGCGTTGCAGACTCAAGTCGGCATGGTGTTCCAGCACTATACGCTGTTCCCGCACCTGTCGATCCTCGGCAACCTGATCCTGGCGCCGATGAAAGTCCACGGCCTGTCACGTGCGCAGGCGACTGAAAAGGCTCGCCAGTTGCTGGCGCGGCTGGGCCTGGAAAGCAAGCTCAACGCCTACCCCAGCCAGTTGTCCGGCGGCCAGAAGCAGCGCGTGGCGATTGCCCGTGCCCTGATGCTCGAACCCAGGCTGATGCTGTTCGACGAAGTCACTTCGGCACTGGACCCGGAAATGGTCATCGAGGTGCAGAACGTGATGCTGCAACTGGCCGAGCAGAAGATGGCGATGATCATCGTCACCCACGACATGCACTTTGCCCGGCATATCGCGACCCGCGTGGTGTTCTGTGCCAACGGCCGGGTGGTCGAGCAGGGCCATCCGCAACAGCTGTTCACCCAGCCCAAAGAACCGCGAACCCGCGAGTTTCTGGAAAAAGTTTTGCACCTGGACTGAGGAGGCCGTCATGGATTACACGTTCGATTTCGGCTTTCTCAACGGCAATGTCGGCACCTTGTGGGACGGCCTCAAAGTCACGCTGCAACTGGCCCTGGCCGCCAATGTGGTGGGGCTGGTGTGCGGTTTCGGCCTGTGCCTGATGACCCTCAGCCGCTGGTTTTTCATCCGCTGGCCGGCGCAGTTGTTCATCGAGTTCTTTCGTTGCACGCCGGTGCTGCTGCAGATTGTCTGGTTCTTCTATTGCGTGCCGATGCTGTTCGACGTGTTCATCGGCCCGATCACCATGGGCGTGCTGGCGCTGGGCCTGAACCTCACCGCCTTCAATGCCGAAGCCTACCGCGCCGGCGTGCAGGCCGTGCCGCGCGAACACATGGATGCCTGCGTCGCGCTGGGCCTGCGGCCCTGGCAGCGCACGCTGTACGTGATTTTGCCCCAAGCCTTGCGCAGTGCCGTGCCGGTGCTGATGACCAACGGTATTTCGATCCTGCAACAGAGCGCGCTGGTGGCCATCGTGGCCGTGGCCGACCTGATGTACGTCGGCAAGAGCATCGCCACCGAAGCCTATCGGCCGCTGGAAACCTACACGCTGATTGCCCTCATCTACTTCGTCATGTCGCTGCCCATCGCTCAACTGGTGCAGTGGCTGGAACGCCGTCAGGAGGCAGCGCACGCGCGCTGATCACCCGTATGAATCTCGACTTTTCCGTGGTGTTTTCCTACTGGCAGCCGCTGTTGCAGGGCCTGGGCCTGACCCTGGCGTTCACCGTGGGCTGTGCGTTGCTGGGCAGTGTGCTGGGCTTTTTCCTGAGCCTGTTGCGCACCTCTGGCAAGCGCTGGCTGAGTGTGCCGGTGGGCCTGTATGTCGAGCTGTTTCGTGGCACGCCGTTGCTGATTCAGCTGTTCTGGATTTTCTTCTGTTTCCCGGTGGTGTTCGGCCTGGATGTGCCGCCGTACGTGTCGGTGCTGCTGGCGCTGACCCTGTTCATGGCGGCGATCACTAGCGAGACCTTTCGTGGCGCGCTCAAGTCGATTCCCGGCGAACAGCACGATGCCTGCGTGGCGCTGGGCCTGGCCTCGTGGAACAAGACCCTGTTCGTGGTGTTCCCGCAGGCGTTGTTACGCAGCGTGCCGCCGCTGCTCTCGAACGTGGTCTCGCTGTTCAAGGAAAGCGCGCTGATTTCGTCGGTCGGTGTCGCCGACCTGATGTTCGTCGGCCAGAACATCTCCAACAGCACCGCCCGCCCGGTCGAGTTTCTCTCGGCGGTGGCGGTTATCTACTTCCTCGTGGCGTTCCCGCTGACCCGTCTGGTCGGTGTGGTCGAGGCGCGGATGTTACGTCGCTATGCGTACTGACCCCAATCCATCCCAGCTACTTCGGAGACATTCCATGCTTGAACTCAAAGGTATCCTGCCCGCCGTCGTCACCCCGTTCGATGACAACGGCAACGTCAACCACGACACCCTGGCCAATATCATCGAGCACCAGCTCAAGGCCGGTGTCAGCGGCTTCGTGCCGCTGGGCTCGACGGGCGAATACTACGCACTGAACAACGCCGAGCGCCGCGAGATTCTGGCGACCTTCAAAGCCGTGGTTGGCAATCGCGGCACGCTGATCGCCGGCGCCAACGGCTCCAGCACCCGCGAAGTGCTGGAGCAGGTGCAACAGACCGTCGATGCCGGCTACAGCAACCTGCTGATCGCCCCGCCGTATTACGCGCTGCCGTCTCAGGAAGAACTGCTCAGCCACTACCAGACCATTCTCGACACCTTTCCGGGTATCAATCTGGTGCTCTACAACTACCCGGTGCGCACCAACGTCGAGGTCGGCATGGGCGTGGTCGACGCACTCAAGGATCACCCGCAGGTCATCGCCATCAAGGAAAGCAGCGGCAACCTGCTGCGCGCCATCGAGATCGGCGAGAACTACAAGGGCAAGGTCCAGCTGTCGTGCGGCTCCGACGACCAGGCGCTGGATTTCTTCCTGTGGGGCGCGACCAGCTGGATCTGCGGCCCGGCCAACATCTTTCCCGAGGCGGTCGTGGACTTCTACAACAAATTCAGCGCAGGCGACCTGGCCGGCGCGCAGAACGTGATGCGCTCGCTGTTCCCGCTGATGGCCAACCTGGAAAGCGGCAAGTTCGTGCAGAAGGTCAAGTACGGCACCGAACTGGCAGGCTTCAAGGCCGGCAACGCCCGCGCCCCGTTGCTGCCGCTGACCGACGACGAAAAAGCCGAACTGCGCAAACTGTACGAAGCCGTGCAACGCTGATCCTGCACGGTCTCGCTGATACCACGCGTCGTAGGAGCTGCTTTAGCAGCGAAGGGCTCAACACGGTATCGCGCCTTTCCCGGCTAAAGCCGGTCCTACGCGCAGAGTGACAAGCTCAATATTTTCCAGGGAGTTCCCCATGACCACGCATCGTTTCATCAGTATCGAAGGCCATACCGAAGGCATGCCGGTGCGCATGGTCATCGACGGCGCCCCGCAACTGCGCGGCGCAACCATGAGCGAGCGTCGTGAACAGTTCATCGCGCAATTTGACTGGGTGCGCCGCGCGCTGATGCTTGAGCCGCGCGGCCACTCGCACATGTCCGGCACGCTGTTTTATCCACCGCTGCACGCCGACAGCGATTTCAGCCTGCTGTTTATCGAAACCTCCGGCTGCCTGCCGATGTGTGGCCACGCCACATTGGGCTCGATCACCTTTGCCCTGGAAGCCGGCCTGATCACCCCGAAAACGCCGGGTCGGGTGGTGGTCGATGTGCCCGCCGGGCAGATTCACGCCACCTATACCCAGGACGGCGACAAGGTCAGTTCGGTGCGCTTCACCAATGTGCCGGGCTTTTTGCTGCACCGCGACGTAGTGATCGACTTTCCGCCGTTGGGTCAGCTCAAGGTCGATATCGCCTACGGCGGCAATTTCTATCCGATCATCGAGGTACAGCCCAATTACCCTGGTTGCGAACACTTCACCCCCCAGCAACTGCTGGAGTGGGGCCGGCAGATGCAGGACCTGATCAACCGCACGCTTGAAGTGGTGCACCCGGAAAACCCGAGCATCCGTGGCGTCAACCACTGCATGTGGACCGGCCAGCCGTTGTCCGGCGAATCGCAAGGCCGCGCGGTGGTCATCGCAGGTACAAGCCTGATCGACCGTTCACCGTGCGGCACCGGCAGCTCGGCCCGCGTGGCGCAGCGTTTTGCCCGTGGCTGGCTGGGGCAGGGTGAGGCCTATCGGCATGAAAGCCTGATCGGCAGCTATTTCATCGGGCGCGCCGAACAAACGCTGCAACTGCACAACGGCCAGGCGGCCGTGCGCCCGAGCATCGAAGGCCGCGCCTGGATCACCGGGCGCGCCAGTTTCGAGGTCGACGACAGCCAGCCCTGGTGGGACGGCTTTTCTCTGCAAGACTATTCAACCCCCAGTGACTGGAAAAGAGATTTCGGCATGACCACTGCGCAGCCCATCACCGCTGAATCGGCATCGCAACAAAAAGCCCTGGTCGTCGGCGGCGGCATCGTCGGTGTCTGCTGTGCGTTGTACCTGCAACGTGAAGGCCTGGCCGTGACCCTGATCGACCCTGCGGCCCCTGGCGACAGCACCGCCAAGTGGAGCTGCGGGCAGATGGCGGTCAGCGAAGTCATCCCGCTGTCCAAGCCCGGCATCCTGAAAAAAGTCCCCGGCTGGCTGCTCGACCAGAAAGGCCCGCTGGCCCTGCGTCCCTCGGCGCTGCCTGGCATTTTGCCGTGGTTCTTGCGCTTCGTGGCTTGCGCGCGGCAGTCGCGCATCGAGCAGATTGCCCGCGAGATGGCGACCCTGACCCCGCACGTCTACGAAGATTTTGCGCCGCTGCTGGCGGCCTGCGCCGACAAGACGTTGCTCGGTGAGCGGCCGATTCTTGAGCTGTTCGACACCGCCGCGGGCCTTGCCCATGAGCGGCCGCACCTGGAGCTGCGGGCTTCGCTGGGCTTCAAGGCCGAAGAGCTAGATCGTGATGCGATTGCCGATCTGGAGCCGGCCCTGGCCGGCAAGTTCAGCCATGGCTTGTTGTTTCCCGACTGGCGTGCAGTCAGCGACACCAAGGGTTTTATCGCGGCCCTGACCCAAAGCTTTCTCGATCAGGGCGGCGTGCGCCGGCGTGATCAGGTCAAGTTCATCGACAAACATTCAGGCCGCGCCAGTGGCGTGACCCTCGACAGCGGCGAGCGCCTGCCCGCCGACCATGTGGTCGTGGCCGCCGGCACCGGCTCGCGGCGCTTCTTCAGCCAGTTGGGCCTGAGCATTCCGTTGACCGGTATCGCCGGCTACCAGACGCTGCTGCCAGAGCCTGCGGTGGAGCTGCGCCATTCTGTGATCTACGCCGACGGCGGATTCTGCCTGAGCCCCATGACCCGTGGCCTGCAGATCGGCGGCACCATCGAGTTCGCAGCTCAAGGGGCCGAGCCCAACTACAAACGCGCACAGATCATCCTCGACAAGGCGCGGCGGATTTTGCCGCAACTGCGCACCGACAACCTCGAATTCGGTGTCGGCTACCGGCCGTTTTTGCCCGACACCAAGCCGGTCATCGACCGCGCCAGCACACTGACCAACGTCTATCTGGCCTTCGGCCACGGCCAGCTCGGCCTGACCCTGGGCGCCACCACCGGGCGACTGATCAGCGACCTCGTCGCCGGCCGCACGCCGGCCCAGGACCTGACCCCGTTCAGCGCCAAGCGCTTTGCCCTTTTTGGAGAGTCCGCATGAAAACCTACGAGCAACTGTATATCGACGGCCAATGGGTCCGTGCCCAGCGCGGCGGCCTGTTCGATACGGTCGATCCGAGCAACGAAGCGACCATCACCCAGGTGGCCGCCGCCACTGCCGAAGATGTCGACCTGGCGGTCAAGGCCGCCCGCCGTGCCTTCGATGAAGGCCCGTGGCCAGGTCTGCCGGGCAGCGAGCGGGCGAAGGTGCTGCGCGCCATCGCCAACGGTATCCGTGAACGCCAGGATCATCTGGCCGAGCTGGAAGTGCGCGACAACGGCAAGCCGTTGCCGGAAGCGCAGTGGGACATCGCCGACACCGCAGGCTGCTTCGACTATTACGCCACCCTCGCCGAAGGCCTCGACGCACTGCGCGAGCAACCGGTGGCCCTGAGCGACGAGCGTTTCAGTTCGCTGGCGCGCAAGGAGCCCATCGGCGTGGCCGGTGCGATCATCCCGTGGAATTTCCCGATGCTGATGGCCGCCTGGAAGGTCGCGCCGGCGCTGGCGGCCGGCTGCACCATGGTCCTCAAACCGTCGGAGCTGACCCCGCTGACCGCGCTGGAGCTGGCCGACATTGCCGACCAGGCCGGCTTGCCCGCTGGCGTGCTTAACGTGGTGACCGGTTTCGGCCCTGACGCTGGCGCACCTTTGAGCGAACATTCTGGTATCGACAAGCTGGCCTTTACCGGCAGCGTACCGACCGGCAGCCGGATCATGCAGGCCGCCGCCAAAGACATCAAAAACATCAGCCTGGAGCTGGGCGGCAAGTCGCCGTTCATCATCTTCGACGACGCCGATATCGAAGCGGCGGTCGAGTGGATCATGTTCGGCATCTTCTGGAACCAGGGCCAGGTCTGTTCGGCGACTTCGCGGATTCTGGTGCAGCGTGACCTGTACGAGCCGCTGCTCAAGCGGCTGGTTGAACAGACCCAACGGCTGAGCATCGGCAACGGTCTGGAAGACGGCGTGTTGCTCGGCCCGCTGGTCAGCCGTGGCCAGTACGACAAGGTGCTGGAAGCCATCGCCCGTGGCCGTGCCGAAGGCGCCAGGTTGATCAGCGGCGGCACCCGGCCTGTGCATGTCGATAAAGGCTATTTCCTGACGCCGGCGATCTTTGCCGATGTGCCGCAAGACAGCTGGATCTGGAACGAAGAAATCTTTGGTCCGGTGGTGTGCATCCGCCCATTCGATGACGAGGCCGAGGCGCTGCGCAGTGCCAACGACTCACGCTTCGGCCTGGCGGCGGCGGTGATGTCCCAGGACCTGCCCCGCGCCGAACGGGTGGCGCGCAAGCTGCGTGCCGGTATCGTCTGGATCAACTGCTCGCAGCCGACCTTCACCGAGGCACCGTGGGGCGGCTACAAACAGAGCGGTATCGGCCGCGAGCTGGGCGAGTGGGGGTTGAACAACTATCTGGAAACCAAGCAGATCACTCGCTACGACAGCCAGCAGCCGTGGGGCTGGTACATCAAATAAAGGGCACACCATGCGCTGGAAGAAAACGCTGCAACTGGTCGACGTGCATTGCGAAGGCGAGGTCGGCAAGGTCATCACTGGCGGGGTTGTTGGCATCCCCGGCGAGACCATGCTCGACAAGATGAACTACATCAACGAAGTCGACGACAGCTTGCGCCGTCTGGTCGTACTGGAGCCGCGCGGCTGCCTGCAAATGTCGGTCAACCTGCTGCTGCCGCCAACCCGCTCGGAGGCGCAGGCCGGCTTTATCGTGTTGCAGGCCGACAAGGCCCACCCGATGTCGGGCAGCAACTGCATTTGTGTGGTCACCGCCTTGCTGGAACTGGGCATGCTGCCGATGCTTGAACCCGAAACCACTGTGGTACTCGACACCCCGGCCGGGCTGGTCACCGCTCGCGCCCGTTGTGAAGACGGGCGCTGCCTGAGCGTGTCGCTGGACATGGTGCCGGCGTTCGTCGAGCAACTGGACGTGGTGATCGACACTGCACAGTTTGGCCCGATCAAGGCCGACATCGCCTTTGGCGGGGTGTACTACGCGCTGATCGACGTCGAACAGACCGGCCTGAGCATCGCCCCGCAAAACGCCCGTGCCCTGGCCGATGCCGGCGTGGCGCTGCGCGCGGTGATCAACGCCCAGATCAAGGTGCAACACCCGCTGCTGCCGGCGATCAACGAGGTGGCCTATGTGATGTTTCGCCACCGCCTGGACGCCCGCACTTACCAGACCTGCACCACGCTGCCACCGGGACGCGTCGACCGCTCGCCGTGCGGCACCGGCAGCTCGGCGAATCTTGCGACCCTGGCGGCGCGTGACTGGGTGCAGGTGGGCGATCAACTGACCTCGCGCTCGACCATCAACGGTGAGTTTCAGGTGCAGTTGCTCGGCCACACCGATGTCGGCGGGCGTGCGGCGGTGCTGCCACGTATCACTGGCCGGGCGTGGGTGTACGGCTTGCACCAGATCGGCGTCGACCCGGATGACCCGCTGGCGGCAGGTTTCATGCTCAGCGATACATGGGGCGATGGGTTCTGACGGTGTACCATCACCGACCTTATGCACAGCACTGAAAACCAATAAAACGCCTGGAACCGTATTGCCGAGAACCGACCTGGATGAGTAAAGACACGACCGAACCGGCCGCCGGCGCCAAGCGCCACGGCGGCCGTTATATCTATGAGGAGTTGCGCAAGCAGATCCTGACCCTGAAGCTCAAACCCGGTGTGCCGCTGGACGAGGTGTCGCTGGCGACGCAGTTCGGTCTGTCGCGTTCGCCGGTGCGCGATGCACTGGCGCGGCTGATTACCGAAGGGCTGGTGACGATACTGCCGAATCGCACGATGCTGGTGACGCCGTTCGAGATCGAGGAATTTCCCAACTACGTGTCGGCACTGGACCTGATCCAGCGCACGGTGACCCGCCTGGCGGCGATGCACCGCAGCGATGAAGACCTGGTGCGTATTCGTCAGGCCGACGAGCTGTACCTGCAAGCGGTGACCAGCGGCGATTTCCAGGCCATGTCCGAATGCAACAAGGCCTTTCACATGGCCGTGGCCGAGGCGGGGGGCAACCGCTACTTCACCAGCAACTACGAAAAACTGCTCAGTGAAGGCCAGCGCCTGCTGCACCTGCATTTCGATTATGTGGTCAGCGTCAGCAGCGGCCGTCTGGGCCGCGATCACGACGACATCATCAACGCCATCGCCGATCAGGATGCCGATGCCGCAGAGCGCGCGGCCCATGAACACACGGTGCTGTTCCAGACCCGTTTTCTGGCCTTTTTGCAGCAGAACCTTACCGCCAATATCTCGGTGCTTTGAGGTTTGCAGCGCTGGCGGCTGATGTCCAGTCTCCGGCGCTGCTGCCCGATCAGCCGCCCACGAACGCCAGCAGATCTTCGTTCAGTTGCTCGCCATGGGTGACGGCAAAGCCGTGCGGTGCGCCCTGATAAACCTTCAGCTCGGCGCCGGCAATCAGTTTGGCGGCGAGGCGGCCGGTGGCTTCCAGCGGCACGACCTTGTCGGCATCGCCATGGATCACCAGCGTCGGTACGTCGACCTTGGCCAGGTCTGCACGGAAGTCGGTTTCCGAGAAGGCGGTCACGCAATCCACGGTGCCTTTGAGCGAGGCCAGCAGGGCGATGTTCAGGGTCTGGGTGAGAACGCCTTCTGAGACCTTGTTGCCGTCGTCCAGGCCATAGAAAGCGCTGGAGAAGTCAGAAATGAACTGTGCGCGGTCCTTGACCAGGCCCGTCTTGATGCCGTCGAACACCGACTTGTCGACGCCTTGCGGATGGTCGTCGGTCTTGATGAAGATCGGCGTCACCGCGCCCAGCAGCGCCAGGCGTGCAACGCGCGAGGTGCCGTGGCGGCCGATGTAGCGGGCGACATCGCCGCCGCCCATCGAGAAGCCCACCAGCGTCACTTCCTGCAGGTCCAGGTGGTTGATCAGATCGGCGATGTCGTCGGCAAAGGTGTCGTAGTCATAACCGGTCCACGGCTGGTCCGAACGCCCGAAACCACGGCGGTCGAAGGCAATGGTGCGGTAGCCGCGGCTGCTCAGGTGGTACATCTGCGCATCCCACATGTCGGCGTCCAGCGGCCAGCCGTGGCTGAACAACACCGGCTTGCCGGTGCCCCAGTCCTTGTAATAGATCTCGGTTCCATCGCGGGTGACGAACGTACTCATGACAAGCTCCAGAGGGTGTGGGTGAAAAAGTGTGACCGCGTGGGTGCGGCAGGGATTCACTATTGTTCAAAGTGCGCCCGATGGATTGCATGGGTGTGCTTTTGTGACTGAGACAACGCGATAGGATGGCCGCCTGTAGGCCCGCGTTTCAGGCCTGTGCCGCCACCGCTGCGCGGATTCCTTCAATCAACATCAGGCACGCCGGGTTGTCGTTATCGCTGCGCCACACCAGGTGCAGTTCGCTCTGGATGCCTTCGCCCAGGTCGATGTCGCGAAAGGTCACGTCGCGAAACACCACGTTGGTGGCGCAGCGTGGCACCAGCGCCAGGCCCATGCCGGCGTTGACCAGCGCCAGGATGGTCAGCGACGAGCCCAGCCATTGCACGTATTCGGGCGCCACGCCGGCCGAGCGGAACAGGCCGGTGAGCAGTTCGTTGAACGGCGGGTAGGCCGAGTGCGAGTACATCAGAAACGGCATGCCGCCCAGGTCCGGCACCGTGACCTGCTCGGCACGGGCCAACGGGTGATTGCTCGGCACCGCCAGCACGAAGGGCTCGCGCACCAGGCACTCGCTTCGGTAACCCGGTTGCAGCAACGGCGCGCGGACGATGCCCAGATCGATGCGCCGGGCGCGCAGGGCTTCATGCTGCTGGGCGGTGTTCATCTCGCTGAGGGCGATCTTGACCTGCGGCTGGTTGAGCCGTGCTTCGGCGATGACCTTGGGCAAGAACTCGTACACCGCACTGCCGACAAAACTGATGCTCACCGAGCCAATGTCGCCTTCGGCAAAGCGCCTGGCTGCCAGTGCTGCCTGCTCGGCACGCTCCAGCAAGTGCTGGGCCTCGATGAAAAACGCCCGGCCGGCGGCGGTCAGTGCCACGCTGCGGGTGCTGCGCGTGAACAGCGCCACGCCCAGATTGTGTTCGAGCAACTGGATCTGCCGCGAGAGCGGCGGCTGGGTCATGTTCAACCGTTCGGCGGCGCGGCGAAAATTCAGTTCGGTGGCCACCGTGGCAAAGCAACGCAGTTGAGCAAGTTCGAACATTGATATCTTCCGGGTATCAATCAAGTGTCAATCTAGATTAGACGGAAACAATACCCCGGTACATGATCGGTTCACTCCACAAAAACAACGAACCGGAGCCATCCCTTGAACACCATCCCGTCCCCGGCCGACCCGGCGCTCGTTGCGCAGGCGGTCGCCAAAGTAAAACGCCATGTATTGCCGCTGTTTGTGGTGATGTTCATCGTCAACTACATCGACCGGGTCAATATCGGCTTCGTGCGCAGCCATCTGGAAACCGACCTGGGCATTGGTGCAGCGGCCTATGGGCTGGGCGCCGGGCTGTTCTTCATCGGTTACGCGCTGTTCGAGGTGCCGTCCAATATCCTGCTGCAACGCTACGGCGCCAAGGTCTGGCTGACCCGCATCATGTTCACCTGGGGCATCGTCGCCACCGCGATGGCCTTTGTGCCCAACGAAACCTGGTTCTACATCCTGCGCTTTCTGCTCGGTGTCGCCGAAGCCGGGTTCTTCCCCGGCGTGGTGTACTACTTCACCAAATGGCTGCCGGCCGGCGAGCGCGGCAAGGCCATGGCGATCTTTCTCAGCGGCTCGGCGCTGGCGTCGATCATCTCTGGCCCCTTGTCCGGCGCGTTGCTGAACATCGAAGGCCTGGGCATGCACGGCTGGCAGTGGATGTTCTTCATCGAGGGCATGTTCTCGGTGCTGCTGTGCGGCTTTGTCTGGTTCTGGCTCGACTCGTTGCCCAAGGACGCCAAATGGCTGAGCAACGATGAAAAACAGGCGCTGACCGCCTGCATCGACGAAGAACAGCGCGAGCGCGAACGGGCCAGCGGCGGCGGCCCGGCGGTGCATCAGTCGTCGCTGCGCCTGCTGCGCGACCCGCAGATTCTGTTGTTCTGCTTCTTGTACTTCTCGATCTCGCTGACCATTTACGGCTGCACCTTCTGGCTGCCGAGCATCATCCGCTCGATGGGCGGGCTGAGCGATGTACAGGTCGGCCTGTTCAACTCGGTTCCGTGGATCATTTCCGTGGCGGCCATGTACGCCTTCGCCAGCCTGGCGGCGCGCTTCAAGTGGCAGCAGGCCTGGGCCTCGGCGGCGTTCGTGATTGCTGCCATCGGGCTGTTCATGTCGACCACTGGCGGGCCGGTGTTCGCCTTCGTCGCCATCTGCTTTGCGGCGATTGGTTTCAAGGCCGCCTCTTCACTGTTCTGGCCCATTCCGCAGGCGTATCTGGATGCACGTATCGCCGCCGGCGTCATCGCGCTGATCAACTCGGTGGGCAGCCTCGGCGGCTTCGTGGCGCCCGCTACCTTCGGTTATCTGGAACAGACCACCGGTTCCATTCAGGGCGGCTTGATCGGCCTGGCCACGGTGTCGCTGGTGGCCGGCATCCTGGTGTTCATGACCAAAACCCGCAAAGGGCAGGGCAAGGGCAGCGACACCAAGCCTACATTCGTTAAAACAGGAGCTCAGTCATGAGGATCAAACACGTACGCGTCACGCCGATTGCGTTTCGCGATGCCCCGTTGCTCAACGCCAGCGGCATCCACGAACCCTACGCGCTGCGTTCGATCATCGAGGTCGAGAGCGACAGCGGCCATATCGGCCTGGGTGAAAGCTACGGCGATGCGCCGGTACTCAACGTGTTGCAGGCCATGCAAAACAGCCTGGTAGGGCTGGACCCGTTCGACCTCAATGGTTTGCGGGCACGGGTGGTCAAGACCGTGGCCGGGCTGCAACCGGTCAGCGCCGGTGCCGAGCTGGCGCCGGGCTCGCACCCGAGCAAGCAGGTGGCCAACGCCTATTCGGCCTTCGAGGTGGCGTTTCTGGATTTGCAGGCGCGTTCGCTGGACATGCCGCTGGTCAATCTGCTGGGCGGTGCGGTGCGTCAGGAAGTGCCGTTCAGCGCTTATCTGTTCTTCAAGTACGCGGAGCATATCGGTTCGCCATACAACCCCGACCGTTGGGGTGAGGGCATCACGCCTGAGCAGATCGTCGCCCAGGCGCGGACCATGATCGAAGAGAACGGCTTCAAGAGCATCAAGCTCAAGGCCGGCACGATTCTGGGCCCGGAACATGAAGTGGCGTGCATCAAGGCGCTGCGCCAGGCGTTCCCGGATGCGCCGCTGCGCATCGACCCGAACGGTAACTGGTCGGTCGACACCTCGCTACGCATGGCCGAGCAACTGGCGGGGGATCTGGAGTATTTCGAAGACCCGTGCCCGGGCCTGGAAGGCATGGCCGAGGTGCATAAGCGCACCGGCATCCCGCTGGCGACCAATATGGTGGTCACCGACTTCGATGAGTTTCGCCGCAGCGTGGCGCTGAACAGCGTGCAGATCGTGCTCGCCGACCATCACTATTGGGGCGGGCTGCGCGACACGCAGATTCTGGCGCGCCTGTGCGACACCTTTGGCCTGGGCGTGTCGATGCACTCCAATTCACACCTGGGAATCAGCCTGATGGCCATGACCCATGTGGCGGCGGCGGTGCCGAATCTTGCGTATGCCTGCGACACCCATTACCCGTGGCAGGAGCCGGACGAAGAGGTGATCAAGGGCGGCAAGCTGCCGATCGTCAACGGCTGCGTGGCGCTGCGCGATGCGCCGGGGCTGGGGGTCGAGCTGGATTACGACCAGTTGGGCAAGCTCAATGACCTGTACCACAGCTGCGGCATTCGCCAGCGCAACGACGTGACCCAGATGCAGAAGTACCGGGCCGACTGGACGGCGCTGAAGCCGCGTTTTTAAGGCTTAACAGGTCTGGTTTGCCGAACCACAGGCCAGGCGCGTCGTCGGCCGATATTCATCACGAATACGCTGGATCTCGCCGCTGCCTTGCAGCGCCACAATCGCTGCATTGATCTGCGGCAGCAGCGCGGCGTGGCGCGGCTGGAGCATGATGCTCAGCGGCGCCTCGCTCAGTTGTGCGCCCTGGCGAAAGCGGCTGGGGTCGATCTTTCCGGTGATCACCAGCGATTGGTACAGGTCGTCGACCATGGCGACCGCATCGACCCGCCCGGCCTGCAATAACTCCAGCAGCGCCAGGTCCTGGGACGTTTCCAGTTTTTGCAGACGTTTGAACTCGAACGCCGGGTCCAGCTTGCGATAGGTATAACCGCGTACCATGCCGATGGTCAGGTTGCTCAGCTGTTCAGCCGGCAATGTCGCCGCCGGGTTGTCGGCGGCGAAGTACAGATGCTCGCGGACTTTCAGGTAAGGCACGGAAAACACATAGCGCGCCGCTTCATCCGGTTCTTTCCAGCTCGGCGATTCAGCATAGTTGAAGTCGATCTGGCCCTTGTCGAGCATGGCCTGCAAGCGGTTGACCGGGTACGACACGAACTGCGCTTCAAGTTGCGCCTGCTGCAGCACCCGGCGAGCGATGTCTACCGACACCCCTTGCAACTGCGCCTGTTCGTCGGCATAGCTGAACGGCCGCCACTCCGAGCCGCCAGCCAGATAAGGCTGGGCCTGAGCGGGGAGAGGTGACAGCCAGGCCAACAGACCTGCCGCAACCAAAGAGCAACATTTCATGCCTGGCGTCCTTTGCGGTTCAACTTGAATCATCCTGAACGTCGAGCATGGCAGCGATGTGATGGCACCACAAAAAGAATTGTCGGTTTAATTGCTCAGGCGCGGCAACACAAAGCGGCGCACCACGTACAGCGAGCCTTCTGAACTGAGGTGGCCGTCGTCGATCTGCAACAGCGCACCCGCGTCGTCGAGCCGTGCCAAGCAGGCGTCGGCGCGGCACAACTGGTCGATCAGCGAGACGAACTGCACGCTGGCCGGGTCGATCAGGCGTCGGGTCGCCTGGTCGACGGCCATGACCTGCCGGTTGAGGGCCGGGTCGCGGATATACGCTTGGTTCAAACCCCAATGGCGGCTGGCGATGACGCTGGGCAGCGAGGGCGTCCACTGCGGCACCGGGCCGACCAGCACGACGTGCCTGACGCCGTAGCGTTTCAGGCGGGCGGCAATGTCGTTCCAGGCGGTTTTGTCGTGATGGTCTTTCTGCGCCATGACCACGGTGTCCGGGTGCAGGCGCTCGATGCTTTGCCAGGCCAGGTCCGTGGCGTAGGCACAGGCGCGGCCAACATCGCCGCGCGGTTCCGGGCGGGTCAGGCTGGGCGGGCAACTGGCCGAGGTCACCTGGTAAAACGGCATGCCGGGTGCCAGCAGGGTGCGCAGCCCCAGCGACAGCGCCTGGGCATGCGAGTCGCCCCACAGCAGTACACCGCCTGTGCCTTGCGCGCGCGTACACGAGGGGTCGATGCCCGACTCACCGCGTTGGGTCATGGCCGAAAAGGCATCGCACTTGAGCCAGTAAGGTTCGTACAGCGCGTGCTGGCGATCGACGTACGCCTGAATAAACTGCGCCTTGTCCGAGACACTGATGCTTCGTTGGTTTAATACCACCCCTTTAGAAAGGCTGACCAACGTCCCCCCAACCAAGAGCAAAGTAATCGCGGTGCTGGCGGCGGTGAACTTCCAGGCGGGTATCTGCCGGGCGGCGGCGCCGGGTTTTTCGATCAGCCACCATGAGGCCATGCCCAGCGCCAGCGCAGTGCTCATGCCCAGCATGACGTTACCGACATCGCCCAGCCAGCCGGCATAGTTCATCAGCACCACCACCGGCCAGTGCCACAGGTACAGCGAGTAAGACAGCGTGCCCAGCCATTGCGACAACGGGTTGGCGGTCAGCCACGAGTCTTGCCGCGCCGCGGCGATTACCGCCCAGGTGCCGAGTACGGCCGGCAGGACCAATGCTGCCGACCACGCCTGGCTGACTTCGATCAGGCAGAAGCTGGCCACAATCAGCACCAGCCCCATGCCTTCCAGCCAGCGCTGTTGAATGACCTTGAGCTTGAGCGGAAACAGACACGCCACGCCGCCCAGCAGCAACTCCCAGGCGCGGGTCGGCAACAGATAGAACGTCGGCTCCGGCCAGCGCTGTGCGGCGAACAGGCACGCGGCAAATCCACCAAGGCAGGCAGCCAGTACCCACCAGCGCACGTGCTCGCGTCCGGTCAGACGCTGGAGGATCAACAAGGCGACGGGGTAGAGCAGGTAGAACTGCCATTCCACCGACAGCGACCAGGTGTGCAGCAGCCACTTCTCGTGGGCATTGGCGGTGAAATATCCGGCTTCCTGCCAATAGACGATATTGGATACGAACCCCAGGCTGGCGGCGACGTGCTTGCCCAGCGCGCTGTAATCGAGTGGCAGCAGATAAAACCAGCCGCCGACCAGCAATACCGCGCACAACACGGCCAGTGCCGGAATGATGCGTTGCGCGCGTGAGCGATAGAACTTCAGCAGGCTGAACGTGCCACCCTCCAGCCCACGCAGGATGATGCCGGTGATCAGGTAGCCGGAGATCACGAAGAACACATCGACCCCGGCAAAGCCGCCCGGCAGCCAGGCCGGGTTAAAGTGATAAACCAGCACGGCAAGCACCGCGATGGCGCGCAGGCCATTGATGTCTTTTCTGAAAAGCATGGGGGAGGGCCGTCAGGTGGCTGGGATGGACTCGTAGGAGCTGCCGGGCGGCGTTCCGCTTCAGCAGCGAATGGCACGACACAAAATGGTGTCGTCTGCTTCCCGACTAAAGTCGGTCCTACACGGGTGGAAAGTACGATTTTTACGGTGTCAGGCGAATGATCTTGGGGAAGCGGGTCAGTGGCACCGACGCGGTGCAGCGTTGACCTTCGCATTGCCAGGCGCGCTCGCTGGCGATTTCACCCTGCTCGGCGTGTACGGTGTCGAGCCACTGTACCGGGCCACTCACAGGCGCATGGCTGGCAACCTGCTGCTCACGTGGCGCGCCGATGGCCCAGGCGACCAGCACGCGCTCTTCGCCCTTGCTGAAATACAGCTGATACAACTGATCGGTCAGGGTGCTGGCCTGCGCGTCGTAGGTGTACTCGCCCACCACCGGCGCAATGGCTTTCATCATCGTGTAGGCAGGCTTGGGCGACAGGTCTTCGTTAAGCACGCCGAAGTTGTTTTCCTGATCGAAGCGGTCCGGCCCGTCGTTGTACAGGTCGTACCACCACATGCCCTTGATGTTGGGAATGCTGCGCGCCAGAAACCAGATGCGCGTCATGTACAGCGCCTGGGTGACTTCGCTCTTGCCGCAAGCCCCCTGATGGCTGGGCCAGCCGACTTCGGTGAGATAGATCGGCACATCACGGCCGGCCCTGGTGCGGATATGCTGCTCGTAGTCGCGCACCCAGCGTACCCAGGCTTCGGGAGTGTTGCCGTCGTTGGCCGCGCAATGCGCATAAGGATGCACCGACAAGCCATCGATCAGGTCCAGCGCGCCGCTGTCGATCAGGTAATCGGCAAAGCCGTATTGCATGCCCTCGGGGGTGACGGCGCCGGCCAGGATTCTGGCGGGAGTGCCGGGCGCCTTGAGCGTGTTATTGCGGATCACCGGTACGGTCTTGTGTACCAGGGCGGCGTAATCTACGGCGAGTTGGCGATCACTGGGCGCTTGCAGGTCCCATTCGTTCCAGATCTCGTAGAAATCGACGCGGTTGCCCAGTTGCTGGCTGACGTAGTCGACGTATTTGAGAAACGGCCCGGTGACCATGGGCGTGCGCGGCTTGGCGTTCTGATGAAACCAGGTGCTGTAGCCAAGGATCGCCAGGCGGCTCATGTTCAGCGTTTCGGCCTCGCTCAGGTAGCGTCGCCATTGATCAGGGATGCGTAAATGGTGCGGGGTGCGCTCGGCCGTCGACCACAGAATGTCGTCCTTGACCGAGTTGAAGCCCGCCTCGGCTGCCAGCGTCATTGGCTCTTTCAAGGGACGCTCGATATTCATCAGGTGCGTGGTAATGCCCAGAATGAATTCAGGTTCGGTCCGGGGCTGGGCGTGGGCTGCCGGCAACCAGGCCAGTACGCCCGTCAGCAGGGCGGCAATGCTGCGGATATGCAATCCGCTTATACCCGCCACCTCAGTTCACCGCCTTGAAGGGCAACAGCTGAAATTCCTGCGGCTGGTCGCTTTGTGTGGCGCTGGCGCTGCGGGCGCTGAGCACATGACCGATCACCAGCCCGAGAAACAGATTGGCAATGGCAATCTCGAACAGGTCGGTGGTCCAGCCGATCAGGCAGCAGCAGAACGCAATTGAAAGCAGCATGCGCGCCAGACGGCTGTCGTCCTTGAGCAGGGCGAACATCAAGGGCACCTGCAAGGTGTACAGCAACAGCCCGGCCAGCCCGAGCATGGCCCACAGGTACAACGCCGTGCTGTCGACCCCGGTCAGCAATTGCGCGCTCATCACCGGAAACAGCACCTGGCTGCTGCCGACCATGCCGAAGCCGGCACCGCTCAAGCCCCAGCCTTCCAGGCTCATGGCCTTGAACAGGTTGGGCCAGGTGTTGTTCAGCCGGTCATACAACGAGGCCAGCGAACTGCTGCTACTGCTGACCGTGTGCGGGTCGAAGTCATGGATCAGGCCCATCAGCGGCAACAGCAAGCCGACCGCGACCACCAGCACGCACAGCGCCTGGCAGGTCCAGTGCAGGCGCAGTACCAGCATCAGCATCAGGGTCAGCACAAAGGCGGCGGCAGGCGCCTTGCTGGTGGTCATGACGATGGCCACCAGTGCGACGCTGCAGAGGATCGTCTTGAGTGTCAGCGAGCGCAGAAACAGCAACAGGTACAGGCTGTACAACGCGATCAGCCCGGACAGGATGTTCGATACACGGGCAAAGCCGGCGACCCGGTCCTGATCGGCATCGCTCCATGAGGTATTGCCGCTCAACTGGGTCTCGCCCACGTTGTAGCTGTAGCCTTTCCATGGCACCTGGGCGTACTTGTCGAGCAACAGCCCGACCAGCGAAGCCAGCAGGCAAAAGGCGATGGCTTTGCCAAACAGTGTCTGGCGCTGCAACAGATACCGGCTGCAGACCAGCCCGAACAACAACGGGCTGATCGCGAACAGACTGAACGCCAGGTTGTAGAGGCTGGCGCCATGCAACATCGCCAACAGTGCCGAAACGATCCAGGCCAACAGGCACAGCCAGAACACCCGGCCACCCTTGAAGGTGAACAACTCCAGCACGAACAACACGATGCAGGCCGCTTTGGGCAGGTACAGCACAGGGCCCAGCCCGGCCTGGTCGAAGTAATAGCGCAACGCGCCGGAAAAGGTCTCGACCAGCAGCAGGCTGATCGCGACCCAGACAATGACCGTGGACTTGTCGAACGCCAACAGCGACGCGCGCGCGTCGTGGTCTGCGAGTGCAGGATTCAACGTCATGAGGATGTGCCTTCAAGCAGGCGCAGGCATCGATTGCACGGCAAGCAGGAACGCTACCGCCAACCGACCGCGCGGGAGGGGTCGATGCAGCCAGGGGCTTGGGAGAATGCAGAGAGTCTGGAGCGAACGCTCCAACGACGTGACAGGCCTCTATAACAGCCTTAGATGGGCGGGCTGTCAATGCATTGGACAGAAAAAGCCGGAAGCAATGTTGTATGTGACGATCTTTGAGGCGCGACTAGGCTTGGCCCGTACATCGATATTGGATTGATGATTATCGCATAATGCGATATTTTTTGATGGTCAGGGATGACGAGGTATGCGATGCGTGTATTGACCAAAGCGGCGGTAACGTCAGCCATTCAGAAGTACGGCCAATGGCAAGCACCGCTCAGCTTGTGGCTTGCGACGTTTGACAGGGCAAGCCTGCGCTTTGAATCTTTTGATCAGATTCGTTCGGTATGGTTAAACACATCAGGTTGGAATACCGACCGTATCCCTTTTAGCCGATTGAAGAGCATCAGCAGGAAAGGGCCTCTTGATATCTATATTTTTGACATCAAGAAAAACGACTGTCGGGTCATCACTTGGATTAACCCTCTGAATGGCACGATTTATATAAAAGAGATCTTGCCGCACTCAGGTTATGACAAGTGGTGGAAACATGAAGTCAAATAAGTGTGATCAAGGACAACAGACGTTCTCTGAACGCTATGGAATGACAGGTAACCGCATGATGAACGACAACGTCGCGCCCACTGACCTGAAGACGGTCATTGCAGATATAGCCCCCTTACTGGAAGCCCTGAGCGATCGGTCCGCGATTATGTCCCGGCTTTTGTCGGCCTGCCATGAACCTATTGGTAATGACGATGAATTGCAGGTTCGGATGGCCTTGATCAATGAGCTTTATTCCCATGCCCACGAAGCAGATGACGTGGCGGCACGTTTTGCCGAAGCCATCGCTGACCGCGTGTATGAATATGAGGCACAAACCGTCCTGGTTCCCTATGCATCACAGGCTCAGGCACTGGCTTTTCTGATGGATGATCGTGGTGTCAGGCAAAAGGACCTGGCAGCCATTGCAACCCAGAGCATTATTTCCGAGATTCTCAACAACAAGAGAAAAATGACCGTGGCCCATATCAAAGGGTTTTCGGCGTTTTTCGATGTACCTGTTGAGTTCTTCATGCAGGGCGCGGTTTGAATGTTGCAGGACCCGCCGCCCGGCAGGTCCTGCAAGCTCTATGGTTTACGGGTACTTGCGCTGGTCTGGTGCTGGCGGGAAGTACTGGTACAGCCACGTCTCGCTCAGCGTGCGGTCGCGGGAGCGGATGAACAGGCGCATTTCAACCGGTTCGACCGAGTCGCTGTCCGGCAGCCAGTCGAACATCACACGGTAGCCCTGGATGTCCGGCAGGTACTGGATATTGAAATCCTGGGTCTTGCCGTGCGAGACCTTGAGGATCGGTTCGATGCCGGCGCCTTCGGGCAGCCGGTCCAGGCCGCCGCCATGGAAGTCGACCGCAAAGCGGCGCGCCCAGTATTTGGGGTAGTGCTCGCCCGGGGTCCAGCCTTCGAGAAAGCCGCCCATGCCTGAGCGGGTGGCGTGAATCTGCGCCAGCGGGGTACTGACCGGAGGCAGAGCGCTCCAGAACAGTTTGTAGCTGTAGTTGAGCGAGTCGCCGGCCTTGACCTTGTTCTTGGGGGTCCAGAACACCACGATGTTGTCCATGGTCTCGCCGGTGGTCGGGATTTCCAGCAGGCTGATCTCGCCTTCGCCCCAGGCGTTGGTCGGCTCGACCCACAGGCTCGGGCGGCGGCTGTACCAGACCACGGTGTCCTGATAGCTCTTGAAGTCATGGTCGTACTGCACCAGCCCAAAGCCTTTCGGGTCCTTGTCGGCAAACGCGTTGAATTGCAGTTTCGCCGGGTTGTTCAGTGGGCGGCAGATCCACTCGCCGTTGCCGCGCCACATCGACAGGCGATCGGAGTCGTGCAGTTGCGGGTGGATGCTGTCGCACATGCGGCGCTCGTGGGTACCGCAGCTGAACATGCTGGTCATCGGCGAGATGCCCAGTTGTTCGATGTCGGCGCGGGCATTGACGTGCGCGTCGATCTCCATGACCACCTGAGTGGCCTGGCAATCGATGTCGAACTTGTAGGCACCGGTGGCGCTTGGCGAGTCGAGCAGGGCGTAGACCGTGAAACGCGTGGCGTTTTTGGCCGGGGTCTCGAACCAGAATTTGGTGAAGTCGGGAAATTCTTCCTGACGCTTGGCGAAGGTGTCGATGGCCAGGCCACGGGCCGACAGGCCGTACTGCTTGGTGTTATCCACCGCACGGAAATAGCTGGCGCCGAGGAACGACAGGATGTCGTGGATGGCGATTTCCGGTGCCTTGAACAATTTGAAGCCGGCGAAACCCAGGTCGCCCTTGACCAGGTTCTTGTCGATGCCGCTGGTCTCGTAGTTGAACAACTCGTGGCGAAAATGCACTTCGCGGGCAGTCTTGCTCTTGGGGTCGACGCTGTACATGCGCACCGGCGTCTTGAAACCCATGCCGACGTGGAAAAACTGCACGTCGAGCTGGCCTTTGACTTCCTTCCACAAGGAGTGATTAGGGTCGTAGCGGATGGCATTGAATTGCTGCGGGGTCATGTCCGCGAGTACCGGTGGCAACACCTGTTTGGTACTGACATACGCCTGGCTGGCCAGTTGTTTGGCCTGGACCTGCAACGTCGCGAAATCGAACGGTTCCTTTTCGCCATCGGCTGCCGCGGCGAGGGCGCGCGCAGCAAAAAGCCCCGAGGCTGGCAGGGCGCTATAAGCGGCCACAGCCATCGATGCTTTCAGGAGATTCCTGCGGTTCATAACGTGAAGCCTCTAAAAAATGCCGTGCGTCCTGCACAAAAAAGCGCGCCAACGTCTCCTTGCCGAACGCAAACTACCGATAACAGATAACAAAGACGAGATACGGTTCGAAAAAAACTCAATAAAAAACGCCGTGCCTGTTAACCAGGACGGCGTCAAGACAGCGGGTTATGCGGCATTGCGGGCGAAATGCTGCAATATTCAGCAATCATTTCGCCAGCATCAAAGGCCGTGTCAGGTCCACCAGTAGCGCACCAGATGGAAGAAAATCGGCGCGGCGAAGCACACCGAATCCAAACGATCGAGCATGCCGCCGTGGCCTTCGATCATGTGCCCCCAGTCCTTCACGCCCCGGTCGCGCTTGATCGCCGACATGACGATACCGCCGGCAAAACCCAGCAGGTTGACCAGCACCGCGATGGCCAGTGCCTGCAACGGGCTGAACGGGGTGATCCACCACAGCGCTGCTCCGATCATCGAGGCCAGGGCGATGCCGCCGGCAAAACCTTCGACGGTCTTGGACGGCGACAGATTGGGCGCGATCTTGCGCTTGCCGAACAGTTTGCCGCACACGTACTGCAAGACGTCCGAGAGCTGCACGACGATCACCAGCCAGGCGATCAGCAGCAGGTTACGGCCTTCATAGCCCGGGATATCCAGGGTCAGCAACGCCGGCACGTAAGACACGCAGAACACCGCGATCATCAGGCCCCACTGGACCTTGGAGGCGCGCTCCAGGAAGTTCTTGGTGTCGCCGCCCAGCGACGCCAGGATCGGCAGCAGCAAAAACACATAGACCGGAATAAAGATCGAGAACAGGCCGTACCACTTGGTGGCGATCAACACGTATTGCACCGGCAGTGCCACATAGAACGCGGCAGCCAGGGCCGGGTAGTCGCTGCGCCGGGTCGGGGTCAGGGTCAGGAACTCACGCAGCGCATAGAACGACACCGCGTAGAACAGCAGGATCACCGCCGTATAGCCGAGCCAGAAGGCAGCGCCGATGACCAGCACCATCACCCACCAGGCGTTGATCCGCGCGTTGAGGTTGTCGATGACGGCATGCGGGCCGCGCGCCTTGAGCTTGAGCACATAGCCGATCACCGACGCGAGCAACAGAATGACGCCAATGCCCATGAACAACAGTTGAGTCTGGTTCTCCATCGTTACTGCTCCGCCGCCAGGGCCAGCAGCGCTTCACGGCTGCGGGCGAGAAAATGCTCTTTGCTTTCGTCTTCTTCGAGATGCAGCGGTGTACCGAAACTGGTGGTGCACAACAGCGGCAGCGGCAGGAAGCGGCCCTTGGGCATGACCCGGTTGAGGTTGGAAATCCACACCGGCACCAGCTCGGCCTGTGGGTAACTCTTGGCCAGGTGGTAAATCCCGCTCTTGAATGGCAGCAGGCCTTCGTCCGGGTTGCGCGTGCCTTCGGGGAAGATGATCAGCGAGTGACCTTGTTCCAGTGCGTCGAGCATCGGTTGCAACGGGTTGCTGTGTTCGTCGGTGCGGTTACGGTCGACCAGCACGCCGTTGAACACATTGTTGATGATGTAGCGCCGCAGGGCGCCCGACTGCCAGTAGTCGGCGCCGGCCACCGGCCGGGTGAAGCCGCGCAGGCTGCGTGGCAGCGAGGCCCAGAGCAGCACGAAGTCGCCGTGGCTGCTGTGGTTGGCAAAGTAGATGCGCTGCACCGGTTCCGGCGTGCAGCCCAGCCACAGGCTGCGAGCGCCGGTGACGCTGCGCGCGCCGGCGGTGATAAGGGTGGCTACCACAGATTCGAACATGACAATTCCTTTAATCCTTCAATGGAGCAAGGGCAAAATCAGCAGTGCGCCCAGCAGCACAACGACCTGCAAGGCGACGAACAACAGCTGTTGGCGCAAGAGCCTGAGTGCTCCCTGGCTGCGTACCGCCCAGGGGCGGCCTGCCTTGTCTGCAGGTTGCAGACCGAGTGCACTCAGGGCCTGGTCCAGCGCCTGGGTGTTTTCCGACAACGGCCGGGCATCGTTGCCCAGCCTCTGGAACAGATCGGCGTCGAACGCCACGCGCAGGGCGTAGTACTTTTCGATCAGGCCGAGAATGACGACGCACACGACCGGCAGCACGAACGACAGACTGCCCGAGGTTATCCACAGCCGAATCAGACCGGCCGCCAGACTCACCAGCGTCAGCCCGGTGGACAGATTATCCAGCGCCCGGCCACGGCGCAGCAGGCTGGCTACGACATGCAGCTGCATATCTGCGCTCATGGCAGTTGGCTCAGGCTGTGCCGGTGTTCGGCGCGCAGCACCACACCCGGCCGCGCCGTGTTCAATAGCGCGACGGCGGCGTCCACCGAATCGACTCGCTTGGTGTACAGCAGCCAGGCCGCCACGGCGGTGGCACTGCGCGAATAGCCCAGCGCACAGCACACCAGCAACGGGCCGTTCTGACGCAGCGCCTCGATGGCTTGCGCCGCCGCCAGGCAGTGCTCGGCATCGGCAGCGATCAGGTCGAGCTGCGGCAGGCTGCGATAGGCGCGCGTACCGACCGAAGCGGGAAGCTCGGCGCACAGGTCGACGATCGCGGCAAAGTCCTGTGCCGGATGATCATCGGGTATTCGTCCGAGCCAGACGTTATCCACCACGTGATCCGCTTGAGGATGCTTGCGGGTCCACAGCCGCGAATTCAACCATGCGCCTACCAGGTACGGTGCCAGCAGCCAGCAGGCGGCTGGAGAGAGGCTGCCGTCGCTACGCTTCTGAAAGCCTGCGGCATCGAACAGCAGGTAATTGAGCGCCACCAGTGCCAGTGAAAAAGCCGGCCACAACAGCCACAGCCAGCTACCGCCCAGACTGAATGCCGTCCAGGCCAGCAGTGCAGCACCCAGCGCGTAGTACATGCTCAGTCGCAAGCGCTTGGGCTCAGTGGTCAGCCGCGCTGCGAGTAACGGGCTACGGCCTTCATCGGGCCAGAGCCACACGCACAGCCAGCCGGCCAGTGCGCCGGTGGGCACATCGATGAAGTGATGCTGCCAGGTGGTCAGCACCGACACGCCGATCAGTGCGAACCAGCCATGCAGCAGCCAGCGCCAGGCGCTGTGGAATGCCTGCGCATAGCGCTCGAAACACACCCACAGAATCACCAGCAGGGCGATGTGCAGCGAAGGTGCCTGATTGAAGGGCTTGTCGAAACCGGCCAGCACCGCAAACAGCCAGCCGAACACGCCGTCCATTTCCGGGCGCTCGAAGGTAAAGCGCAGCGGCCACAGCAGAAAGCAACTGACGGCCAGCAACTGCGCACTGAGCAGCCGCAGGCCGTGGGTATCCAGTTGCCGGCGGGTCAGGCAGGCCAGCAGCGAAAACCCGTACAGCAGGTCGATGGACCAGTACGGCACGATGGTCCAGGCCCAGAACGGCATATGGCTTTCCCAGGCGAACACCAGCGTGCCGACGTCGTCGCGCTGCGCCGTGTACCAGGTGGCAAAACCGTAAGTGCCGAAAAACAGCGGCGCCAGGCACAGCAACCAGACCACGGCGCGCTTCCACAGTCCGGCCTCTCGTATGCCGCTCACGGCAGTCGTTGCGCGATGGAAACGCTGAAAATGCCCCATTCATCGATGCGCTGGGTGATCTTGCGAAAGCCGGCGGACTCGACCAGTTGATCCATTTCCGCCTGGCTGCGTCGACGCATGACCCAGGCCTGGCCAGCACGGTGGCTGGTCAGTGCGCGGGCGATCAATTCCAGTTGCGGGTGCCAGGGTTGTCCGGTGTAGACCAGATAACCGCCAGGCTCGACAGCGGCGGCCAGGCCCGCCAGCGAGTCGCCGACCATCTGGTTGCTGGCGAACAGCTCGTACAGGCCCGACACCACGGCCAGGGTCGGTTTGGGCTCGATGGCGGCCAGGTCGGCGCGGTCGAAGGCATCGGCCTTGATGAAGCGGGCGATCTCGTCCAGGTCCAGTTGCTCGATCAGCGCGCTGCCTTGCTGGACGTTGATGTCGCTGTAGTCACGCAGCAGGATCGACTCGGGTCGCGGCTCGACACCCTTGAGCGCGTCGAGGATATAGCGGCCGTGGCCGGCGGCAATGTCGACGATGCGTACTGGACGCTGTTGCTCGTGCAGCCGCTGCATGGCCAGGCGCAGCAGTTCTTCGAGGTGCACCTTGCGCTGGCGAATGCCTTTCCAGCCGATCGACTGCAGGTAGTTCTGGTCGATCATTCGGCCCAGTCCACCGCGCCCGGCCGGTTGATTGCGGTACACATAATCGAGGGTGCTGCCGGAGTCGAAGCCGGTGTCGAAACCCAGTTTCACGCCATTGGAGAACTTGCTGCCCAGGCGCAGGCCGGCCCGGGTCAGGCGCCAGTACAGGTCGCGCAACGAGTTACGCGGCAGCGGCGCGGCCAGGGTCTCGGCTTCGGCGCAGGTGGCACCGACGCGGTCGGCATCGAGCAGGGCAGGGCTTTCAAGCGGTCGTTCAAAGGCCTGGCCGACAAAGCGACGGATACGCACCAGCGCCTGTTCACGGTCGCGCTCGCCGAGGGTGTCGTGGAAGAAACCGGGCAGCACGTGCTTCTCTTTATGCAGGCTGCCCAGGCGGTCGAAAAAGCGTTCTTGCGGGGCGCGATGCACCACGAAGTCGGCGCCGGAGATCAGCACCTGGGTCGGTACCTGGATCGCCTGGGCATCGGCCACTACCCGTTCGGCAGCCTCGTACAGACCCAGCAACACATTCACCGAGATGGCCCGGGCAATCAGCGGGTCGCTGTCGTAGGTCACCTGACGCATCCGGTCATGGGTCAGGAAGCGCGCCTTGACGTAGCTGTTGACGAAAAAGTTGCCCTTGATGCGCTTGAGCAGGGCCAGGCCCTGACGGGCAAAGGGCACGTACAGCTTGATGTCGAAGGCGGGCGACGCCAGCACCAGTGCGCGGATTTTCGGCGCGTAATCGTGAACCCAGGTGGCGGCGATCACCGCGCCGACACTTTGGCCGATGACGGCGATATTGCCGATGTCGATCACATGGCTGGCGCCGATGTGCTCGATGAAGGTTTGCAGGTCGCGCACATTGGTGGCGAAGCTTGGGCTGTGGCCGCGCTCGCCCGGTGACTGGCCGTGGCCGCGTGCGTCCCAGGCGAAGAAGTCAAAGCCTGGCAGGTCGAGCTCTTCGACCAGGTGGGCGATGCGCCCGGAATGCTCATGGCCACGGTGCAACAGCACAATGGCCTGGCGCGGGCTGCCGGGCATCACGCCCCTGGCCGGCCAGTGTCGATAAAACAGCTCGACACCATCGTGGGTACTGAAATGCAGGGCGATCACGTCGCGCATGGCGGGTTCCTTTTGCCAGACTGGAGTTCGATGGGGCGGTGGTGGTTAACGATCCGCTTCGCTGATCTGCGCGAGCCCTTGGCGCACGCGGTTGATCACGGTGTAGATCAGCAAGGCTGAGACCACGACAAGCACCAGATTGATCCATGCTGGCGCAAGTAAACCTGCGGCGACGCCGGCGCCCAGCACGCCGAACACGAAGGCCCGGTCGCTCTTGCCCATCGGCCCGTCGTAGCGCCGCGCCGCACCGACCATCGGTCCCAGCACGCCGGTGTACTCGCTGATGATCGCCAGCAGCGTGACCAGCACCACCAGTGCCGGGCTGACACCGGCTATCAGGGCGAACGGCAGAAACAGCGCGCTGTCGGCGATGACATCGGTCAGTTCATTGAGGTAAGCGCCCAGGCGCGATTGCTGGCCGAACTCACGGGCCAGCATGCCGTCGATGGCATTGAGCGCCATGCGCAGGATCATCCACAGCGGGATCAGCGCGAACACGCCGTAATGCGGAATACCGGCGGCCACCGCAGCGCCGACCAATAGCGAGACTACACAGGCGCCGACGGTGACCTGGTTGGCAGTGACGCCCTTGTCGTAAAGGCGTTTCACCAGAGGGCGCAGCAGGTTCTGAAAGCGCGGTTTGAGCTGGTAGATCGAAATCAAGAGGGAGCGTCCTTGTCGTCAAGTCTGGGGCATCATCGGCGCCTGAGGACTTTTCGTACAGCATCAGGTAAGGAAAAACGTGATGTGGGTCGTGTTCTGAGCATTCGACCATTGGCCCGACGATATTCATCATTGAGCATTTCTGGACTAACCTGTTGCCGACATGCCCTGTAGATACAGAGGGTTCTCGAGATGAACGTGCAACTTCCAGCGGCTTTGCAACACCTTCGGTTGCCCCTGCGCATCAAACTCTGGAATGGCCACGAGCTGGACCTGAGCCCGGCGCCCAGCGTCACCATCGTGGTCAATGACCCGCAACTGGTCAGCGATTTTGCCCGCCCCAGCCTGGGCCTGTTGGGCAGTGCCTTTGTCGAAGGGCGGCTTGAACTGGAAGGTTCGATCCGTGAAGTGGTGCGCCTGTGCGACGAACTGACGACGGCACTGGGTGATGTGGAAGGGGGTGACGCACCGCACCAGCATGTTGCCCATGACCCGACACTCGATGCGACGTCGGTGTCTTATCACTACGACCTGTCCAATGCGTTTTACCAACTGTGGCTCGATCAGGAGATGGTCTATTCCTGTGCCTACTTCAAGACCGGCGAAGAAAGTCTTGAACAGGCCCAGCAGGATAAATTCCATCACCTGTGTCGCAAGCTGCGCTTGCAGCCCGGTGACTATCTGCTGGATGTCGGCTGTGGCTGGGGCGGGCTGGCGCGCTTTGCAGCCCGCGAATATGGCGCCCGGGTATTCGGGATTACCTTGAGCGGCGAGCAATTGAGCCTGGCGCGAGATCGGGTGGCTGCCGAGGGTTTGCAGGACCGCATCGAGCTGCAACTGCTCGACTACCGTGAACTGCCGCAGGACGGCCGTTTCGACAAGGTGGTCAGTGTCGGCATGTTCGAGCACGTTGGTCATGCCAATCTGCCGCTGTACAGCCAGTGCCTGTTCGCGGCGGTGAAGCCCGGTGGACTGGTGATGAATCACGGCATTACCGCGCTGCACACCGACGGCCGCCCGGTGGGCCGTGGTGCCGGCGAGTTCATCGGTCGGTATGTGTTTCCCAATGGCGAGTTGCCGCACCTGGCGATGATCAGCAGCCACTTGAGCGATGCCGGGCTGGAAATCGTCGATGTCGAAAGCCTGCGCCTGCATTACGCCCTGACCCTGGAACACTGGAGCAACCGGCTTGAAGCGCGGCTGGACGAGGCGCGGGGACTGATTGCGGAGCAGCGCCTGCGCATCTGGCGTTTGTACCTGGCCGGTTGTGCCTATGCCTTTGCCAGGCACTGGATCAACCTGCACCAGATCCTGGCTGTCAAACCACTGCCTGACGGCGGACACACCCTGCCGCTGACGCGAGCGGATGTGTACCGCTGATTACAGGATCGGCGAAATCAGGCGCGCCACGCGCATGCCCAGTTGATGCAAACCGCGGGTGTCGCGGCTGTCTTGCAGGGTGATCTCGCGGGCCAGCTCGAAGTCGGCGGTGAGCATCGCTTCGACCTCACTGGCAAACTCACCGTCGACGGTCAGCAGCATCAATTCGAAGTTGAGCCGGAACGAACGGTTATCGAGGTTGGCGCTGCCGATGGCGCTGATCTCGTCGTCGACCAGCACCACCTTCTGGTGCAAAAAGCCCGGCTGGTAACGGAACACGCGCACCCCGTCGCGCACGGCGGCGAAGGCGTAGAGGCTGGAGGCGGCATACACCACATAGTGATCCGGGCGCGAGGGCAGCAGCAGGCGCACATCCACGCCGCGCAATACCGCCAGGTGCAGCGCCGCCGACACCGCCTCGTCGGGGATGAAATACGGGCTGGTGATCCAGATGCGCTTTTCGGCAGAGTGGATGGCCTCGACGAAAAACAGCGAGCAGGTTTCCTGCGCATCGGCAGGGCCGGTGGCCAGCAGCTGACAGAGCACCCCGTCTTCCGGGTAGCTGTCGGGCAGGCTCAGCGGCGGCAACTGGCGGGTGGCCCAGAACCAGTCTTCGGCAAACGACTCTTGCAGGCAGGCGACCACGGGACCGATGACTTGCACATGGGTGTCGCGCCACGGTGACAACGGCGGCTTGAGACCCAGGTATTCGTCGCCGACGTTGTGGCCGCCCAGATAGCCTTTGATGCCATCGACCACGACAATTTTGCGGTGGTTGCGAAAGTTGATCTGGAAGCGATTCAGCCAGCCACCATGGGTGGCGAAGGCCTTGATGCGCACGCCGCCGGCGCGCAGCTTTTCCACGTAGCTGGCGGGCAGTTTGTGGCTGCCGATGCCGTCGTACAGCACATACACCGCTACGCCCTCAGCGGCCTTTTCGAGCAACAGGTCCTGCATGCGGCGACCGAGGTCGTCGTCATGGATGATGAAGAACTGCACCAGCACGGTTTGCCGCGCCTGCCGAATCGCCTCGAACATCGCCGCGAAGCTGGCCTGGCCATTGATCAGCAGTTTCACGTGGTTATTGGCCAGCGCCGGCATGGTGCCCAGGCGAGGCATGGCGCGCAGGGCGGCGTAAGCATCCGAGCGTCGTGCGGCCACGGCTTCGTCGATCCACGGTCGCCAGTTGAGGTTGCCGATGGCGTGCTTCATCTCTTTGTTGGCCTGCCGCCGTGCCTTGATGTAGGCGTCGAACGAACTGCGGCCAAAGACCATGTACGGGATCAGGGTGAAGTAGGGGATGAACAGCAACGACATCGCCCAGGCAATCGCGCCTTGCGCCGTGCGCACCGTGAACAGTGCATGGATGGCCGCAGCGGTGCCCAGCAAATGAATGAAGGCCAACACATAACCGAAGAAATACGGGCTGTGATAATCCATACGCAGTCGTTCTCCTGGCTGTTGTCTGGATCGTTGGCCTTAACAGACCACAGCTACCGGTTATTGTCGCTATTTAATTCAGCGTGCAACGCCGCGTAACAGTTCAGGTCCAAGGCTCATCTGTATGCTCATCTACACAAGCAACCCGACAAGGACTACTGAAATGAACAAACGCATGTTGGCCTGGATGTTTTGCCTGGCAGCGCCAGTCGCTCAGGCGCAGATGCTGCAGCCGGGCCTCTGGGAAATGTCGTCGAGCAACATGCAGGTCGACGGCCAGGCCTTGCCGGACCTGCAAGTGATGCTGGGTCAGTTGCAGATGCTGCCGCCCGAGCAGCGCGCGATGCTGGAGCAGGGCATGAAGAACCAGGGCATTACGCTTGGCGGGCAGGGCGTGCGTTTCTGCCTGACCGAGGCGCAGGTCAAGTCGAACGATATTCCGCTGACTGACCCGAAGTCTGGCTGCAAACAGAGCATCACCGAACGCGATGGCCCGAACTGGAAATTCCAGTTCAGTTGCCCACGGGCTCAAGGTGCAGGGCAGGCGCAATTTCTCAGTGATCGTGAATTCACCACCAAAGTGGCCGGCACATTCAACGCGTCGGGTCAGCAGCAGAAGGGCAGCATGGACACCCGCGCAGTGTGGCTAGGGCCGCAATGTGGTGCCGTGGCACCGCGTACCTGAGTGTGAAACATCAATGCAAAACCAGAGTGTTCCACGTGGAACACTCTGGTTGTTTCACCGTTTTAGCTCATGACATCCGGTCAGGCGCCCGCAACTGATACTGCTACGCGTACCCTTCGAACTGGACACTCGCGTGATGGTGGTCCAGCCCACACGCTGAATCGTCCCAACCCAGGCTTCACCATCCGACGCCATCCCCGTGAAAAACGTCAGTTGCCCAAAGCGGCTGTTGGTCTGTGCCCAGCGCCGTTTACCTGCCGCTTCAACTCCCTGCAAGTAGGTTGTATTGCCCTGCGTCGCAACACTATAGCCATTGCCCGATGAATCGCTGCAGGCCAGTAGGGTCAGGCTGCGCGTGCAGTTCGCGCGCTCAAAGGGCGGCTGCGCACCAAATGCCCAGGCTTGAGTACCTATCAGGCAGAGAAAAATCGCCGTCAGCATTTTCGAGATGGAATGCATGCCTGTGCCTTGGTCGGATTAATTGGCTATTTTGCATTGTTATACTATAACATTTATAGGTGATTAGATTTACACGAACCCTCGCAACTGCCTGGTGAATCCTGATGCCGAACCGTCTTCCCGTTACCGTCCTGTCCGGCTTTCTTGGCGCGGGCAAGAGTACCTTGCTCAATCATGTGCTGCGCAACCGTGAGAATCTACGGGTGGCGGTGATCGTCAACGACATGAGTGAAATCAATATCGATGGCAGCGAAGTGCAGCGCGATGTCAGCCTCAATCGCGCCGATGAAAAGCTGGTCGAGATGAGCAACGGCTGCATCTGCTGCACCCTGCGTGAAGACCTGCTCGAAGAGGTCAGCCGTCTGGCGCAAGACGGCCGCTTCGATTACTTGCTGATCGAGTCCACCGGTATTTCCGAACCGCTGCCGGTGGCCGAGACCTTTACCTTCCGCGACGAGGCGGGCACCAGCCTGGCGGACATCGCGCGGCTGGACACCATGGTCACGGTGGTCGACGGGGTGAATTTCCTGCTCGATTACCAGGCCGCCGAAAGCCTGGCCAGCCGTGGCGAGAGCATGGGCGAGGACGATGACCGTTCCATTACCGACCTGCTGATCGAGCAGATCGAGTTTGCCGATGTAATTCTGCTCAGCAAGATCGACCTGATCAGTTCCAGCGAGCGCGAAGAGCTGCTGGCGATTCTGGCGCGCCTCAATGCCCAGGCGCACATCGTGCCGATGGTCATGGGCCAGGTGCCGCTGGCGACCATTCTCGACACCGGCCGTTTCGATTTCGAGCGGGCTGCCCAGGCACCCGGCTGGCTCAAGGAACTGCGCGGCGAGCATGTGCCCGAAACCGAGGAGTACGGCATTGCCTCGACCGCTTACCGGGCACGGCGGCCGTTTCACCCGCAGCGCTTTTTCAGCTTTCTGAACCGTGAGTGGAGTAACGGCAAACTGCTGCGCTCCAAGGGCTTTTTCTGGCTGGCCAGCAAACACCAGGAAGCGGGTAGCTGGTCGCAGGCTGGCGGCTTGATGCGCCATGGCCCGGCCGGACGCTGGTGGCGCTTCGTACCGCGTGCGCACTGGCCCGAGGATCAGGAAAGCCTCACGGCGATCATGGAGCACTGGACCCCGACCACTGGCGATTGCCGTCAGGAACTGGTGTTCATCGGCCAGAACATCGACTTTGCGCAACTGACCGCCGAGCTGGACGACTGCCTGCTGACGGATGCAGAAATGGGCCTGGGCAGCGAAGCCTGGAGTGCGTTGCCCGACCCGTTTGGCGACTGGCATGAGGAGGCGGCCTGATGCTTGCGAAGGTTTTGCCATTTAAAGCCAATGCCCGCCAGGTGCACGGCGATACACCGGATATTCTTGCCGAGGCGTTGCAGGACGGTATCAACCTGGCGGTATGGCAGCGGCGTTTGCCGCTCCATATCCACGATTTCGCCCAAGGCTTGTTGTCGCTGAACGAGCCGCTGTCCGAGTCTTTGTCGCTGGACGTTGAGGGCGGTGAGGTCGAACCCGAGTTGTCCGGGCTGGCGTCGGGCTACACCGATGTGCAGGGGCATGCCGGCTTTATTGCCGATGTGTCATGGCTGGTCAGCGCCTATGCTTGTCTGCTGGGCGCCGAGCGGGTTGGCGTGCGCTTGCGGGCGATGGACAAGGCCATGTGCCCGCGTTTTCATGTCGATCATGTGCCCATGCGCCTGATCACCACCTACGCCGGCAGCGGCAGCCAGTGGCTGGCCGAGCGCGCCATGGACCGGGCGCAGCTGGGGCCACGCGATATCGAATTGCCGGAGCCGGCACAGATCCAGCAACTGAACTGCGGTGAGGTGGCGCTGCTCAAGGGCGAGCGCTGGAGCGGCAATGAAGGCCGTGGCCTGATCCACCGCTCACCGCCGCTGGCGCGCGATGAGCGCCGGTTGATTCTGACCCTGGATTGGCTGGCTTGATTATGGCTATGTCTGCGTTATGTGTTGCACCGCTGTAGGACCGACTTTAGTCGGGAACGGGAACGCCGCTAATCTTGTGGTGTTGTCTTTCGCGGCTAAAGCCGCTCCTACGACGTGAACCAACACGCGACAGGGACATAGCTTGATTAATCAGGGCGTTTGCCACTGGCCCTTGCTTTGTCCTTCGCAAAACGGCTTGAGATACGCCGCGTCGCTGGCCACGCCGTAATAGTGGATGTTCTCGCGGTAAGGCATATTGGCGACCTGAGCGTTGCGGCAGACGCCGAAAGCGCCGGTCGGGCAGTGCTCGGAATACGTGACTTCGACCTTCTGCCCGGCCAGTTGCGGCTGGCAGAAGCTGTCGCGGAACAGTTTGGGCGGCACCGAGATATTTTCCTGGCACACTCTCACGTCGAGTCGTTCAGCCTGGCTATGCACCAGACAGGCCTCGGCTTGTACGTTGGCCGACGCCAGCAGGCATAGCGCCAGATGAAGGGTGTAGCCTGTGTGGCGTAATCTCGATTGCAAACCCTGATCTCCAGAAGCGAGCCGATGCTGCAGAACATTCCAACCCATGTGATCGGCGGCCCGTTGGGCGCCGGCAAGACCAGTCTGATTCGACATTTGTTGGCCAACAAGCCCGCCCATGAGCGCTGGGCGGTGTTGATCAACGAGTTCGGCCAGATCGGGCTGGACGCCGCGCTGCTGGCCACCGACGCCGATGGTATCGCACTTGGCGAAGTGGCTGGCGGCTGCCTGTGCTGCGTCAATGGCGTGCCGTTTCAGATTGGCCTGGGGCGTCTGCTGCGCAAGGCGCGGCCCGACCGGTTGTTGATCGAGCCCTCAGGGCTAGGGCATCCAGTACAGTTGCTGGCGCAATTACGCCAGCCGCCGTGGCAAGGCGTACTGCAAGTGATGCCGATGCTGATGGTGCTCGATGCCGCCGCTTTGGCTGCCGGTCAGCCGTTGCCCGAGGCTCAGCAACACGCGCTGAGCGAGGCGGGGTTGCTGGTGTTGAACAAGGCTGAAGACCTGAATGCCGACACACGGCAGCGGTTAACGCAGGTCTTGCCGCACACGCCGCTGGCCTGGTGCACTCAGGGTCAACTGCCCGTGGCGCAGTTGCCGGGTATCGATACAGTCGCCTGTGTGGCGGTTAATGCCTTGAAATTACCGCCCAGTATCGAGCCGCGTCAGGCGCAGTGGACCTCTGAAGGCGAACCGCTGGTACTCAGCCAGGCCAGCGCTGAAGGCTGGAGTATTGGCTGGCGCTGGCATCCGGCACAGCGTTTCGACTATGCGCGTATTGAACGCTGGCTGGCCGGCCTGAACTGGCGCCGGGCCAAGCTGGTGGTGCAGGGCCAGCAGGGCTGGTGTTCGGCTAACGCTGTGGATAACTCGCCACTGGCCTGGAAAAGCAGCGAATGGCGCCAGGATTCACGGCTGGAACTGATCTTCAGCGAGGCTCAGGACATTGATGAACTGCAGGCAGGCCTTGCCGCTTGCCTCATGCACTGAACAGTCATTGTTTCCATTTCTGGTGCGACTGGCGCCACTCGTCGAGGCGGATGACATCGGCGGTCGGTTGCGGCGTCTTGATCTCGAACGGGTAGGGTGCCAGCTCGATTTGCGCGCTGTGCGCACCGAACATCGTGATGGTGCCCGGATGACGCTGTTCGCCGGTGACGGTGAATTCAAAGCCGTAAATGCGCGCCAGACGCTTGCGGCCCTGAGCATCGGGCACCCAGGCCATGCGCCGGAAAGCGACGTTCTCGTCGAGCAATTCAAGTTCCAGGCGGGCACAATGCTGCTTGACTCGCGCCAGCGCCTTTTCGCGCAGCCCGTGGGCATGCCATAACCAGGCCGCTACGGTGGCGAGCAGCATCAGCACGAAAATATTACCCAGGGTCAGCATGACGGAATGCTCCAGCGATGAGCCTTTAGCTTAACTGTGTCAGGTCATTTGCAGCCATACTGCGCGCCTTATATTTCTTACTACTGCACTTGTATCGTGTTCAGGATCGCCAATGAAACGCACTCCTCACTTGCTCGCTATCCAGTCCCATGTGGTGTTCGGCCATGCCGGCAATAGCGCAGCGGTGTTCCCGATGCAGCGTATCGGGGTCAATGTCTGGCCGCTCAATACGGTCCAGTTCTCCAACCACACCCAATACAAGCAGTGGACCGGCGAAGTGCTGGCGCCGCAGCAAATTCCGGCCCTGATCGAAGGTATAGCGGGCATTGGCGAACTGGGCCAGTGCGATGCGGTGCTCTCGGGGTACATGGGCAGTGCCGCGCAAGGGCGGGCGATCCTTACCGGTGTGGCGCGCATCAAGGCTGCCAACCCGCGCGCGCTGTACCTGTGCGATCCGGTGATGGGCCACCCGGAAAAAGGCTGCGTGGTGTCGCCCGAGGTCAGCTCGTTTCTGCTTGAAGAGGCCGTGGCCGTCGCCGACTATCTGTGCCCTAATCAGCTGGAGCTGGACAGCTTTGCCGGTCGTCGGCCCGAGTCACTGACCGATTGCCTGTACATGGCCAGGGCCTTGCTGGCCCGTGGCCCGAAGGCGGTGATGGTCAAGCACCTGAACTACCCCGGCAAACCCGCCGACAGCTTTGAAATGCTGCTGGTCAGTACCGAGGGCAACTGGCACCTGAGCCGCCCGCTGCTGGCCTTCCCGCGCCAGCCGGTGGGCGTTGGCGACCTGACCTCGGGCCTGTTCCTGTCGCGCATCCTGCTGGGCGATGCACCGGTGGCGGCGTTCGAGTTTGCCGCCGCAGCGGTGCATGAGGTGCTGCTGGAAACCCAGGCGTGTGGCAGCTACGAACTGGAACTGGTCCGCGCCCAGGACCGTATTGCTCATCCGCGCGTGCGGTTTGAAGCAAAACAGGTGTAATGGCAGCGTTTTACAGCGCCTCGTCCTTGATTTCCTGGTAGCGCTTCTCCAGTTCCTGGCGCAACTGACGGCGCTGCCGGGCCTGGATGAAGCGGCGCTTGGCGTCCGGAGTTTGGGGCTCCAGCGCCGGCACGCTCACCGGCTTGCGGTTGTCGTCGACCGCCACCATGGTGAAGAAGCAACTGTTGCTGTGGCGCACCGAGCGCTCACGGATGTTTTCGGTCACCACCTTGATGCCGACCTCCATCGAGGTGTTGCCGGTGTAGTTCACCGAGGCCAGGAAGGTCACCAGCTCACCGACATGCACCGGCTCGCGAAAGATCACCTGGTCCACCGACAGGGTCACTACATAGCTGCCGGCATAGCGCGCCGCACAGGCGTAGGCGACTTCATCGAGGTACTTGAGCAAGGTGCCGCCATGCACATTGCCAGAAAAGTTGGCCATGTCCGGCGTCATCAATACAGTCATCGACAGCTGGGCGTTTCCGGGTTCCATCACTGATTCTCACGGTCAAGGTGTTAAGGGTGGGCGCCTATGCTGGCGCTTGATCGTCGATCTGTTTCCATATATTGCATGGGCTTTATGGCAAGGGGGGCGGTGTTACCCTGCGCAAGACCTTGTAACGGTTTTTCCTAGGCTTTATACCTCAAATCATGACGCTGCCACGGATCACATGACCTTGCCCTGCGCACAGGCCGTGCCGGGATGAGGCAGCGCCACTTTGCATAAGGAGCTGCGCCCGCCATGCATGCCGTCGATTTCATTCAGGACCTGGCAGTGATCATGCTAGTGGCCGGGGTGGTGACCATTGTCTTCCATCGCCTCAAGCAGCCTGTGGTGCTGGGCTACATTGTGGCCGGCTTTCTGATCGGCCCGCATACGCCGCCGGTCAGCCTGATCCACGACGAACATACCATCAAGATCCTTGCCGAGCTGGGGGTGATCTTTCTGATGTTCTGCCTGGGGCTGGAATTCAGCCTGCGCAAGCTGTTCAAGGTCGGGGCGACGGCGTTTATCGCCGCCTTCCTGGAAATCATCCTGATGATCTGGCTCGGTTACGAGATTGGCCAGTATTTCGGCTGGAGCACCATGGACTCGCTGTTTCTGGGCGCGATCCTGGCGATTTCCTCGACGACCATCATCGTCAAGGCGCTCAACGACCTGAAGATGAAGAACCAGCACTTTGCCCAGTTGATCTTCGGTGTCTTGATCGTCGAAGACATTCTGGGCATCGGCATCATTGCCCTGTTGTCGGGTATCGCGGTCAGTGGCGCGGTCAGCTCCGGCGAGGTGTTCTCCACGGTCGGCAAGCTGTCGCTGTTCATGATCGTGGCGCTGGTGATCGGTATCCTGCTGGTGCCGCGCCTGCTGGCCTATGTGGCGCGCTTCGAAAGCAACGAGATGCTGCTGATCACTGTGCTGGGCCTGTGTTTCGGTTTCTGCCTGCTGGTGGTCAAGCTGGAATACAGCATGGTGCTGGGCGCCTTTTTGATCGGCGCGATCATGGCCGAATCGCGGCAACTGATGAAAATCGAAGGCTTGATCGAGCCGATTCGCGACCTGTTCAGCGCCATCTTCTTCGTGGCCATCGGCTTGATGATCGACCCGAAGATTCTGCTCGACTACGCCTGGCCGATCGCGGTGATCACCGTGGCGGTGGTGCTGGGCAAGATGATTTCCTGCGGGTTGGGGGCATTTATCGCCGGTAACGATGGCCGCACCTCGCTGCGGGTCGGTATGGGGCTGTCGCAGATTGGCGAGTTCTCCTTCATCATCGCCGGGCTCGGCATGACCTTGCAGGTCACCAGCAACTTTCTTTACCCGGTAGCGGTGGCGGTGTCGGTGATTACCACCTTGCTGACCCCGTACCTGATTCGCGCCGCCGATCCGCTGTCGATCAAGCTCGCAGCGGTGGTGCCACGGCGCATCGGCCGGGTGTTCTCGATGTATGGCGAATGGCTGCGCAGTATTCAGCCGCAAGGGCAGAGCGCGGTTCTGGCGTCGATGATCCGCAAGATCCTGCTGCAAGTGGGGGTCAATCTGGCGCTGGTGATCGCGATCTTCTTCTGCGGCGGCTATTTTGCCGAGCGTATTGGCGGCTACATGAGCGAATGGGTCACCGATGTGATGCAGCAGAAGGCCTGGATCTGTGGGGCCGCCTTGCTGCTGTCGCTGCCGTTTTTGATTGCGGCTTATCGCAAGCTCAAGGCGTTGTCGATGCTGCTGGCCGAGATGGGCGTCAAGCCGGAAATGGCTGGCCGCCACACCGAGCGGGTGCGTAAGGTCGTGGCTGAAGTGATTCCGTTGCTGTCGCTGGTGCTGATTTTCGTGCTGCTGGCTGCGTTGTCAGCCAGCATTCTGCCGACGCTGGAGCTGCTGGTGGTGATCCTGCTGGTCGCGGCCGGGGTGGCCGCGCTGCTCTGGCGCTGGTTCATCCGCGTGCATTCGCGGATGCAGATTGCCCTGCTGGAAACCCTGGGGAATAACCAGGAACACTCAGGGCATTGACCTGACAGATGCTGGCTGGAAACTCAGCTTTCCAGCCAGACATCCCTGGCCCAGTGCCACACGGACTCCCAGCTCTCTTCTACAACCAGTTCTTCTTCGCCGGACCACAGCACCACGGTGCCGTCTTCTTCGACGCAGTAATAGTCGTCACCGTCCTGGCACAGCGGAATCAGCTCGCGCGGAACACCTTCGTCCCAGGCATTGGCAGCCACGTCCGGCAGGTAGGTGTGCGATTGCGGATCGGTCACGGTGACCGGTTCCAGGCTGCCGTAAACCACATCGCTGACGGTCAGGAGAAATTCCTTGAACACGAACGGGATGTTGATGAACAACTGCTCTTCGATCTCGACCAACTGGTCTTCGTCGGGCAGTTCAAGCGGAACCGGGACCGGCTCGTTCTTTTCACGCAGTTCTTCGATGACTTCTTCCACGGCGGGGATCCTCTGAGCTAGATGGCGCGGGTTATACAGTAGCCGAAAGCCGCTTTCAAAAATAACTATCCGGGCGGGTAAACAAAAAACCCCGGAACAAGTCCGGGGTTCGATCACACAGGGCAGGCGGTAGTTCAGCCGTTCTGGCGAATACCTGCAACCAGCCAGGGCTGGTTTTCACCCGGTTGACGCTCCATGTTCCAGCTCTCGCTGAAGGCTTCGCCCTTGTCGAAACGCGACGACTTGGAAATGCCAGAGAAGGTCAGGGTGGCGATAGTGCGGTCGGCGCGGTCATCGACGCCGTCGAGCTGCACGCTCAGGTTGTCGATGTAGGTCGACTGGAAGGCGTCGCCCAGTTCTGCACGCTCCTTTTTCAGGAATTGCAGCATGGTTGGCGTTACGAACTCGGCAATCTTGTCGATTTCGTTGGCATCCCAATGCTGTTGCAGCGCCTGGAAGTGGCCGCGAGCGGCTTCCAGGAAGCGTTCTTCGTTGAACCAGGCAGGTGCGTTGATCGCAGGTGCGGCGGCAGGTGCAGCCGAGGAGCCGAAAATCGGATTCTGACCTGCAGGCGCAACCTCACGCTGGTACGGCGCACCGGCACCGGCCATGGTCGGCGCTTGTTGCGCGCGGCGACGGGCGATGAAGCGGAAGATCAGGAAAGCGATCAGGCCGATGATCAGGAAGTCGAAGATCTGCATGCCGTCGAAACCGTCGCCCATGAACATGGCGGCCAGCATGCCGCCAGCGGCGATACCGGCCAACGGGCCGAGCCAGCGCGAGGCACCGCTGGCAGCCGGTGGACGGGCGGCGGCGTTAGGGGTAGCAGCAGGCGTTGCAGGCGCCGCCTGGCGAGTCTGGTGAACCGGCGCCGAGCCGCTGCTCTTGCCACCGCCGAAACGTGCGGCGTTGGCGTCCAGGCTCAGCGTCAGGCTGAGGCACAGGGCCATGGCGATGCTAAGAAAACGTTGCATAGAGGGGATTCCCGTTTTTATGAATTGCACGCGCGCCATGTTGCACAGGGGGCAGGCTGATGGCTAGCACGCGTTTGTTTCGGGTTTTTACACAAAACGTGTACGAAATTTCAGTAGGTTGCGTGGGAGCGGCCGATAGGCCGCCCCCACGAGACGGTGTTTACAGCGGCACCAGCTTGGCATAGCCCATCATCAGCCATTTGCTGCCTTCTTCGAAATTGACCTGCACTCGCGCCTGGGCGCCGGCGCCTTCGAAGTTGAGGATGGTGCCTTCGCCGAACACCGCGTGTTGCACGCGCTGGCCGAGGGTGAAAGGCGTTTCGGGGATGTTGGTGCCGGTGAACAGGCGGCTGTCGTTGGCCTTGGGCATGCCGCCGAAGGGCCGGCTGACGCTGTTGGACAGGCGCACTTCCTTGATCAGTGCCGAGGGAATCTCGCGCACGAAACGCGAGACCTTGTTATAGGTCTCGCTGCCGTACAGGCGACGGGTTTCGGCGTAGGTCATCACCAGGTTCTGCATGGCGCGGGTGATGCCGACGTAGGCCAGGCGGCGTTCTTCTTCAAGACGGCCGGGTTCTTCCAGGCTCATCTTGTGCGGGAACAGGCCTTCTTCCATGCCCACCAGGAATACATGCGGAAATTCCAGGCCCTTGGCGCTGTGCAGGGTCATCAGCTGGACGCTGTCTTCGTGCTCGTCGGCCTGGCTGTCACCGGCCTCCAGCGACGCATGGCCGAGGAAGGCGGCCAGCGGCGTGAGGTCTTCTTCGGTGTCGGTGTTTTCGAAGTTGCGCGCGGCGCTGACCAGTTCCTCAAGGTTTTCCACCCGGGCCTGGCCTTTTTCGCCTTTTTCCTGCTGGTGATAGTTGATCAGCCCGGACTGCTCGATGACGATCTGGGTCATCAGGTGCAGCGGCATGTCGCTGACTTTGGCGGCCAGATTGTCGATCAGCTCGATAAAGCCGTTCAGGGCGCTGGCGGCGCGGCCGGTCACGCCTTTATTGGCGACCAGCAGGACCATGGCTTCCCACATCGAGATCTGCGCACCACGCGCGTGTTCGCGAATCGCTTCGACGGTCTTTTCGCCGATGCCGCGGGTCGGCACGTTGATCACCCGCTCCAGTGCCGCATCGTTGCCACGGCCTTCAAGCAAGCGCATGTAGGCCATGGCGTTCTTGATTTCGGCGCGTTCGAAGAAGCGCTGGCCGCCATAGATGCGGTACGGAATTCGCTCGCGCAGCAAGGCCTCTTCAAGCACCCGTGACTGGGCGTTGGAACGATACAGAATGGCGATATCGCTGCGTGCCAGGCCGGTCTTGAGTGCGCTTTCGATGGTTTCGACGACATAGCGCGCTTCGTCGTGTTCGTTGAAGGCGGCGTACAGGCTGATCAGCTCGCCGTCGCCGACTTCGGTCCACAGCTCTTTGCCCAGACGTCCGCTGTTATTGACGATCAGGCCGTTGGCGGCCTTGAGAATGCTCGCCGTGGAGCGGTAGTTCTGTTCCAGGCGAATGACTTCGGCATCCGGAAAGTCCGACGAATACTGCTGGATGTTCTCGATGCGGGCGCCGCGCCAGCCGTAGATCGACTGGTCGTCGTCGCCGACCACCATCAGGCTGTCGCCACCCTGCGCCAGCAGGCGCAACCAGGCGTACTGCACGGCGTTGGTGTCCTGGAATTCGTCGACCAGCACATGGCGGAAGCGCCGCTGGTAGTGCTGCAACAGTCCCGGATGGTCGCGCCACAGATCCAGGGCACGCAGCAGCAATTCGGAGAAGTCGATGACACCGGCGCGCTGGCAGGCCGCTTCATAGGCCTCATAGATGCCGCGCATGGTCGCCAGGAACAGATCGCCGCTGGGCTGGATGTGCTGCGGGCGCAGGCCTTCATCTTTCTGGCCGTTGATGAACCATTGGGCCTGACGGGCCGGCCATTTCTGTTCGTCCAGTCCCAGCTCGCGGATCACCCGCTTGACCAGGCGTTGCTGGTCGTCGCTGTCGAGAATCTGGAAGGTCTGCATCAGCCCGGCTTCCTGCCAGTGCGCACGCAACAGGCGATGCGCCAGGCCGTGGAAGGTACCGACCCACATGCCGGCCGGGCTGACACCGATCAACTGCTCGATGCGGTGACGCATCTCGGCAGCGGCCTTGTTGGTGAAGGTCACCGACAGGATCGAATGCGGCGAGGCGTTCTCGACCTGCATCAGCCAGGCGATACGATGCACCAGCACACGGGTTTTACCGGAGCCGGCGCCAGCCAGAACCAACTGACGACCCAGGGAGGCAGCTACGGCCTGGCGCTGGGCGTCGTTGAGCGAATTGAGCAAAAAAGAGAGGTCATCGTGCATGGGCGCATTCTAGGGGGCTGATTGACGCCGGGCAAACCGTGCGTGCGTGTAGCGGTGTAAAAACGGCGAACGGGCAAACGATTGCGCCCTGCCGAAAACCTGATAAAAAGCCTGCGACACGTCTGGATCAAGGCTGTCAGAGATATGGCAGGGTGCTATTTTTCTGCTCCCCTACTGTTTGGTCTGGCCCTGCGCTTGTGTATGCTCGCACTCGCTCAAGGCTTCCCGCATAAGAACCAACAAGAATGATGCCATGACCCACTCTTCAAACCGGCGCGATGCCCTGGGTACTCGCCGTCGGGACATTCGCCAGCAGTTCGCAGGCCAGCTGGAGATCGAGCGTACGCGCTTGCTCTATCAAGGCTCGTTGCTGCCAACCCTGTGCATGTTCATCAATGGTCTGGTCTGCGCCTGGCTGCTCTGGACGCCTGCGCATGACTGGCGGGTGGGCGTCTGGCTGGTCTGGCTGACGGCGCTGGTCGGCCTGCGTCTGGTACAGGTCAAGGCCTTTGCGGCCGCCTCGGTCGAGCGCCAGGCGCTGCCGGTGTGGCGCCAGCGCTTTCTGCTGGGGGCCTGTGTCAGCGGTTTGACCCTGGCCTGCGCCGCCATGCTGCTGGTGCCGGCGACCAACTTCGAGCAGCAGGCGTGGGTGTTCGGCATGATTGGCGTCGCCACCCTGTCGGCCAGCGTTGCCTATGCGGTAAGCCTGCCGGCGTTCCTGACCTTCAGCCTGTCGAGCCTGGTGCCGCCGATCGTTTACCTGTTTTTCGGGGCGGATGTACCGTTGCGCGGTTGGGGCTGGCTGGGCCTGCTGTTATTGCTGGCGCTGGTGGTGGTGGCCTTGCAGATCAACCGCCTGCTGCGCCGCAGCCTGATCCAGCGCTTCCAGAACCAGAAGCTGATCGAGCACCTGCAACAGGCCCAGGCGCGCAGCGATCAGCTTAATGAAGAGCTGGGTAAAGAGGTCGAGCAACGCCGGCATGCCGAGCGCTACTTGCGCAAGGCCCAGGCGGGTCTGCAGACCCGCGTGGATGAACGTACCAGAGAGCTTGAGCAGGCGCGCCAGGCGCTGAGCAAGAGCCCGCCACCCCTGGCCGCGACGGTGCTGGCGTCGGCCAGCGAAGGCATCGTTATTTTTGACCCCGACTACCGGATTCTGACCATCAATCAGGCCTTCAGTCGGGTCTCGGGTTATAGCCAGGAAGAGCTGGTGGGCCGTCAGGTCATGGAGATTGCCAGCAGCCGCGATGCGCAGCGGCATTTTCAGGCCATTCATCAAGCACTGGAGCAGACCGGCCACTGGCAGGGCGAACTGGTCGAGGCGCGCAAGAACGGCGAGCTTTATCCGCAATGGCTGCAATTGAGCCTGGTGCGCGATCCGGCTGGCAAAGCCAGTCATATTGTCGGCTTTTTCACCGACCTGTCGGCACGTCGCGAGTCCGAAGAGCGCCTGCGCTATCTGGCGCATTTCGATGAATTGACCGGGCTGGCCAATCGGTCGTTGTTCAAGGAGCGCCTGAGTCAGGCTCAGCAACGGGTGCGTCAGGGCTCGCGCAGCCTGGCGTTGCTGCACGTCGACCTGGACCGCTTCAAGCTGCTCAACGAAAGCCTGGGCCATGAAGTGGCTGATCAGTTGCTGCAACATGTCGCCCGGCGACTCTCCAGTGCCTTGCCTGAGGCCGACACCATCGCCCGGTTGTCCGGCGACGAGTTCGCCGTGTTGTTCGATAACTACGCCAGCCTGTCGAGCCTGGCGCGGGTGGCCAGCCGCATGCTGACCAAGCTGCGCACGCCGGTGATGGTGGCCGGGCATGAACTGGTGGTCAGTGCCTCGGTGGGCATCAGCCTGCTGCCGGACTCGGCGCGTGATATTCCCTCGCTGGTCAGCCAGGCCAACATGGCGATGAAACACGCCAAGCATTTGGGCGGGAACAACTTTCAGTTCTTCACCGACAACCTGCAAGCCAGCACCCTGGAGCGCCTGCAACTGGAAATCCAGCTGCGCAAGGCCATCGACGATAACCAGTTGTGCGTCTATTACCAGCCGCGCCTGTGCCTGAGCAGCGGGCGTCTGGACGCCGCCGAGGCACTGGTGCGCTGGATGCACCCGGAGCGCGGTCTGGTACCGCCCGGCGAGTTCATCGGGCTGGCCGAAGAAACCGGGCTGATCGGCGCCATTGGCGAGTTCGTGCTGCGCCAGGCCTGCTGGCAGGCGTGCGAGTGGCAGCGCAGGGGGCTGGAACCGATTCGCGTGTCGGTCAACCTGTCGGTTTATCAGTTGCGCCAGGGCAAGCTGGTCAGTCTGGTACGCCAGGTGCTCGAAGAGACCGGGCTGGACCCGCACCGCCTGGAGCTGGAGCTGACCGAAAGCCAGTTGCTCGACAGCGTCGAATACATCATCGCCACTTTCCAGCAGTTGCGCGGCCTGGGCGTGAAGCTGGCCATCGACGATTTCGGCACCGGTTATTCCTCGCTGAGCTATCTCAAGCGCTTCCCGGTGGACTACGTGAAGATCGACCAGACGTTCATTCGTGGCCTCGATGAGGGCTCGGGTGACGCGGCGATCATTCAGGCGATCATTGCCATGGCCCACAGCCTGAACCTGAAAGTGGTAGCCGAGGGCGTCGAGCAGCAGACCCAGCTGGAGTTTCTCAAGCTGCAAGGCTGTGACGAGATTCAGGGCTATCTGATCAGCCGGCCGGTCGAAGCGAACGTGATGGACGGTTTACTGACGCCGGTTGCCTGATGCGCATTTCAGGCGGGTTGAACTGGGCGACTGGCGGGTCATGTAGTATAACTACAAGCCAGCTACATACCCGCCAATGCTTCCTTGATCGAGTCCTGCCCGTGAATCTGCTGCAACACATCACCCAGTCCCGTCATCTGCTGCGCAAGTCGGAGCTTAAAGTTGCCGATCATGTGCTGCTCGATCCTGCGGCTGTGATGCACAGTTCAATGGCCGATCTGGCGCACAGCGTCGGTATCAGCGAGCCGACCATCGTGCGTTTTTGCCGCGCCATCGGCTGCACCGGCTTTCAGGACCTCAAGCTCAAGCTGGCCCAGAGCCTGGCGGCGGGCGCCAGTTTCGGTCAGTTCGCGATTCATGAAGACGACTCGGTCGCCGACTACAGCCTGAAGATTTTCGACACCACGCTGCACACCCTGATGGAAGTGCGCGAAAACCTCGACCCGCATGCCTTGCAACTGGCCGTGACCGCCATGGCCGGCGCGACGCGAGTGGAGTTTTATGGTTTCGGCGCCTCGGGTGCCGTGGCAGCCGATGCCCAGCACAAGTTCTTCCGCTTGCTGCTGACCGCTGCGGCTTACTCGGACCCGCACATGCAGGCCATGTCGGCGGTGACCCTCAAGCCTGCGGATGTCGCGGTGTGCATCTCCCAATCGGGGCGCTCCAAGGACCTGCTGATCACCGCCAACATGGTCCGCGAAAGCGGTGCAACGCTGATCACCCTGTGCCCGAGCCAGACGCCGCTGGCCGAACTGTCGACCATCAACCTGGCCATCGACGTTCACGAAGACACCGAGATCTACACCCCGCTGACCTCGCGTATCGCGCATCTGGTGGTCATCGATGTACTGGCGATGGGCGTGGCCATGGCCCGTGGTCCGAGCCTGGTCAACCACCTGAAAAGCGTCAAGCGCAGCCTGCGCAGCCTTCGGTTGTCGCCCAAGTCGATCAAGAACCACGACGACTGACAGCGAACCGGGGTTCGCTGTCAGGTTCGGCGTGCAAGCAGTGAATCAGGACTTAGGCGTCAAACCGGTGATGCTCAGGACCAGTTCGCGCTCATGGTAGATCGACACGCTTTCATACTTGATCAGGTCGAACCGGGAGAAGGACACAGGTTTGTAGATCAATGGCGTGGCGCCAAAGGCGGCTTCTTCTGTCAGCTTGATATCAAGATGCAGGTGAGTCTCGGAGGACTCCTGTCCCAGGACCAGTTCTGCCTGGTACGCAGCAGTCGGTACCATCACATTGCCCGAGACCTTGATCTCGCGCTTGTTGGTGCTGGCTACGTCTTCGAATTTGATTTCCCAGTGTTGGGTTGCAATAGTCATTTCAGTCTTCCTTGATTATAGGGTTCATGCCTGATTGATTCAGGGCTTGGGTTGCATCAGAAAATCGGTAATCACAAGGATCATGTCGCCCTCGTGATAGATCGATACAGTGTTGTATTTCATCGGTCCTGGTACGAAGAACGACACAGGCTTGTCAATCAGCGGTTCAGGTGCGCTTTCACACCAGAGAGGCAATGCAACCTCAAGATGCAACTCGGATGACGCCTGATCCGAGACCTGAGTCAGCGTGGCATCGAATGCACCACCGACAACGCTTACCAGCCCCGAAATCCGCAGGCCTTCAGCGCCCGGAGTGTTGTCGAATCGAATGTCCCAGTTTCTGGTTTGAATGCTCATGTTGATCTTCCCTGGTTGATTGAGTGGAGCAGTGCTGCGAGTCCAGAGTCGCTGATGAGCATTGTTACCGTGCACTACATAAATATTTTCTGCGCCTGGGCCTCAGAATCTTTCATTAACTTGTCACGCTTTTGCCGCGTTTTCGTCATTGCCCAAGGCCACTCTGTATGTCCCGCACAACGTATTGGGAGTACAGGAAATGGCTCGGCACTACGATGATTTGCAGCACAGCTCAGTCAAGACCCGCCGTCAGCAGGAAGATCAGCGGCGCATGGAATTTCGCCGTGCGATCGAGATGCGCTGCGAAGAGCGGCGTCTGAACCAGACGTTTTGCGACTATCTGGACCTCGACAGCCTCCCCGAGCAGCACTGGCAGGTCAGCCCGTCTTCTGCCGACCGTCGAAGCGCTCGACCAGCCGGCTGATCTGCGCCCGTTCGGTGCGGATGAAGTTCAGGAACGCATGCGCGACCGGCGACAAACGCTTGTCGCGGGCCTGAACCACGCACCAGCTACGGTACAGCGGCAATTCGGCCACCGGCAGCTCGGTGAGCGTGCCGGCGGCCAGCTCTGCACTGACCGCATGACGGGTCAGCATGGCCAGCCCTAACCCGGCCACCACGCACTCGCGCTGGGCTTCGCTGGAGGACACTTCCAGGGTCTGGTTGAAGTGCACGCGCTTCTCCTTGAAATACTCCTCGCAGGCCTTGCGTGTGCCTGAACCATTTTCGCGCACCAGCAGCGGCCAGGGCTCCAGATCCTTGAGCGCCAGTTGTGGCTGCGCGCACAGTGGATGATCGTTCGGCGCCACGGCGACAATCGGGTTATTGAGAAACGGCAAAAACTCCAGGTCCATGTCCTGCGGCACCATCGACATCACTACCAGATCGTCGCGGTTGTCGGCCAGACGGCGGATGATCTGCGCACGATTGACGACGGCCAGCGCCAGGCTAACCTCTGGGTAGCGGCGCTTGAAGGCCGCGAACAAATGCGGAACGAAGTATTTGCAGCTCGACTCGATGGCCAGTTTCAGCTGGCCTTGCAACGAGCCCTGCATGTCCGAAAGCTGCATGTCCAGATTTTCGAGCCGGCCGAAAATATCGCGGCTGGCGTGGCGCAAGGCTTCGGCGGCTTCGGTCAGGTAGAGCTTTTTGCCCACGTACTCGAACAGCGGCTGGCCGATCAGTTCCTCCAGCTGACGCATTTGCAGGCTGACGGCAGGTTGAGTGAGCGACATTTCTTCGGCAGCGCGGCTGTAAGAGCGCAGGTCACAGACTTCGTTGAAAGTACGAAGTTGTTTTAATGTCATACGCATCAATGACTTACGCATTTAATCAGCCTTATAACCGCTCAATGAATGGCCAACTATAAGTCTTTGCTTATGCTTCACCCAATTTTTACTGATTTTTGTTTATTCACGATCCCGCATAGGGTGGCAGTGCGTCGACGCGTCACATGTGCTGTTACAAAAACAATGCGGTCTGTACCAATGATCGAGGAAAAGCCAGTGATCAAAAAAATTCTGATCGCCAACCGTGGAGAGATTGCCGTCCGGATCGTGCGCGCTTGCGCCGAGATGGGCATTCGCTCGGTGGCGATCTACTCGGACGCCGATCGGCATGCACTGCATGTCAAACGCGCCGACGAAGCCTATAGCATTGGCGCCGAACCCCTTGCCGGTTATCTGAACCCGCGCAAGCTGGTCAACCTGGCCGTGGAGACCGGCTGCGATGCCCTGCACCCAGGCTATGGTTTTCTCTCGGAAAACGCAGAGCTTGCCGACATTTGCGCCGAGCGCGGAATCAAGTTCATCGGCCCCTCGGCTGAAGTCATTCGCCGCATGGGCGACAAGACCGAAGCGCGGCGCAGCATGATCAAGGCCGGTGTGCCGGTCACGCCGGGTACCGAAGGCAACGTGGCCGACATCGCCGAGGCGCTGGTCGAAGGCGACCGCATCGGCTACCCGGTAATGCTCAAGGCGACCTCCGGTGGCGGCGGTCGCGGCATCCGCCGTTGCAACAGCCGCGAAGAACTGGAGCAGGCCTTTCCACGGGTGATTTCCGAGGCGACCAAGGCGTTCGGTTCGGCCGAAGTGTTCCTGGAAAAATGCATCGTCAATCCCAAGCACATCGAGGCGCAGATCCTCGGCGACAGTTTTGGCAATGTGGTGCACCTGTTCGAGCGCGACTGCTCGATCCAGCGCCGCAACCAGAAGCTGATCGAAATCGCCCCCAGCCCGCAACTGACCCCCGAGCAGCGTGCCTATATCGGCGACCTGTCGGTGCGCGCCGCGAAAGCGGTGGGTTACGAGAATGCTGGCACCGTGGAGTTTCTGCTCGCCGAGGGCGAGGTGTACTTCATGGAGATGAACACCCGGGTGCAGGTCGAGCACACCATCACCGAAGAAATCACCGGCATCGATATTGTCCGCGAGCAGATCCGTATCGCCTCGGGTCTGGCGCTGTCGATCAAGCAGGAAGACATCATTCATCGCGGCTTTGCGTTGCAGTTCCGGATCAACGCCGAAGACCCGAAAAACGGCTTTCTGCCCAGCTTCGGCAAGATCACCCGTTATTACGCCCCCGGCGGGCCGGGCGTGCGCACCGACACGGCGATCTACACCGGCTACACCATTCCGCCGTATTACGACTCGATGTGCTTGAAGCTGATCGTCTGGGCCTTGACCTGGGAAGAGGCCATGGACCGCGGCCTGCGCGCACTGGACGACATGCGCTTGCAGGGTGTGAAGACCACCGCCGCCTATTACCAGGAAATTTTGCGCAACCCTGAATTCCGTACTGGCCAGTTCAACACCAGCTTCGTCGAAGCGCACCCGGAACTGACCAACTACTCGATCAAGCGCAAACCCGAAGAGCTGGCCCTGGCCATCGCCGCCGCCATCGCCGCCCACGCCGGTCTATGAATGAGCAGCTGCAAGTTGTGAGCTGCAAGCTGCAAGTAAAAGCCATGCGCGCTGTTACTTGTGGCTTGTAGCTGAAAACTTGCCGCTATGAGGAGATATAAATGACAAAGAAAATCTTCGTTACTGACACCATTCTGCGTGACGCTCATCAGTCGCTGCTGGCGACCCGCATGCGCACCGACGACATGCTGCCGATCTGCGACAAGCTCGACAAGGTCGGCTACTGGTCGCTGGAAGTGTGGGGCGGCGCGACTTTCGATGCCTGCGTGCGCTTTCTCAAGGAGGACCCATGGGAGCGCCTGCGCAAGCTGCGCGCCGCGTTGCCCAACACCCGCCTGCAAATGCTCTTGCGCGGCCAGAACCTGCTCGGCTACCGGCATTACAGCGATGACGTGGTCAGGGCGTTCGTCGCCAAGGCGGCGGTCAACGGTATCGACGTGTTCCGTATTTTCGACGCCATGAACGACGTGCGTAACCTGCGCGTGGCCATCGAGGCGGTCAAGGCGTCGGGCAAACACGCCCAGGGCACCATCGCCTACACTACCAGCCCCGTGCACACCATCGACGCCTTCGTGAAGCAGGCCAAACAGATGGAAGCCATGGGCTGCGACTCGGTGGCGATCAAGGACATGGCCGGCCTGCTGACCCCCTACGCCACCGGCGAGCTGGTCAAGGCACTGAAGGACGAGCAATCGCTGCCGATCTTCATTCACTCTCACGACACCGCAGGCCTGGCCGCGATGTGCCAGCTCAAGGCGGTCGAGAACGGCGCCGAACACATCGACACCGCGATCTCCAGCTTCGCCTGGGGCACCAGCCATCCGGGCACCGAGTCGATGGTTGCCGCCCTTAAAGGCAGCGAATTCGATACCGGCCTTGACCTTGAGCTGTTGCAGGAGATCGGCCTGTACTTCTATGCCGTGCGCAAGAAGTACCACCAGTTCGAAAGCGAATTCACCGCCGTCGACACCCGGGTGCAGGTCAACCAGGTGCCAGGCGGGATGATCTCCAACCTCGCCAACCAGCTGAAAGAGCAGGGCGCGCTGAGCCGCATGAGCGAAGTGCTGGCCGAGATTCCGCGGGTGCGCAAAGACCTCGGCTACCCGCCGCTGGTGACTCCGACCTCGCAGATCGTCGGCACCCAGGCGTTCTTCAACGTGCTGGCCGGCGAGCGCTACAAGACCATCACCAACGAGGTGAAGCTGTACCTGCAAGGCGGCTACGGCAAGGCGCCGGGCGAAGTCGACGAGAAACTGCGTCGTCAGGCCATCGGCAACGAAGAACTGATCGACGTGCGTCCCGCCGACCTGCTCAAGCCGGAAATGACCAAGCTGCGTGCCGACATCGGCGCCTTGGCCAAGTCTGAAGAAGACGTGCTGACGTTCGCCATGTTCCCGGACATTGGTCGCAAGTTCCTCGAAGAGCGCGCCGCCGGCACCCTGGCGCCCGAAGCCCTGCTGCCGATTCCCGAAGCCGGCGGTGTGGCGCGTGCCGGTGGCGAAGGCGTGCCGACCGAGTTCGTCATCGACGTGCACGGCGAGACCTATCGCGTCGATATCACCGGTGTCGGCGTCAAGGCCGAAGGCAAGCGTCACTTCTACCTGTCGATCGACGGCATGCCGGAAGAAGTGGTGTTCGAGCCGCTCAACGAATTCGTCAGCGGCGGCGGCAGCAAGCGCGGCCAGGCCAGCGCGCCGGGCCATGTCAGCACCACCATGCCGGGCAACATCGTCGATGTGCTGGTCAAGGAAGGCGACACGGTCAAGGTCGGCCAGGCGGTATTGATCACCGAAGCCATGAAGATGGAAACCGAAGTCCAGGCCTCGATTGCCGGCAAGATCGTCGCGATTCATGTGGCCAAGGGCGACCGGGTCAACCCGGGCGAAATCCTGATCGAGATCGAAGGCTGACAGCCACGCACAGATTCAACGGTTAACCTCATTGGGGAGCGAATAGCTCCCCTTTTTTATTTTCTTTGGCTGACCTGTAGGAGTGAGCGAAGCTCGCGAATGCTACTTGTAAGAGGCAGCTCTGCTGGCGATTGAGCGCGAAGCGCTCACAGAAATTTCTGAAACGCTGACATTTTACGACTGCTAGTGCAGCCGATCGCGATGGTCCGGCATTCCGGCAGAGACGGATCGCCGCCCGCTCCCTCCTACATCCAATGTTTGCTGCGCGACAGCGCGGCGCCATGGCGGCGGGTGATCTCCTACGGATTCGATGTCAGACAAAATCTGCATTAAAGTGCACTTTATGTGACTGGCATGCTATTAAAAGTGCATTAAAGTGCAGATCAAGCTTCAGCTTTTCTTTAATGGCCACCACTGGACCCTGTTATGACGCTGTCCATCGATGCCCGCATTCTGCTGATCGAAAGCGTCCAGCAAGGCATTGCCGACGGCAGCCTGCAACTGGGCGAAGCGGTAAAACGCCTGCGCGTGGAGGGCGCGAAGATGCACCAGAGCGACTATGCGCGGCTGTGCAAAATCTCGGTTCGCACGCTGATCCAGATCGAGCAGGGCGAGGGCAATCCGACGCTCAAATCGCTGAATGCGCTGTTTCGGCCGTTCGGGCTGCAGATGGGCGTGGTCAGGCGTCAGCGAGAAATAAGCTGACGCCCGAACCCGCTATCAAGCATCGCTGCGCAAGGCTTCGAGGGTCTTGAGCTGCTGGCCATCGGCAAAGTTATCCACCGACAGCCAGTGTTCGAAGGCCTGTTGCAGGGCCGGCCATTCGCTGTCGAGGATCGAGAACCAGGCGGTGTCGCGGTTAACGCCCTTGATCACCATGTGCTGGCGGAAGGTGCCCTCGAAGCTGAAGCCGAAGCGCTCGGCGGCGCGGACCGAACGGGCGTTGTTGGCGTTGCACTTCCATTCCAGGCGGCGGTTGCCCAGGGCAAAGGACTCGCGGGCCAGCAGGTAAATGGCCTCGGTGCTCTTGGGCGTGCGTTGCATCGCGGCGCCAAAGGTGACGTGGCCGATCTCGATGCGGCCCTGGGCAGGCACGATGGACATCAGGCTGAGAACACCTTCGACCTTGCCGCTGGCCCGGTCGATGACGCTGTAGAACCATGGGTCAGTGTCGGCGGCATGACGTTGCAGCCAGGCATCGAAGTCGCTGCGCGCCTCGAAAGGGCCGTAAGGCAGATAGTCCCAGAGCTTGCGGTCCGAGGCCGGGCCTTCGAGCACGTCCCAGAGGTCGTCGCCATGGCGTGCCGGGTCGAGTTTTTCCAGACGGATAAAGCGGCCTTCCAGTGGCTTGACGGTCGGCAGACTTGCGGGCTGCCAGTTCAACAGGGCATCGGACATGAGCGGGCGTTCCTGAAAATGAGAAGGGACGGGATCAAAACGTCTTGCGAAACTGGATGAAACCACCGCGCTCGGCAACCCGCTCGTACAGCTTGATGGCCGTGGCGTTGGTTTCGTGGGTCAGCCAGTGGACCTTCTGGCTGCCTTGTTCCTGGGCGCGGGCGTAGACGTATTCGATCAACTGGCGGCCAACGCCGCCGCCGCGTTGCTGCGGGTCGACGAACAGGTCCTGCAAATAGCAGGCATCGCCGATGCTCCAGTTGGAGCGATGAAAGATGAAGTTGACCATGCCGATGGCCGTGTCGCCTTGCCAGGCCAGCGCCGAATGGGTCGGTTCCTGGGGATCGAGCAGGCGCTGCCAGGTCGAGGTGGTGACGTCGTCGGCCAGTTCGGTCTGGTAAAAGTGCAGGTAAGCCTGCCACAGCGCCAGCCAGGCGGCGTGGTCGTTGGCGCTGACGGGGCGGATCAGGATATCGGTCATAAAGGGGCCTTCAGCTCATCAACTGAGCGATACGTTGATTGTGTGGATCGGGGCTGGCCGCCAGGCCTTCGCGCACACCGTCGATGTCGGCGGCGCTGCGGTTCTGGCTGAGCTTGCGCTTGCCTTGAAGGCGATCGATGGGCAGAGCAAAACCGACGATGGCGCCGAGCATCTTGTCGATGTAGTCGGCCGGTGCATCGTCGATGGACCAGGGCTTGTCGCGGCCCGCTTCATGGCGTTCGCTCAGGGCACCGAGCAATGCGCGCAAGGGCGCCGCCTCGGTGATCAGTTGCGGGCGGCCCCAGGCGTGCACCGACAGGTAGTTCCAGGTCGGCACCGCTTTGCCGTGCTCGGCCTTGCTGGGGTAGAACGACGGGCTGACGTAGGCATCTTCGCCGGCAAATACCAGCAGCACTTCAGCATCGCCTGCCAGTTCGCGCCATTGCGGATTGGCCTTGGCCAGGTGGCCATACAACGTGCCGTGCGGGCCTTGATCGCGGCGCAACAGCAGCGGCAGGTGGGTGGCTATCAGGCCTGACTCGCCGTGGGTGACCAGCAGGGCCAGGCGGCAGTGCTCGATTTGCTGCCATTGGCTGTGCAGGTCTTCGTCTTTGAAGGCGGCGGGTACATACATGCGAATTCTCCCCTTGGCGGATGAGCGAATCCTAGGCAGGCTATTGGTTCTTGGTAAGAGCCATTAACGTGTCTTTTGATGGGACCAATCCGGTGAGCCATAACCCTTCGGTATTTCCTTTCGACCCGGCCGGTATTCAACTCGACCGCCGTCAGGGTTTGAGCCGCCAGTTGTATCAATGGCTGCGCGAGCGGATTCTCGACGGGCGACTGGCCAGCGGCACGCGCTTGCCGGCCAGTCGCGATCTGGCGGCGGCATTGAGTATTTCTCGTAACAGCGTGATGCGCGCTTTCGATCAGTTATATGCCGAGGGCTTTACCGAAGGACGGGTGGGCGACGGTACCTATGTGGCGCGTCTGCCCAGCCCGGCAAAACAGTTATCCACTCAGTTGTCCACAGGGTTATCAACAAGGTTATCGACAGGTTTATCCACAAAAGAGCTAAAAAAACCGTCATTGGTGCCCGAAAAAGTTATCCACAGTACGGCGCTCGATCTCCTGCAAACCCATCATTTACCGCCGCCAAAACACGGCGAACCGCGTGCGTTTCGCGTCGGTGTACCGGCGTTCGATCTGTTTCCCTTCGCAACGTGGGGCAAGTTGTACGCGGCTTTCTGGCGAAAACCCGACCTGCAACAGCTTGGTTATGGGGCGCCTGCCGGCGACGGTCGCTTGCGTGAGCTGATTGCGCTGTACTTGCGTTCTTCACGCGGGTTGTCGTGTACGGCTGAGCAAATTGTGATCACCAGTGGCGCGCAGCAAGCCATCAGCCTTTGTGCACAATTGCTGCTCGACGTCGGTGATGCGGTGGCAGTGGAGAATCCGGGCTATCGCGCCGCCGCCAATGCCTTTGCGATTGCCGGGGCACGTTTGCAGGGCATGCCGGTAGATAACGAGGGCATGTGCTGCGCGCAACTGGAGGCCACCGGCTGCACGCTGGCCTATGTCACGCCCTCGCACCAATACCCCACCGGGGTGGTGATGAGCCTGGCGCGACGGCTTGAATTACTGGCCTGGGCGCACCGCACCCACGGCTGGATCGTCGAGGACGATTACGACGGCGAGTACCGCTACAGCGGCGCGCCGCTGGCACCGTTGGCCGCCCTCGACAGTCAGGGGCGGGTGCTGTATGTCGGCACCTTCGGCAAGATTGCCTTTCCGGCGTTGCGTCTGGGGTATCTGGTGCTGCCGCAGGTGCTGGTCGAGCCGTTCGGTCAGCGGCGGGCGCTGGACATGCGCCATTCCGAGGCCGTGACCCAGACGGTCATGGCGCAATTTATCGCCCAAGGGCATTTTCAGCGGCATATCCGCCGCATGCGCCGCGCTGCCCTGAGCCGCCGCGATGCGTTGCTGGCGGGCTGGCCGCAAGCGCTGCCCGGTTGCGCGCCGATGCCTTGCCCGGTGGCGGGGTTGCATGTGGCGGTCAAGGTCGACAGCCTGGCCCGCGAACAGGAACTGGTGGCCCAGGCCGAGGCGGTCGGGGTCGAGATCAACCCGCTGAGCGATTACTGGCTGCCGGACTCGACCACGCCTGTGGATAAACGCGCCGGTCTGGTGTTGGGCTTTGCCGCGGTTCCGGAGGCGGAGATTGCGGATGCGTTGGCGCGACTGCACAAGGCGTGGATGCTGTAGGAGCGGCCGGGCGGCGATCCGCTTTAGCCGCGAAGGGGCAGACTGTGAATAAGTGGCGTGTCTTTCCCGGCTGAAGCCGGTCCTACGGGCTAATGCCGATTAGTTAAGGGCAGCACGCATCTGTAGGAGGCAGCTCTGCTGGCGATGAGGGCAGTAAAATCGGCACATCTGCTGCGTCTGTACCGCAGCAATCGCCAGCAGAGCTGCCTCCCACAAGTGCGTGCCGAAGCCTAACTGATCGGCATTAGTCCTACGGGCGTGGCAATTGTCGTAAAAACGTTAATTTCGGGCCGAACAACCACGGCGTCTTTATACTCGGCGACCTTTCTTTGCTGGCCTGGAAACATCCATGAATCATTCGCTTTCGGCCACGCCCGGTCGCCGGCTTGGCGCGCCACTGACGGCGCTGTTTCTACTGCTGATGGGCGCGCAGTTTCTGCAGCTTGCCGTCGGCGTGCGTCAGGTGCTGCTGTTGCTGGTCGGCGCGGCGCTCGGGGTGACGCTGTATCACGCAGCGTTCGGTTTCACCTCGGCCTGGCGGGTGTTTATCCTGCAGCGGCGTGGCGCCGGGCTGCGTGCGCAGATGGTCATGCTGGCCGTGGCGGTGGTGCTGTTTTTCCCGACCCTGGCGGCCGGCACGCTGTTTGGCCAGCCGGTCAACGGCCTGGTGGCGCCGGCCGGGGTGTCGGTGATTGTTGGCGCGTTCATTTTCGGCATTGGTATGCAACTGGGCGGCGGTTGTGCGTCCGGTACGCTGTTTACCGCCGGCGGCGGCAATGCGCGAATGCTGGTGACCCTGGTGTTCTTCATTCTCGGCTCGCTGATCGCCACCCACCATGTGCACTGGTGGTTCTCGCTGCCGTCCATACCGGCCACCTCCATGGTCAAGAGCCTGGGGTGGGTGCCGGCGCTGCTGCTTAACCTGACGATTTTTGCCCTGATCGCCTGGCTGTCGGTGCACCTTGAAAAGCGCCGGCATGGCCAGCTCGAAGGTGCGTTTGTCAGCGAGCATCGCGGCTGGCAGCGCTTGCTGCGCGGTCCCTGGCTGCTGGTCTGGGGCGCGGTGGCCCTGGCGTTGCTGAACTACGCGACCCTGGCGCTGGCCGGTCGGCCGTGGGGTATCACTTCGGCCTTTGCCTTGTGGGGCGCGAAGATCGCCACCGGCGTGGGGCTGGATGTCGCCAGCTGGCCGTTCTGGCAAAGCGCCGGCAATGCCAAGGCGCTGGCTGCGCCGGTGTGGCAGGACATCACCAGCGTGATGGACATCGGCATCATGATCGGCGCGTTGCTGGCGGCGGGCCTTGCCGGGCGCTTTGCGCCGAACCTGAACATTCCACGGCGCTCGCTGGTGGCGGCGGTGATCGGCGGCCTGCTGCTTGGCTATGGTTCGCGGCTGGCGTATGGCTGCAACATCGGCGCCTATTTCAGCGGTATTGCATCGGGCAGCCTGCATGGCTGGCTGTGGCTGATCGCGGCCTATATGGGCAACTGCATCGGCGTTGCGCTGCGGCCGTTTTTCTTTCCCGGCGAACGCCCGCAGTCGACACTCAGCGGCTGCTGAAACGAACCAACCCGCCATTTTGCATTCAAAGTCTCTTGCAATCGTGAGGGGCTTTGACTGACGCCCCGCGCACTTATCGATAAGCGGGGTGGCCTTTGCAAAAAATGATCATGGGAAAACTCAGGTTTGTCGGCCAGACCTTTGGCTATGTCGGCTGGTCGCTGTTCTGGCTGTTGATCTGGGACGTGATTGTCACCGTCGATTTCATGCTGTTTCTCGATTACAAATATTCGTTCCCGGCCATGCCGCTGACCCTCTTGGGTTCGGCGCTGGTGGTGCTGACCAGCTTTCGCAACTCCAGTGCCTATAACCGCTGGTGGGAAGCACGAACGCTATGGGGCGCGCTGGTCAACAGTTCGCGCAGCTTCGCCCGTCAGGTATTGACCCTGATCGAGGACGACGATGGCCCCAACCCGGTCAAGGCCATATTGCTGCACCGGCATGTGGCGTATGTAAAGTGCCTGTCGGCGCACCTCAAGGGCGGCATGTGCGGCGAAGACGTGCAAAAGCTGATCTCGCCAGAAGAGTTCGAACGCCGCCACGAGACCAACAACTTTCCCAATGACCTGCTGAGTGTCTCGGCGATGCTGATCGCCCGGGAATATCAGGCCGGACGCCTGGACAGCATCCGCCTGGCGCGCATCGAGTCGACGCTGGTCGACATCTCCAACTGCCAGGGCGGCATGGAGCGTATCGCCAACACGCCGTTGCCGTACCCGTACGTGGTCTTTCCACGGCTGTTCATCACCCTGTTCTGTCTGATCGTGCCGATCGGCCTGGTCGAAACCCTGGAATGGTTCACGCCGCTGGCCTCGACCGTGGTCGGCTTCATGCTGCTGGCCATCGAAAAGATCGGTACCGACCTGCAAAGCCCGTTTCGTGCCAGCGAGCATGAGATTCAGATGAAGGCCCTGTGCGAGAACATCGAGCGCAACCTTGATTCGATGAAGCGCGGTGTGGAGGTCGAAAGTCGTATCAACTGAAGGACGCGGTTGAGACACGGGTCACAAACCTGCGGCGCAGAGGCTTTCACGGTGAACCAAGCGAAATCCCGAGGCTCTCAAAGGCCTTCAAGTGTTCTTACAAGGAAGCAAAACATCATGCAGCCGTCGTCCTCTGCGTTGTCCCCGGGTCAATTGATCGCCACTTACAAACACGGCAAGGGATTTCTGATTTTTACCCTGGGCTTCGGCATCTTCATGCTGGGCCTGGCCGCGTTTGTCCTGTACCTGCAAACCATCCTGCCCGTGGCCGATACGGGCCCGGTGGTCATCGAGTCGGCTGGCCGACGCGGTATGACGATGCAGTTTTCCAGCCACAACATGATGATCTACTGCGCCAGCGCCTTTCTGGCGTTCGTGGCGGTGTGCCTGTTTGCCATCTACGCCTCGCAACGCAAGCTTCGCGCGCCGGTGTACGAGGTGTACGAGCACGGCATCGCGCAGATCACCGGTGCGCAGAAGGACTATGTGCCTTATGTCGAAATCGAAGACCTGTACCTGTTCGGCTCGGGGCAGACCGCGACCAGCGGCCTGGTGACCAACGTCGCGTGGCGCCGCAATGCCAGCGAACCGTTTCGCCGGGTAACGGCATCGCTCAAGGGCTTCGAAGATTTCCAGCATCAGGTACGCGAGCTGTACCTGAACGCCCGCTTGCCAGTGGTGCTCGACACCTTGCAAGCCGGCCAGAAGGTGACGTTCAACGCCATCGGCACCGGCCAGCTGTGGATCAAGCGCATCACCGGCAACTTCCTCAAGGTCACCACCCAGCCGATCTACCTGACCCGCGATGACCTTGAAGTTCAGGGCCGCAAGGTGCCGGTGTCAGTGCTGCGCAGCGTCGACCTCAACAGCTGGACCGAGAAGGTCGTGATCAGGGACGAGGCCGGCAAGCCGCTGTTTTCGGCGGTGGCCACGGCGATCATGAGCCATGACCTGTTCCTCAACACCCTCAATGTGCTGCTGCATGCTGAACACCCACAGCCTGCGTCTGGCGAGCCGGTGCTGGCCTGATGACCGAGCAGCTTATTTATACGCAGCCCGAAAGCGCTGACTTTGCCGCGGCCGTGGCCAGCGCCCAGGCGACCTTCAAGTTTCTCTGGCGCGAGATTTCCTGGGAGCGGCGGCGCATCGTTCCCGGTCTCGATATGGCGGCGGTCAAGGTGTCGTTTGCGGTCGATATAAACGACCCGTCGACGCCGTCGGTGGAGAACATGTGGGTGACTGACATTGATTTCGATGGTCAGAACCTGCACGGCGTACTGATGAACGAGCCGCAATGGGTCGGCTCGCTGCGTGCCGGCGACCCGGTCACGGTGCCGGTGGCGGACTTGAATGACTGGATCTACGTGACCTGCGGCCGGGTGTATGGCGGCTTCACCATCGACGCCTTGCGCGCAGGTATGGGGGCTGCCGAACGTGACGAGCACGACCAGGCCTGGGGGCTGGATTTCGGCGAGGTCGGGCGTATCGCGCTGGTGGCACAAGACCCGCCGGTATTGTTGGGGCGCAACCTCGACAGCCCGGCCGATCAGGCGGCGCTGGCGACGCTGGAACGCAGCGAGCACCCGATGAGCGTTAACGCGCTGGACAAGATCAAGGAAGGCCTGCGCCAGGACCCGAAGCTGGTCAACGATTTCGATGATGACGGCTGGACACTGCTGCACCGTGAAGTGCTGGCCGGCAATTTCGAGTTCGTTCGTGCGCTGGCCAAACAGGGCGCCGATATCAAGGCACCCAACCGCAACGGCCATACGCCGTTGATGCTGGCAAGGATGGCCGGCTGGCCACGCTTGATCGATGCGCTGCAAGAGGGTTTTCCGCTGTGGCCGATTGGCCTGGCGCTGGTGTTGGCTGCGCTGGGCTGGCTGTATTTTCTGGTGTGGCAGCCGTTGCAGAGCTTCTGGGGCGGCCAGCGAGGCGTCAGTATCGACGGCCCGATGCCGTTTGTGGGCGCGGTGCTGTTATTGGGAATGGGCCTGGTGTCGTGCACCGGGCCCTGGTATTTCCATCTGCGCGAGCGCACCCCGCTGTTGGGTAAATCGCGTGCGCTGGATCTGGGAGCGATGCTGCTGGGGCTGTTGCTGGCGTTTGTGCTGCACGACCAGTTGCAGGCCTACGTGCGCGGCTTCTGAGCGCTTAACGCAGTTCGCCGCACAGGTCGAGTTCGACCAGGCGGCGGACTTCGTCCACTGGCAAGCCGCTGCCCAGCAGGGCCTGCAACTTGCCCAGTACCGCTTCGCGGGTCATGCCGCCGCCAGACACCACGCCCACACCGCGTAGACGGCTGCCGGCTTCGTATACATCCAGCTCGACACCGCCTTCATGGCATTGGGTAATGGCGACCACGACAATCCCTTGTTCCTGCGCCCGCGCCAGGCTGGCGAGGAAGGCCGGGTTGTCGCTGGGACCGGTGCCGCTGCCGAAGCATTCCAGCACCAGGCCCTGCACGCCGCTGTCGATCACGCCATCCAGTTGGGCGATGCCCAGCCCCGGAAACAACGGCACGATGGCAATCGATGCTTCGGTTTTAGCCTGGCGGTAGTGCAGCGCCTCTGGCAAATCCCCCACCGGCGCGCCGCCACGCGAGCGTTGCAGGGCGGCGAACGGGTGACGGCCGAAGCTGCGAATCTTGGCGCAACGGGTCGGCTGCAGTTGTTCACCATGAAAGTACAGGTGCACACCGGCTGGCAGACCGCCGCCCAGTGCCTGCAAGGCGCCGTTGACGTTTTCCCAGGCATCACTGTCAGGCACACCGGCCGGCAGCATGGAACCGGTAAACACCACCGGCGCATTCAGGCCCAGCAACTGGAAGCTTAACGCTGCTGCGCTATAGGCCAGGGTGTCGGTGCCATGCAGCACCAGCACCGCATCGCAGCCTTCATCCACTGCTTCGATAACGGCTTCACGCAAGCGCAGCCAGTAGGCGGGGGTCATGTTGGCGCTGTCGATCAGCGGCGCCATCTCGCGAAAGCGCCATTGCGGGACGACAAGCTCCGGCAGTTCAGCCAGTTGGGCGGCCATCCGCGCCTCGAAGCCCGAGGCCGGTGCCAGGCCGTTGGCACTGGCCTGCATGCCGATAGTGCCGCCGGTGTAAAGAACCATCACGCGCAGAGCGGGTTGATGAATGTCAGGCGTCATGGTTCTTCTTCCTTACTGATTAACGGGCGCTTGGGACAGGGTCAGCGGTTTCGCCGGTCTTGACCTGCGGGGTCTGGCTCGGGTTGGCCGGCCAGGCGTTGCGGTCCAGGTCCAGGTCCGGGAACTTGCTGGAGTCGAACACCGGGGTCTTGATACCGGCCTTACGCTGGTCATCGTAATCGCGCAGGATGCGCATGGCGACCTTGAACAGCAGGGCCAGGGCGATCAGGTTGACGAACGCCAGCAGGGTCATGGTGATGTCGGCGAAGGCGAACACGGTGTTGAGGTTGACCATCGAGCCCCACAGGATCAGCACCAGCACGAGTATGCGATACGCAACGATGGCCTTGATCTTTTCACCGACCAGAAAGCGCAGGCTGTTTTCACCCAGGTAGTAGTTGTAGAGGATCGAGGTGAATACGAACAACGCCAGCGCCACGCTGATGAAGATCCGGCCCCAGTCACCGACCACGGCTGCCAGCGAGTTTTGCGCCAGGACGATGCCGTTGCCGCTGTAGCCAACGTCATAGATACCCGACAGCAGGATCAGCAACGCGGTGCAGGTGCAGATCACGAAGGTGTCGAGGAACACGCTGAAGGCCTGAACCACACCCTGAGAAACCGGGTGCTCGACCTGCGCCACGGCGGCCACGTTTGGCGCGCTGCCCAGGCCAGCTTCGTTGGCGAACACACCGCGTTTCACGCCCATGACGATAGCGCTGCCGATCAGGCCGCCAAACACCGGGTCAAGGCCGAAGGCGCTCTTGACGATAGTCATCAGCATGCCGGGAACGTGTTCGATCTGCAGGGCGATGACGTAAATGGTCACGGCGATGTAGATCAGGGTCTTGACCGGTACCAGCAGGTCGGAGATGGCCGCGATGCGCTTGATACCACCGATGAAGCCCAGGCCCAGCAGGATGGCCAGGCAGATGCCGGTGACCGTGTGGTCGATGCCGAAGGCGCCATTGAGCGAGTCGGTAACCGCGTGCGATTGCAGGCCGTTGAAGGCGAAGCCGAAGGTCACCAGCAGCAGAACCGCCATGATCTTGCCCAGCCAGCGTTTGCCCAGGCCATGCTGGATGTAATACGACGGGCCGCCACGGTACTGGCCTTCGGAGTCCTTGCGCTTGTACAGCTGGGCAAGGGAACACTCGATGAAGCTGCTGGACATGCCCACCAGTGCGGTGACCCACATCCAGAACACAGCGCCCGGACCACCCAGGGTCACGGCCAGGCCGACGCCTGCGATGTTACCCGCACCGACACGGCCGGCGAGGCTGAGCATCAGGGCCTGAAACGAACTCAGTTGACCGGAGCTGCTGCGCAGGCTGTCGCGGAACACCGCGAACATGTGGAGGAAGTGACGGAACTGCACGAAGCGCGAGCGGACAGTGAAGTACCCACCAAGGCCAACGATCAGTACGATCAGTACTTTTCCGGAAAGGAAGTCGTTGGTGACTTCCAGCACGTGGTTCATGAATTCCAGCATCTTATTATTTCCTCGCTACTTTTTGAGGGGGCGCACTATACCGGTGCAAATAGTCAACGTCTGTAGCCGCTTTCTTGTGTATCTAAAAATTCATCTGCGGCCCTGGGACGAATGCTTTCGTAAGGGGTGTACGAAAGCGCTGTGCCGAAATTTGGTTTCCTCCTTGAAAGTCGGTATTCGGCGTTTAAAAAAAGGGCCTGGAGCAACCGCTCCAGACCCTCAAAGGAAGAGGGGTGTCTAGGCCCTCAGCCTGGTGATCGATGTACGCACAGCCTCAAGCCTTCAGCGGCGCCAGGCGCGGTGCAATCATGTTCTCGGGGCGCAGGATGTCGGCCAGGACTTCGTCGTCCAGCAGGCCTTCTTCACGCACCAGCTCCAGCACGCCGCGGCCTGTTTCCAGGGCAATACGGGCGATACGTGTGGAGTTTTCGTAGCCGATGTACGGGTTCAGCGCGGTGACCAGACCGATCGAGTGCTCGACCAGCTCGCGGCAGCGTTGCTCGTTGGCGGTGATGCCGACGATGCAGTGCTCGCGCAGCATGTCCATGGCGCGTTGCAGCAGGCGGATCGAGTCGAAGATCTTGTAAGCGATCAGCGGCTCCATCACGTTCAGTTGCAACTGGCCGCCTTCAGCAGCGATGGTCAGTGCCAGGTCGTTGCCGATGATGGCGAAGGCCACCTGGTTGACGGCCTCCGGGATCACCGGGTTGACCTTGCCCGGCATGATCGAGCTGCCTGGCTGACGCGGCGGCAGGTTGATTTCGTTGATGCCGGTGCGTGGGCCGCTGGACAGCAGGCGCAGGTCGTTACAGATTTTCGACAGCTTGACCGCGGTACGCTTGAGCATGCCGGAGAACAGCACGAAGGCGCCCATGTCGGAGGTCGCTTCGATCAGGTCGGCCGCCGGCACCAGCGGCTGGCCGCTGATGGTCGCCAGGCGCTGCACGGCCAGGTTCTGGTAGCGCGGGTCGGCGTTGATGCCGGTGCCGATGGCGGTTCCGCCCAGGTTGACTTCGGTCAGCAGCTCCGGTGCCAGGCTGCGCAGACGGTTGAGGTCTTCGGTCAGGGTGGTGGCGAAGGCGTGGAATTCCTGGCCCAGGGTCATCGGCACCGCGTCTTGCAACTGGGTACGGCCCATTTTCAGGACGTGGCTGAACTCTTCGCTCTTGGCGCTGAACGCATTGATCAGGCTGTCGAGGCTGGCCAGCAGGGCGTCATGACCGAGCAACAGACCCAGGCGGATGGCCGTTGGGTAGGCGTCGTTGGTCGACTGCGCCATGTTCACGTCGTTGTTGGGGTGCAGGTACTTGTACTCGCCTTTTTCATGGCCCATGGCTTCCAGGGCAATGTTGGCGATGACCTCGTTGGCATTCATGTTGGTCGAGGTGCCGGCACCGCCCTGAATCATGTCGACCACGAACTGATCGTGGAAATCGCCACGCACCAGGCGGGCGCAGGCTTCACTGATAGCGGCGTGCTTGGCTTCGTTGAGATGGCCCAGCTCGTGGTTGGCATCGGCTGCCGCCTGCTTGACCATGGCCAGGGCCACGACCAGTTTCGGATAGTGCGAAAGAGGAACGCCGGAGAGGTGAAAGTTGTTCACCGCACGCAGTGTCTGGATTCCGTAGTAGGCATTGGCCGGTACTTCAAGAACACCCAGCAGGTCTTTTTCGATACGCGATGATGCAGGCGAGGACATGATAGAACTCATCTCAGGAAAGGCATGAATGATGCCGGAACACCGCGATAGTGGGCCTCTGCGCGATTCTTGACTAATGCTGTTACACACTGCCCCATGCAACAACGGCATAATGTCGTGTGACTCGACTATGCATGTGACCCAAAGAGTGTCCGGAGGATGCGATGAACCTGGAAAGCAAATGGCTGGAGGATTTCAGCGCACTGGCCGCGACCCGCAGTTTTTCCCAGGCGGCCGAACGTCGTTTCGTCACCCAGCCGGCCTTCAGCCGGCGGATTCGCAGCCTTGAGGCAGCCTTGGGGCTGGTGTTGGTCAACCGTTCGCGCACCCCTATCGAGCTGACTGCCGCCGGGCAGTTGTTTCTGGTCACCGCGCGAACGGTGGTCGAGCAACTGGGCGAGGTGGTGCGCCATCTGCACCATCTGGAAGGCGGGCAGGGCGAGGTGATTCAAGTGGCGGCAGCGCATTCGCTGGCGCTGGGCTTCTTTCCGCGCTGGATCGCGCACTTGCGCAACGACGGGCTGAACATCGCCACCCGCCTGGTTGCCACCAACGTCGGTGAGGCGGTGCATGCCCTTCGCGAAGGCGGCTGCGACCTGATGCTGGCCTTCTACGATCCCGATGCGGCGTTGCAGATGGACGCCGAAATCTTCCCGTCGCTGCACCTGGCGCACAGCGAGATGCTGCCGGTGTGCGCCGCCGACGAGCAGGGCCAGCCGCTTTATGACCTGGAAAATGGCAGCAGCCTGCCGTTGCTGGCCTACAGCGCCGGCGCCTTTCTGGGGCGCTCGGTGAACCTGTTGCTGCGCCAGAGCAACCTGCGCTTTACCACGGTGTACGAGACCGCCATGGCCGAAAGTCTCAAGTGCATGGCCATGGAAGGTCTGGGTGTGGCCTGGGTGCCGCGCCTGAGCATGCGCGCCGAACTTGAGCGCGGTGAGCTGGTGGTCTGTGGCGGACCGCAGTGGCATGTACCGCTGGAGATCCGCCTGTACCGCTGCGCACTGGTGCGCAAGGCCAATGTGCGGCTGCTGTGGCGCAAGCTCGAGGGCGGGATGGTCCAGCCCGCCGGGCAGGCTTAAGGTGCGGCGTTACCATTCAAATACTCATGAATGGCCTGCCGGTTCTTGTCGCTGAACACGAAGCAGTTGGCGAACAACGCTGAATGTTCGGGGTACATCAACGTTCGGCAAGGCGGGAAGGAAAGCAGGCGGGTTTCGGCATTCTCGTGGGTGGCGCCCAGCATGTGGCCGATTTCATGGCCGATGGTGTTGTAGGCCCTGATCGAGGCAATGGCGATGCCTCTGTTGCTGTACGCCACTCCCATGACCTCCGGGGTCACGTTGTGGCGGGTGATCAGCAGGTATTTGTGGTATTTGGTCGACAGCGGCAGATTGCGGGCCTCGATGTAATCCAGCACACGGTTTTGCCACTCGCGCATGGTCTGCGCGTCATCCCCTTGTCGATAGCCGAAGTCGGTCATGCCCGGTGTGTTGACTACCCGGATCACATTGACCCGACGACCGGTAACCTGAGTCAACTCCTTGAGAAACCATTCCAGGTAGTCCGGCCCAAGGTCAGCGACTTCTCTGGGGTCCAGCTGGTCATGAATGAAAAGGGTCAGAAAAATCGGCGCGGGGGCGCCGGCATCGACGCTGTCGGGGTCAGGTTCCGGGGGCGCTGCCAGCGCGGTGGCGCACAAGAGCAGGGCAAGGCACAGCAGCAGGATCAATCCTTTGATGTTCATGGTTCATGATTCCATTCGTCGAACGTGAGAAATGCCAGACAGAAGGTCCGGCTTCACGACGCAACTAATCGCATTGCCGGGCAAAATGTCAGTGCCCAAAGCCTGCAGGATCACTTGCCGATGTCGATGCGTTTTGTAGGGCGATGCCCGGTACAAAACGGGGTGCTTTTGTTCTTGCACTTTGCGCTATACTGCGCGGCCTTTGGCCGGCCCGACCGGTCATTTTTCGTACAACAAGCCACGCCGGTCGCCCTGCGTGGCTTGTTGTTTTTAGACGCGCCTGCGGGCGCCCGATGAAGAGGCACGACGATGAGTGCACTGGTTGGCGTGATCATGGGCTCCAAGTCCGATTGGTCCACCCTTAGCCACACCGCCGATATGCTGGAAAAGCTCGGCATTCCTTTCGAAGTCAAGGTGGTGTCTGCGCACCGTACGCCGGACTTGCTGTTCCAGTACGCCGAAGAGGCTGAGGGCCGCGGCATCGAAGTGATCATCGCCGGCGCTGGCGGCGCTGCCCACTTGCCAGGCATGTGCGCGGCCAAGACGCACCTGCCGGTGCTGGGCGTGCCGGTGCAGTCCTCGATGCTGTCGGGCGTCGATTCGTTGCTGTCGATCGTGCAGATGCCCGCCGGTATTCCGGTCGCGACCCTGGCCATCGGCCGGGCCGGCGCCATCAACGCCGCCTTGCTGTCGGCCAGCATCCTGGGCGCCAAGCACCCGCAGTTCCATGCCGCGCTCAAGCAGTTCCGTACCGAGCAGACAGAAACCGTCCTGGACAATCCGGACCCGCGCAACGCCTGAGGTGTTTCCATGAAGATCGGTGTTATCGGTGGCGGCCAGCTGGGCCGCATGTTGGCACTGGCGGGCACTCCGCTGGGGATGAGCTTCGCCTTTCTCGACCCGGCGCCGGATGCGTGTGCGGCGTCTTTGGGCGAGCACTTGCGTGCCGATTACGGCGATCTGGATCACCTGCGCCAACTGGCCGACGAAGTCGACCTGGTGACGTTCGAGTTCGAAAGCGTGCCGGCTGAAACCGTGGCTTTTCTGTCACAGTTCGTGCCCGTCTACCCGAGTGCCGAGTCGCTGCGCATCGCGCGTGACCGCTGGTTCGAGAAAAGCATGTTCAAGGACCTGGGCATCCCGACGCCTGAGTTCGCCGACATTCAGTCGCAGGCCGACCTGGACGCTGCCGTGACCCGTATCGGCCTGCCGGCAGTGCTCAAGACCCGTACCCTGGGCTACGACGGCAAGGGCCAGAAGGTTCTGCGCAGCCAGGCCGATGTGACCGGCACCTTTGCCGAACTGGGCAGCGTGCCGTGCCTGCTGGAAGGTTTCGTGCCGTTCACCGGTGAAGTGTCGCTGATCGCCGTACGCGGTCGCGACGGTGAGGCGCGCTTCTATCCGCTGGTGCACAACACCCACGACAACGGCATTTTGCGTCTGTCGATTGCCAGTACCGATCATCCGTTGCAAGCGCTGGCCCAGGATTACGCCGGGCGGGTGCTCAAGCAACTCGATTATGTGGGCGTGCTGGCGTTCGAGTTCTTCGAAGTCGACGGTGGCCTGAAAGCCAACGAGATCGCGCCACGGGTGCACAACTCCGGGCACTGGACCACCGAAGGCGCCGAGTGCAGCCAGTTCGAGAACCACCTGCGTGCCGTGGCCGGCCTGCCGCTGGGCTCTACCGCCAAGGTGGGCGAGAGCGCGATGATCAACTTCATCGGTGAAGTGCCGGCGGTCGAAGCGGTGCTGGCGGTGGACGATTGCCATCTGCACCACTATGGCAAGGCGTTCAAGGCCGGCCGCAAGGTGGGTCACGCCACCGTGCGCAGCGCCGACCTGGCGACCCTTGATCGTCAGGTCAAAAAGGTTCAGGCGCTGGTCAAGTCCTGAGCCCCACCGGTCGTTCCCCGGAACCATCTGCTTCCCCCATCCTCAGATAGCGGTAAGCCAATGCCGTTATCGGGGTTGGCGTGTGCAACTCATGAAGAGGGAAAGCGTTATGGGGATTCTCGGGACTATTTTTATCGGTTTGATCGTGGGCCTGCTGGCGCGCTTTCTGAAACCGGGCGATGACAGCATGGGCTGGATCATGACCATCGTGCTGGGTATCGCAGGCTCTCTGGCCGCCACCTACGGCGGTCAGGCATTGGGCATCTACCGGGCAGGCGAGGGCGCAGGCTTTTTCGGCGCACTGGTCGGCGCGATCATTCTGTTGGTGATCTACGGTTTCATTAAAAAGAAATCATGAAACCTGCGTTCCGGCCCCCTGCATTCGCGAATGCAGAGGGCTAGAATGCGCGGCTTCCATCCTCTTGCCGAGCCCTTCGATGCGCCGCTTCCTGTTGCTGACCCTGCTGCTGGTATCCACGCTGGCTCGCGCCGAACTCCCTGAAACCGACTGGCTGGAGCTGATGCCAGCATCGGATCAGCGTGCACTGGAGGCGATGCCGGAGATCGAGCACGATTCGCCCGAAACCCAGGGCACCTTCGACAGCAAGGGCGGGCTCAAGCAGAGCAAGGGCTTGCCGGCGGTGATGTATTCGGCCAAGACCGTGGCTGCCATGAACGGCAAGACCATTCGTCTGGGCGGCTACCCGGTGCCACTGGAAACCGACGCCAAGGGCCACAGCACGCTGTTTTTCCTGGTACCGTATCCGGGCGCCTGCATCCACGTACCGCCACCGCCGCCCAACCAACTGGTGCTGGTGCGCTACCCCAAAGGCCTGAAGCTGGACGACATCTACACGCCGTTGTGGGTCGTTGGCACCCTCAAGGTCGAGAAGATCAGTAACGATCTGGCCGATGCCGCGTATGCCATGGATGCGTCGAAGGTCCGCGTCGTAGTCGACTCGGACCTTTAGGGCACCCTTTGAACTCTCAAGTTAAGCCGGGAGCGGTTCGCTCCAGAGGCTGACGCTCAGGACATGCATGTCGTCGGGCGCCAGCGTCACCACGTCGCTCATCACATTCGCGGTTTCAACGCACAGCATGCGCTGCCAGCCATCGTCGGCCATGTCGGGCAGGGCTTTGGCGCGGGCTTCCCACGGGTTCCAGACCACGGCAGAGTTCGAGCCGCTGGTTTGAATCAGAATGCGGCGGTTGAAGTCCGGGTCGTTGATGGCCAGTACATTCGGGGTATCGAGGTAGATGCGGTCGGTTTCGCCGGTAAAGGTCAGGTCGCCCGATTGCTCGCGCTCTTGCCAGTTGTCGAGGGTTTCGATGTAGCGCAGGCCGTCGACGCCTTGCAGGCTGACGTTGCGTACATCGCTGACCCTGAAATAAGTGTGCAGTGCCTGGCTGAGGGTGACGGTTTCAGTGCCGCTGTTATAGCTGACCAGGCTGACGCTCAGCGCCTGGTCCATGCGGATGCTGAGTTTCAGGGCGACGTTGTGCGGCCAGCCGGGCAACTGGCCTTCGGCCTGGGGCAGGATGAATTCGATCAGCAAGGCATCGCCATCTTCGCCGATACCCAGCAATTGCCAGTCCAGGATGCGCACTTCGCCGTGGGCGTTGGCGGGATCGCTGCTGTCGCGCATCGCCTGCACACTGTCGGGGTTACGCGCCAGATTGCCGAACCATGGCCAGCACACCGGGATGCCGGCGCGGATCGGCGTGCCGTGCTTGAACACCGCACCATCGTTGAGCCAGACCAGCGGCTCCTGGCCATCGACCTGATAGCTGAGAATGTGTGCGCCCTGCTGGGCCACCAGCAGTTCGGCGGCGCCATGGCGGATGCGCCAGCAGTTCAGCTCATCGAAAGTAACGGATTCAACTTGGGGCGTCGGCATGGGAAGCTCTCTCAAGGGCAATAAAGCCATCGAGTTTAGCGCCAACTGGGCACCTCTAAAAACTACCTGCGTTGTCATCGCTGCGTTAAAAACAGGCTCGGGCGCGAGTCCGATCAAAATGCTCATTTACAATCCGTAAACTCCGCTTTCTCGCCTGTTTTTTCCTGGCGCTGACTGCCTCGCCTACGTTTTTAGAGGCACCCAACTGCCGCCGCTGTGACCGCCGATCGTATCAGCGCCGTGGCACCGAGCGGGTGCGACCGTTGACGTCGATGGCCACGAAGACGAACGCAGCCTCGGTGACCTTGCGCCATTCGCTGGTCAACGGGTCGTCGCTCCAGACTTCGACCTGCATCTTGATCGAGGTGCGGCCCACTTCCAGGGTGCGGGTATAAAAGGTCAGCTGTTCGCCAACCGCCACCGGCACCAGGAATGCCATACGGTCGATGGCCACGGTTGCCACACGTCCGCCGGCAATCTTGCTGGCCATGGCCGTGCCCGCCAGGTCCATCTGCGAGACCAGCCAGCCACCATAGATATCGCCGAAGCCGTTGGTTTCACGTGGCAATGCCGTGATTTGCAATGCCAGGTCGCCCTGCGGGGTTGGATCTTCTTGTTCAAGCTCGATCATGCCTGGGGTGCCTCTGACCCATGACTCTCATAAGTAGCTAAAGGGAAATTCTGCCAAAACCACGTACTAGACACGTTTTGGCGCAATATCCCCAGCGTGCGGGGAGTATATCGGTCGTTACCCTGTGCGACGACCGCTGAGTCCGATTTGTAACAGCCATCTCGGCTTACAATGAGTTTTTTGCAACATTTTGCTATCTTGCTCCACCCGTACCGGTAACAAGACTACTCGTACAGGCAATTTTGATGCCCATCCGCACCGATTGCCCCGGACTTTCGCTTCTGCGCGCCACCGCATCGCAGCCAGCGTTGCCGTCGCTTGCCCCTCATAGATAGAAAGTACCCGAGAGAAGCCTTGTCATGTCCTCTGTAACTTCGAATTCCGCGCAGCCACAGCGCCCCCTCACTCGTAGCGACTATAAAACCCTGTCGCTGTCGGCCCTGGGTGGCGCCCTGGAATTCTACGACTTCATCATTTTCGTGTTCTTCGCCGCCGTGGTCGGCAAGCTGTTCTTCCCGCCCGACATGCCCGAGTGGCTGCGCCTGATGCAGACCTTCGGCATTTTTGCCGCCGGTTACCTGGCACGGCCGCTGGGCGGCATCGTCATGGCTCACTTCGGCGACCTGCTGGGCCGCAAGAAGATGTTTACCCTGAGCATCATCATGATGGCCGTCCCGACGCTGATCATGGGTCTGCTGCCGACCTATGCACAGATTGGCCTCTGGGCGCCGATGCTGCTGCTGTTGATGCGCGTGATTCAAGGCGCGGCCATTGGTGGTGAAGTGCCGGGCGCCTGGGTGTTCGTGGCCGAGCACGTGCCGTCCCGTTATGTGGGTTACGCCTGCGGTACCCTGACCGCCGGCCTGACGGCGGGCATTTTGCTCGGTTCGCTGGTTGCGACACTGATCAACAGCATTTACTCCGCCACCGAGGTCTCGGACTACGCCTGGCGAATTCCGTTCCTGCTGGGCGGTGTTTTCGGCCTGATGGGCGTGTACCTGCGCCGCATGTTGCACGAAACCCCGGTATTCGCCGAATTGCAGCAGCGCAAGGCGCTGGCTGCCGAAGTGCCGCTCAAGACCGTGCTGCGTGAGCATCGCGGCTCGGTGGCGTTGTCGATGTTGCTGACCTGGCTGCTGTCGGCAGGCATCGTCGTGGTGATTCTGATGACCCCGACCTTCCTGCAGACCGGCTACGGCTTCCCGGCCGCCACAGCGCTGAAGGCCAATAGCCTGGCGATCGTGTTCCTGAGTATCGGCTGCGTGGTGGCCGGCATGCTGGCCGATCGCTTCGGTGCGGGCTGGGTGTTCATTGTCGGCAGCACCGGCCTGCTGGTCAGTTCGTGGACCTTCTACCACATGCTGGGCGCGCATCCCGAGTTGCTGTTCCCGCTGTATGCCGTCACCGGCGCCTTTGTCGGCACCATCGGTGCGGTGCCGTATGTGATGGTCAAGGCCTTCCCGCCGGTGGTGCGCTTCTCGGGGCTGTCGTTCTCTTACAACCTGGCGTACGCGATCTTTGGTGGCCTGACGCCGATGATCGTGACCCTGCTGGTCAAGCAGAGCCCGATGGGGCCATCGTGGTATGTCGCGGCCCTCAGTGTGCTGGGCATCGGCCTGGGTGTTTTCCTGCTCACCAGGAAGCGCTGATCGCCCCCCGATGCTGCACCTGTAGGGTATTTCTGAAAAAGGCCGTCATCTGTCAAGGTGGTGGCCTTTTTCATCTTATTGTCATAATCAGTTCATACAGTAGTCATCCGTCCTGTAGGCAGGGCGTGATTGGTGGGCATTTGCCGGGAGCGCGGGGCATGACACTCAAGCATTGCATCGCAGCCCTGGCGCTTGCGGTGGCCAGCATTGGCGCGACTCAGGCCGTAGCGGCCGTCGACCCGTCGATTGCACCGTATGCCCGTATCAGCGGTGTTTCCGGGACGCTGTCGAGCATTGGTTCCGACACCCTGGCCAACCTGATGACCTTGTGGGCCGAGGCCTACAAGCGTGAATACCCTGGCGTGAACATCCAGATTCAGGCCGCAGGCTCCTCTACCGCGCCGCCGGCACTGACCGAAGGCACGGCAAGCCTGGGGCCGATGAGCCGCCGCATGAAAGACGGCGAGGTCGCGGCTTTCGAGCAAAAGTACGGCTACAAGCCGACGCCGGTACCGGTGGCGGTCGATGCCCTGGCAGTGTTTGTGCACAAGGACAACCCGATAAAGGGCCTGACCCTGCAACAGGTCGATGCGATTTTCTCGGCAACCCGGCTGTGCGGCGCCAAGAGCGAAGCGTTGAAGTGGGGCGATGTGGGGGTGACGGGCAATCTGGCCGGCAAGCAGATCCAGTTGTTCGGGCGCAATTCGGTGTCCGGTACCTACGGTTACTTCAAGGAAGAAGCGTTGTGCAAAGGCGACTTCAGGGCCAGCGTCAACGAACAGCCGGGTTCGGCTTCGGTGGTCAGCGCCATCAGCAGTTCGCTCAATGGCATCGGTTATTCGGGGATCGGTTACAAGACTTCCAGCGTCAAGCCGGTCGCGCTGGCCCGCGTGGCGGGCAGCGGTTTTGTCGAGGAGACCGAGGCCAATACGCTCAATGGCAGCTATCCGCTGTCGCGCTTTCTGTACGTCTATGTCAACAAGGCCCCCAACACGCCGCTGGCGCCGCTGGAAGCCGAGTTTCTGAAGCTGATCCTGTCGCGGCAAGGGCAGGAAGTGGTGATCAAGGATGGCTATATCCCGCTGCCTGAGCACGTGGTGATAAAGGCACTGGCTGATCTGGGGCTGCAAGCACCGGGCAGATAGCAATTCATTGCTGTCAAAATTCTGCAATCTTTCTGTCATGCGACGCGCAGGCGCAAAGAACAAGTCGAACAGGATCAGATGAATCGTAGTTCAGCTCCCGAAGGCATTGACTTCAACACCCCCGCGATGCAGCGCAAGCGCCGTCTGCGGGCGCTCAAGGACCGTCTGACCGGCTGGTATGTCGCGGTCGGCGGCCTTGCCGTGCTGGCAGCCATTACCCTGATATTTTTCTATCTGGCCTGGGTGGTCGCGCCCTTGTTCAAAGGCGCCAGCCTTGAGGTGGCCAAGCCCTTGCAGCCGGCCTGGCTACAGGATGCCGGGCAGCCGCTGATGATCAGCATCGAGGAGCAGAACCAGATCGGCATGCGTATTTCCGATCTGGGCCAGGTGATCTTTTTCGATGCCACCGATGGTACCGAGCTGAAGCGGGTCGACCTGCCGCTGCCGCCTGGGGTGAATGTCACCTCCTTCGGCAAGGACCAGCCCGGCACGCCGCTGGTTGCGGTGGGTCTGTCCAATGGTCAGGTGCTGGTATTTCGCCACGCTTATCAGATTACCTGGCCCGATAATCAGAAGCTGATTACCCCGGCCATTGCCTGGCCCTATGGCCAGGCACCGTTCGTACTGGACGAGCAAGGTCAGCCCATCACCCATGTCACGGTCAGCGTCAACGCTAATCACCTGCGCCTGGCCGGCTCCAGCGGCACGCAGTTGCATGTGCAGGCGCTGGAAATCGGCGAGAACCCGCTGACCGGCGAGGCGACCCGTGAGCAGAGCCGCATCGAGCTGCCGCAGTTGTCCGCTGAAGTCAAAGCGCTGTATATCGACCCGCGCCAGCAATGGCTGTACGTGATCAATGGCCGGGCTCAGGCCGATGTGTTCAGCCTGCTGGATCGCACCCTGAATGGCCGTTACAAGCTGCTGGAAAATGCCAACGCCGAAATCACCGCCAGCACTCAATTGACTGGCGGCGTGTCGTTGCTGTTCGGCGACTCGCGCGGGGGCATCAGCCAGTGGTTCATGGCCCGCGATACCGACGAAGAGCCGCGCTTCATGCGCATTCGCGACTTCCACCTGGATGCCGCGCCCATCGTCCAGATCAGGGCCGAGCAACGCCGCAAGGGCTTTGTCGCCCTGGACAGCAGCGGTCGGCTGGGGGTGTTTCACAGCACTGCGCAGCGCACGCTGCTGATCGAAAAGGTGGTCGACACTGCGGGTCTTGCCACCTTGTCGCCCCGCGCCAACCGCGTGCTGATCGAAGCCGGTGGCAAGCTGCAACCGATCAGCCTCGACAACCCGCACCCGGAAATTTCCTGGAGCGCGCTGTGGGACAAGGTCTGGTACGAAGGCTACGACGAGCCCCGGCATGTCTGGCAGTCGACTGCCTCCAACAGCGACTACGAACCCAAGCTGAGCCTGGCGCCGCTGACCTACGGCACGCTCAAGGCGGCTTTTTATGCCATGTTGCTGGCCGCGCCGCTGGCCATTGCCGCTGCTATTTACACTGCTTACTTCATGGCACCGGGCATGCGCCGCAAGGTCAAGCCGGTCATCGAACTGATGGAAGCCATGCCTACGGTGATCCTCGGCTTTTTCGCCGGGCTGTTTCTGGCGCCTTACCTTGAAGCGCACTTGCCCGGTATCTTCAGCCTGTTGCTGCTGACCCCGCTGGGCATTCTGCTGGCGGGTTTTGTCTGGTACCGGCTGCCTGACGGGCTGCGCCTGCGGGTACCCGATGGCTGGGAAAGCGCGCTGCTGATTCCGGTGGTGCTGCTGGTCGGCTGGGGCTCGCTGGCCGTCAGCCCGCACCTGGAAGGCTGGTTGTTCGGCGGCGACATGAGCGCCTGGCTCAACGATGAGCTGGGCATCACCTACGACCAGCGCAATGCGCTGGTGGTCGGACTGGCCATGGGCTTTGCGGTGATCCCCAACATCTATTCGATTGCTGAAGACGCCATTTTCAGTGTGCCGCGCAGCCTGAGCCTGGGTTCGCTGGCGCTGGGCGCAACACCTTGGCAGACCCTGACCCGCGTGGTGTTGCTGACCGCCAGCCCCGGCCTGTTTTCGGCGCTGATGATCGGCATGGGCCGCGCGGTGGGTGAAACCATGATCGTGCTGATGGCCACCGGCAACACGCCGATCATGAACATGAACCTGTTCGAGGGCATGCGCACCCTGGCGGCCAACGTCGCCGTGGAAATGCCGGAGTCCGAAGTCGGTGGCAGCCACTACCGCGTGCTGTTTCTGGCAGCGCTGGTGTTGTTGATGTTCACGTTCGTGATGAACACCCTTGCGGAGCTGATTCGTCAGCGCCTGCGCAAGAAATACTCGTCGCTTTGAGGTCCTGAGTGAAATTGAATCCTCTTAAAGGCAGCCTCGAACGCCCACGCAAGGGTTCGCTCAAGGGCTGGATCAGAAGCGGCGCGCCCGGTGTATGGATGAGCGCGGGTGCGGTGTCCATCGCCGTTATCCTCACCATCGGCCTGCTGACCTTGCTGGCGGTGCGCGGCCTGGGACATTTCTGGCCGGCCGATCTGGTGCGTGCGCAATACAGCGTGCCGGGCGAAGCGCCCCACGTGCTGATCGGCGAGCGTGTCGAGCAAGAGCGGGTGCCGCGTGCTCGTGTGCTGGGCGCCGGAGTGCCAGTGGAGGCCGAAGGTTCGCTGTTCATGAGCCGCGAGCTGTTCAAGGTCGGCAACCGTGACCTGACCCGCAGCGATTTCACCTGGGTGGTCAGCGAGTGGTTGACCCAGCGTGACACGCCAGCCGAGTTGATGACCCTGGAGCGCCGCGAGTGGGGCAACTTCTATGGTTACCTGGTCAACGTCAAGGAAAGTGGCCGGGTACTGGCCAACGGCGAGGCGGGCTGGCCGCAGCTGCGTGAGCGGCTTGAGCGCGTGCAAGGGTTGAGCTCCGAGCTGCATCGCCTGGAAAAGAAAGACATCGTGGCCATCAACAACGGTTTCGAGCGCCTGCGCCTGGACACCCGGCAACTGGAAATCGACGGTCGTCTGGATGCCGTTGCGCAGGCCGACATAGCGGTCGAGCGCGCCGAACTGCAAGCCCGTTACAGCGAGGCCGAGACGCGCCTGGCCGAGCTGCGCCAGGCCATTTCACGCGACAGCCTGACCGCCCGTGATGCCGAGGGCCGACAGGTCGAGATCAATCTGGGCAAGGTGGTGCACGCCTATCAGCCCAATGCCATGGGCGTGGTGGCCAAGTCAGGCTTCTATTTCCAGAAGCTTTGGGAGTTTTTAAGCGAGGACCCGCGTGAAGCCAACACCGAAGGCGGGATTTTTCCGGCTATTTTCGGCACGGTGATGATGACCCTGATCATGGCCGTGATCGTCACCCCGTTCGGTGTGCTGGCGGCGGTTTATCTGAGTGAATACGCCCGTCAGGGCGTGGTGACCCGTTTGATCCGCATTGCCGTGAATAACCTGGCCGGGGTACCGGCCATCGTTTATGGCGTGTTTGGCCTGGGCTTTTTTGTGTATGTATTGGGTGGCTCGCTGGACCGGCTGTTTTTTCCTGAAGCGTTACCGGCGCCGACCTTTGGCACACCGGGCCTGCTGTGGGCCTCGCTGACCCTGGCACTGCTGGCGGTGCCCGTGGTGATCGTCTCGACCGAAGAGGGGCTGGCGCGCATTCCGCTGAGCCTGCGCGAAGGTTCGCTGGCGCTGGGCGCGACCAAGGCCGAGACGCTGTGGAAGATTGTCTTGCCGATGGCCAGCCCCGCGATCATGACCGGTCTGATTCTGGCCGTGGCCCGCGCCGCTGGCGAGGTGGCGCCGCTGATGCTGGTGGGCGTGGTCAAGATGGCGCCGGCGCTGCCGGTGGACGGTAATTACCCGTATCTGCATCTGGACCAGAAGATCATGCACCTGGGCTTTCATATTTATGACGTGGGTTTCCAGAGCCCGAATGTCGAGGCGGCCAGGCCGCTGGTGTACGCCACCGCGCTGTTGCTGGTGCTGGTGATTGCCTTGCTCAACCTGTCGGCGGTCGCGATTCGCAACCACCTGCGCGAAAAGTACAAGGCGCTGGATAACTGACCTTATGAACCGAATCGTTCCATCAGGAGCCATGCATGCCGCTCGATAGCCGCAACCGGGGCGCCACGCTCAATGCCCGGCCCCCCGAGGCCGTCGCCTTCGAAGTCGCGGGCCTGAATCTGTTTTATGGCGAAAAACAGGCCTTGTTCGACATTGGCCTGGATATTCCGAGGCAGAAAGTCACCTCGTTCATCGGGCCGTCCGGGTGTGGCAAGTCGACCTTGCTGCGCACTTTCAACCGCATGAACGACCTGGTCGACGGTTGCCGGGTGCAAGGCGAGATCAAGCTCGACGGGCACAATATCTACAGCAAGGGTGAAGAAGTCGCCGAGCTGCGCCGGCGCGTGGGCATGGTGTTCCAGAAACCCAACCCGTTTCCCAAGACCATTTATGAAAACGTGGTGTATGGCCTGCGCATCCAGGGCATCAACAAGAAGCGCATGCTCGATGAGGCCGTCGAGTGGGCCTTGAAGGGTGCAGCGTTGTGGGATGAGGTCAAGGATCGCCTGCATGAGTCGGCGCTGGGACTGTCCGGCGGCCAGCAGCAGCGTCTGGTGATCGCCCGCACCATCGCCGTGGAGCCCGAAGTGTTGCTGCTCGACGAGCCATGTTCGGCGCTGGACCCGATTTCGACCCTGAAAGTCGAAGAGCTGATCTACGAACTGAAATCCAAATACACCATTGTGATCGTGACTCACAACATGCAGCAGGCGGCGCGGGTCTCGGACTACACCGCGTTCATGCACATGGGCAAACTCGTCGAATTCGGTGATACGGACACGTTGTTCACCAATCCGGCAAAGAAGCAGACAGAAGATTACATCACTGGTCGCTATGGTTAGGGCCAGGGGTTGTCAGGCCTGAGCTACCGCTGCGATTTCGCATCAACCGGACGTTTCAAGGACACCCAGCATGATCCACAAAGACAGCCTCACCCATCACATCTCCCAACAGTTCAACGCCGAACTCGAAGACGTGCGCAGCCACCTGCTCGAAATGGGCGGTCTGGTCGAGAAGCAGGTAAACGACGCCGTGACCGCCCTGATCGAGGCCGACTCGGGCCTGGCCCAGCGCGTTCGCGAGGTCGACGACCGCATCAACCAGATGGAGCGCAATATCGACGAAGAATGCCTGCGCATTCTGGCCCGTCGCCAGCCGGCGGCATCGGACCTGCGTCTGATCATCAGTATTTCCAAGTCGGTGATCGACCTTGAGCGCATCGGTGACGAAGCGACCAAGATCGCCCGTCGCGCCATTCAGTTGTGCGAAGAAGGCGAAGCGCCGCGTGGCTATGTCGAGGTGCGTCATATCGGCGACCAGGTGCGTAACATGGTGCGCGATGCACTGGACTCGTTCGCCCGTTTCGACCCGGAGCTGGCGCTGTCGGTCGCGCAGTACGACAAGGTCATCGACCGTGAGTACAAGACCGCGTTGCGTGAGCTGGCGACCTACATGATGGAAGATCCGCGCTCGATCTCGCGCGTACTCAACGTGATCTGGGTTTTGCGTTCGCTGGAGCGTATCGGCGACCACGCCCGCAATATCGCGGAACTGGTCATCTATCTGGTACGTGGCACCGACGTGCGGCACCTGGGCCTCAAGCGCATGCGCGAAGAAGTGCAGGGCCATGCGAGCGAAAGTCCTAATGTTCCTGACGCAACTGACGATAAATAAGACTGCCTGCCAAAAACGCCCGGCCCGTGCTGGGCGTTTTGCATTGCGAGGATTACTATCTGTCGTCGGCGTCAGATGGGCACCCGGATGCCGGCGGTGTACCTCGTCGCACCCTGTTCGACGAGTGTTGTAGCAAACCCGATACCAGGGTTCAGTCATTCAATGTGGCCGTTGGCCATGCGTCAACGGTATGCTTGCCGAAACAAGGGGCGTGCTGGCATACCGCAGTTCACCCGACAGGTGAATACGTCCGCAGGAGCGTCGATGAGTAAAGTCAGTGTATTGGTCGTGGATGACGCGACCTTCATTCGTGATCTGGTCAGAAAAGGGCTGCGCAATTTTTTTCCCGGAATTCATACCGATGAAGCCGTCAACGGCCGCAAAGCTCAATTGATGCTGAGTCGTGAGTCTTTCGACCTGATTCTTTGCGATTGGGAAATGCCGGAAATGTCAGGTCTTGAGCTGCTGACCTGGTGCCGTCAGCAGGAAAACCATCTCAAGACCGTGCCGTTCATCATGGTGACCAGCCGTGGCGACAAGGAAAACGTCGTGCAGGCGATCCAGGCGGGTGTCTCGGACTTCATGGGCAAACCGTTTACCAACGAGCAACTGCTCGGCAAGGTGAAAAAGGCCCTGATCAAAGCGGGCAAGCTCGAGGCTGTGATGTCCACCGGGCCTACCCGTGCCAGTTCGCCCTTGAATGACTCGCTCAACGCCCTGACCGGCGGCAAGGCCGAAGTGCTCCGTCCGACCGTCGCAGCCCCCAGCCCGAGTGCGGCGCCAGTCGGCAGTCAGAGCCTGAATGGTCGCAGCCAGGCGCAATTGCGTCTGCCCAGCGGCAACCAGACGTGCATCATCAAGAGCCTGACCCTCAAGGAAGGCCAGCTTGTCGTACGGCGCAGCGAAAACCTGCCGCAAATTCTCGAAAGCGCAGTGCTGGACCTGGAGCAGGGCGAAAGTAATGAAGTGGCGCGCCTGAACGGGTATGTCCACGCCATCACGGCCCATGAACCCAAGCCTGACAGCGAGTGGTTGCAGGTGACCTTCCGCTTCGTCGATCAGGACACGCAAAAGCTCGATTACCTGTCACGCCTGATTGCCCGCGGTACCAGCCACAAGCAGTTCATTCCTGGCGCTTGATGCTGGCTGCACAAGCGTGCGCTGATCTTTCCTACGTTATGAATCCGGTCTGTCCGATTGCACGGGCCGGGTAATGTCTATTGGGTGCTACCAGTCGCTTCATCAATGACTGGAACAACTGCCCATGACTGCCACTGCGCTGCAACCGCTGACGATTCATAGCATCAAGACCGGTCGATTGTTTTACAACATCGACCTGGCGCTGGGCCTCGTTCCCTACTCTGTTGCCGTCGAGAGTCATTCAGACGCTGCCGATGTCTCGCCGCAGGAGCACTTTCGTGTCGCCAGGCGGGTACTCGTACACTTGCTGGGCGATGACATCGGCTTCTCGAATGGCAACCCCGCGCTCCCCGATACGGCCCAGGAATACAAGCTGTGGCTGCTTTATCAAAGTGACAAGGCCTGGAAGCTGTATGCCGATGCCGTCGGCACGCCGCTGTCCGAGATAACCCCTTGGCTGATGCACCGGTTTTTCGCACGCATTGCCTGGCTTGATGAGTCGGTCATCAGCAGTGAGGCTGCGCGTGCGCAGTTGCAAGACTTTGTCTATGGGCTGCGGCCTTATCGGGATACCGGCGTGGTCGTGGACCTGGAGGACTATCCGCTGCTGGGTGAACTGGTGGAGCCGGTGCCTGAGGATTTGCGTCACTGGATGGTGCAGTTCAAGCGTGGCGGGCAACTGATGCCGCTTGGCGAGTGGATTGCGCGCAGTACAGGGCACGCGCTGTATAACGGCATCTTTGCCCAGCGCCATGAGGCCACGCGTCCGTCACTGGATGTATTCAGCGATGCGGTTGCAGCCATGGTCCCGGCAGGTGAATACCGCGACAAGGCCTTGTCGGGCGCACTTGCCAAGGCCATCGGGTCGCTCGCGACATGGTTGACGATTGTCTACGATCTGAAGGCGATTCCCGAGGGCGACCGTCCTGACAGCCGCTTGCAGCTCGATGTCTTGACGCCAACCTCTATCGACAGCCGGGCCGGTTTTTTGCGCAAGGTCGCGGTGTACGTGTTGAACCCGGCCGATGAGGACTGGCTGACGGTGGCCATCGCCAACGCGCGCATGGCGCCGGGCCTGCAAATACTGTCGCTGGCAAGTGCATTGCGGTTCAGGCATGCACAGCTCAGGTTCGAGCCAGCCATGGCGATGGCCACGTTGCTGTTGCTGCCGGGCCTGCAATTGGGACGTGAAGCGGGTGAGGCGCTGTCCACGGTCCGGGCCTTGAGCGTGACTGTCCCGCGCCTGGACAGCTGGAGCACGTTGCGCAGTGCCAATGAGCTGTTCCGGCAGGCCGGTATCGGCTTGCTGTTCAAGGCTGAAGGCGCACCGAATGTGCTGCGCTGGCGAGCGTCGCAGACCTGGCACATGTTGATGCAGACCCGCCAGTTCACCGTGCTGTTTGCGCCAATGCTGGTTCAGATGCAGTGGTACACCGGCGGGCTGCAGCAACACGCCTCGCCGCAGGTCACCCAGGCACTGGCCGGCCGGGCCATCGTCGACTATTTCCTGGGCGCCACGTCTACCTTTGCCGAGCCGCTGGCCGCGACGTTACGGGGCGCGTGGCTGGCCGATTACAGCCATGCACAACTGTGTACCAGGGTGCGCGCCGCTATTGAGGCCCGCCAGCCCGATGCATCTTCAAGCACCCTCGACATGCTGTTTTACCTGTTGCTGCGCGAAACGCTGCCGGAACTGCTGGTCGAAGACGTGCCCGATCACCTGCAATACGCGCGGTCGCTGCAAAGCGTGGCGTTGATGCATGGCGTGGCTATGGTTGAAGGCCTGCGACAGGGACAGCCGCTGGTGTCACGCTTCGATGATCTGGTGGGCGTCAGCGCCGGCCTGACACAGTCGAGCGATCCAGGTGTGCACGCCTTGTGGGCCCGGACCCTGATCGTGCCGGCGCTGCGCTATGCCACGGCACACGGCGCCATTGAATGGTCAGGCGCTGTAGATATCGAGCGGGCCAGCGCTGCGCAAATCAATCAGGCGCTGACCCTCCTCACGGCTCAACAGACGCTGCATGCCGCCGAGCTCAACACGCTGTTGGCCCTGAGGCCGCCAGACCGTAAACACCTGGCGCAGCAGATGCTGACCGAGGCGGGGATGGACCGCAGGACGTGGGATCTTGCCATCAAGGTTGAGCATTGGCCCATCCTGCAAGAACACGGTTTTACCCTCTCGGCCACTTACTCGCTTGACCGCTTGCTGGCGGTGGGACGCCCGCAGGCGACCATTGTCGAGCTGGTGATGATGGGTGAGGCGTACCTCGGCGCCCAGCCCACGGTGCCCCAGGCCTGGGCCCGTGCATTCGAGGCCTATCGGCAGGCCATGGTGCAGGCGCAAGCCCCGATTATCAGCCGCCTGCTGTCCGAGATGAGCGCCACGGATCGTACGGTGCTATTGGGCTCGACCTGTGAAGTGAGCCGGGTGCTTTTCGATAAAGAACAAGGGGCCCAAGGGCTGTTCATCCGCTGTCAGCCGGGCGATCACCGCGCCGACTTTCATGATCATACGGTCGCTGGCGAAGTGTTTCTGGAGATCATTCCGGCCAGTGGTGTCGTGCGCAGAATTACCCAGCGTTTTGAATACAACGTCGAACTCGAACCGGATTTGAGCGATAACCCTGTCGTAGCGCTGGACACCGAGAAGCGCAATGCAAAAAAGAAAGCTGATGCATTGATCACCCCGTTGTTGCCCTTCGACAGCGACGGCTACCTCAAGGGCGCTGCCTCTCGCGTTTCTGCGGTGTATCCGACCCCTCTTAAAGGCACATTGGCACCGTGTACCGAGCTGATTTACACCTCGCAGGGCAGTGACCAGAGCCGGTTCGATGCCTTTGCCCAGGTTGCCGCAGGCCATCAGTTGGCCAGTTTGCTGGAGCAGAGCCGCGTTTTGCACAGCCATGACACCGCGTGGGAAGCACTCTGGGCCAAGGAGCGCAGGTTCGCCGACATGGCCGCACGTCTGGTCATTCCGTTCTATGGCTGTATCAGTGACCTGGTTGCCGGCAAGCATTCGGCCGGGGTGATTGTCGGTTGTGTGGTCGATGCCGCGTTTGCCCTGATCCCTTTTGGACAGTTTGCAGGCTCCACGGCGCGTATTGTGCTGCGCGCCGGTGAGCTGAGCGTGTTGTCAGTGATCGAGTCGACCGGCAAGGCAGTGGGGCGTCTGATTGTCGGCCTGGCCGAGCAAAGCGCCCTGTTTGTGGTGCGCGACGTCGGCAAGTGGGTGCTGAAACTGGGTCGCCTGGGCTGGACGAAGTTACTGGAGGAGGTGCCGGCGCTGAAAAAGCTGTTCTCTTCGGCTGACCTGTTCCAGGACGCTGCCAGTCAGGTCAGACGTGCGCTGGTCGATGGCCGGCCCAATGTGGCGGTGCACAATGTCGGCACCCCTGAGGCGCCGGATTTCAGGCTGTTTGATACGCAGGCCGGCAGCGCCTTCGGCAAACGCCTGAGCCCTGTTTCGGCCGGCGATCCGCTGGAGTTTTCAATACTGTCGACCCTCGAGCGCATCGGCCCCGATCACTACCCGGCCATTGTGCCGGTGACCTCGGGTGCTGAAGGTTGGCGTGAGATCAACATTGCCGAGGGTTGCAGCGTAAGAGCCATCGAAAGAGAAGAAGGCGTCTTTACTGTCCTGATCGATGCCGAGGTTTACCATCTGGACACCACCGCAGCGAATGCGGCGATGCGCAAGCTGGTGGTCAACAACCTGTCTTCTGACGCCGACTGGCTGAGTGAAGTCGAAAACCTGTGCCGCCCGCGCCGTAATCTGGAACCGGTGCCTTGTGCGACGGGCGTGAAGCTTGCAACGCCCAAACCCGAGCCCGTTTCAGCTGGCTCGACCTCTCCCACGCGTACTGGCAAATACCCCAGCCATGCCATGGACGCACGTGAGTTCAGCCTGGCCCGATTGTCTGCTGGTGCTGGCGATGTTTCGCAAGACGTTGATGTCTTTGTCTACGAAGGCAAGTTCAGCAAATGGGCCGAACCGTCTGAAGCCACGGCCTCGACTTCGACGCAAGTGCCGGTTGCAAAGACGGTGGTTGCGCTTTCGGAGCAGGAGCGGGCGCTGTTTGCGCTGCCTGAATCACCGGCCTATCTGCCGGTACTGAAGGGCAAGCTGGCCAGTGATGGCGTGTTTGGCTTGCCGGAAAACTTTACCGGTTTCGACACTTTATCGATCTATGAAAACGCCCCGGTCATCGAGCTTGGGCCTGTGGCTGCCGGCATCAATGATGCCCGTACCTTGCGCGGTATCCGGATGAAGCAGACGGATGTCGACTGGATCTTCGTCGAGCCCGATACGGGTATTTTTTATAAGGCGCTTACCCCGAAAACGCTCACCGTCGACCTGAATTTTTCGCGGGTGAATGAGGTCGCTGAAATCAATGAATTCATTCGGCTGTCCGAGCAATACCGGCTGGTGCGGGAGCGGCCAGGGGTGCTGACCGATCAGGAGAACATTGCCCGGCTGCTGTTCGATCTGCTCGATGAGTCCGAGCGTGAGGCCTGGCGCGTTTCGTGGGGTAAGGAAGTCATCACCTATGACGACTATGTCGCGATGTGCATCGCCAAGGGTGAGGCGAATGAGCTGATGACGTTTGCGAGCAACATTCTGGCAGGTGAGGACATTCAGAAAAACTTCGTCGAACTTGCCAGACAGAGCCTTCCGGACTTCAAGAAGATCGCCGAACGCACGGTGCCCGAGCAACAGCATATTGTCGAGGTGCTCAATGGCTTGATGCCGGTTCAAGGGTCAAAGTACCCGTGGACAGCGTTGAGCCTGGCCGATATTGCGCAGCCCAAGGCTTATAAAAGCATCCTGAAGCAGATCAAGGGTGCCAACCTTTCTTTCGTGCAGGTCTATACCGAAGCCGGCGAGCGGGTGGTGTATTACGCGCTGTCGGGGGGCGAAAAAGCCAAAGACCTCAAGTTAAGCCTCGACACTGCCGAGACCACCGAGCATGTCATCGACGGAGTGATTTTTCGCGATGCCAGGGCGCGCATGGCCGGCCGGTTGCCTGACCCATCGTTTACCAGCTTGCCGGTGGTGAGAGATGCCAGCCGTCTTGTGGTTCGCGATTTTGGCCGCCAGCTCGACTCGGAGCGGCTGATTGCGACGGTGCTCAAGCAAGACATGGCTGCAACGAAATTGAGCCATATCAAGTTCTTTACCGTGCTGGATACGTGTCGCTCGTGTGGCGGGTTTGTCTTGCCGCGCCTGAAACTGGACTTTGCGCAGGCGCAGTTTTCCGTGACGTACCTGAAGGATTACACCTTGTCCTGACGAGTATGGCGCGTGTTTATTGACGCCTGTACACAAGCCGATTGAGACCGTTGAGTGCTTATTTGCCATTAACACTGCTAGGCTTGCTGCCCATCGCCCAACCGCCTTGATGATGCCGATGCCCGAACGTTTATTGATCCTGTGCGCCCTGCTGCTGGCTTGCCAGACCGCGGCGGCAATCACCATCTATAAAACCACCAACGCCGATGGCGTGGTGTCGTTCAGCGACCGGCCGGCGCCGGGGGCTGCGGTGGTGGTGTTCAGGGACCGGATGGTCGAGCGTATCGAGCGTCAGGTGCATCTCGATGTGCGCAAGGACAAGGGCACAGACAGCCTGTATGTGCGCAACGATCTGTATGCGCCGGTCGAGATCGAGTTACGCCTGTCAGGTCTCAAGAACGTGCTGGGTGTCGACGGCGAGGCGACGACTCTGCGCCGTACCGTGGCGGCGCGCAGCACCGAGCGAGTGCTGGTGCTCAGCCCTGAACAGGCCGGCCAGCCGATGCGCTACAGCTCGAAGCTGACCTCGACCCTCGGTGCGCCGAACGTGGCCATCAATGCCTACCGCTACCCGTTGCCGTGGGTCGGTGGGCCGTTTCGCCTGACCCAGGGGCCGGGCGGCAAATACAGCCACACCGACGTCAAGGGCCGTTACGCCATGGACATCGCCATGCCCGAAGGCACGCCGATCATCGCGGCGCGGGGCGGTACGGTGATCAAGATCGAAAACGAGCAGAGCGGGCGAGGCTCCAATGCCTCGGGCAACTTTGTCAGGATTCTGCACGAGGACGGCACCATGGGCGTGTATCTGCACCTGATGCGCGGTTCGGTGCTGGTCAAGGAAGGCCAGCGGGTCAGCGTTGGCAGCGCCCTGGCGCGCTCGGGCAATACCGGCAACAGCACAGGGCCCCATCTGCACTTTGTGGTGCAGCGCAATACCGGCCAGGCGCTGGTGTCGATCCCTTACGAGTTCGCCCAGCCCCTGCAGAACCTGCCCGATTTTGCGGTGGGTGGCAATTGAACGCGCGCTTGAAATGGTCGTAGGAGCGGTTTTAACCGCGAAGCAGGCGCCACAATGTTGCGGTGATGCCTTCGCGGCTAAAGCCGCTCCTACGGTTTGTTTCAGTCGAGTTTGAGCACCTTGGCCAGGACGATTTTCGGGCCTTTCATCTTCTTGATGATGATGCGCAGGCCTTCGACTTCCATCTGCTCTTCTTCTTCGGGCACGCGCTTGAGCGAGTCGTAAATCAGGCCGGCCAGGGTCTCGGCCTCGATATGGTCAAGGTCGATGCCCAGCATGCGCTCGATCTTGAACAGCGGCGTGTCGCCACGCACCAGCAGTTTGCCGGGCTGGTAGGCGAGGATGCCGCGCTCGACCTTGCGGTGTTCGTCCTGGATATCGCCGACCAGCACTTCAAGCACGTCTTCCATGGTCAGGTAGCCGATCACCTTGCCGTCGGCTTCTTCGACCAGGGCAAAGTGCGCGCTGCCGTGGCGGAACTGTTCCAGCAGGTGCGACAACGGCATGTGCCGCGAGACCCGTTCCAGCGGACGGATCAGGTCGGCAAGGTTGAATGACTCGGGAATGTGCTCCAGATCCGCCAGTTCCAGCAGCAGGTCCTTGATGTGCAACAGGCCGACGAATTCGCCGCGCTCGGCGTCGAGCACCGGGTAGCGGCTGAATTTGTGCCGGCGAAACAGCGCGAGGATTTCCTTGAGCGGCGCATGGAAATCCAGGGTGATCATGTCTTCGCGCGAGTTGGCCCAGTCGACCACTTCCAGCTCGCCCATTTCCACCGCCGAGGCCAGCACGCGCATGCCCTGGTCGCTGGGGTCCTGGCCACGGCTGGAGTGCAGGATCAGTTTCAGTTCGTCGCGGCTGTAGCTGTGCTCGTGGTGCGGACCGGGCTCGCCCTGGCCTGCAATGCGCAGGATGGCGTTGGCGCTGGCGTTGAGCAGGTAGATGGCCGGGTACATCATCCAGTAGAACAGGTACAACGGCACCGCCGTCCATAGCGACAGCAGTTCGGGTTTGCGGATCGCCCAGGATTTGGGCGCCAGCTCACCGACCACGATGTGCAGGTAGGAAATGATGAAAAAGGCGGTGAAGAACGACACGGCCTTGATGATTTCCGGGGTGTCGACGCCGGCGGCGGCCAGCAGTGGCTCCAGCAGGTGGGCAAAGGCCGGCTCACCGACCCAGCCCAGACCCAGCGACGCCAGGGTGATACCCAGCTGGCAAGCCGACAGGTAAGCGTCAAGTTGACCGTGCACCTTGCGCAGGATACTGCCGCGCCAGCCGTGCTTGCCGGCGATGGACTCGACCTTGGTCGAGCGCAGCTTGACCATGGCGAACTCGGCTGCAACGAAGAAGCCGTTGAGCAGCACCAGCACCAGAGCAAAGAGAATCATGCCGAAATCGGCGAAAAGAGAAGCCAGATCGATAGCGGGGGAAGGGTCCATGATGGAGTTTTACAGTGTCCGTTTTGATCGAGAGAGGGCGTTTGACCTTGAAACAAGTAAGGCCATGAGCAGGGCAATGTAGCGGCTGCGCTCAAGTGTGACAACGTATATCAGAGATCGTCGAATTCATCGTCGAGGTCCGCCAGCTGGGCCGGCGCGAAGTGGCAGACGAAGACGCTGCCCTTGCCGGTGACGCTATTGATCTCCAGCGTGCCGCGATGGCGCAGCAGCACGTGCTTGACGATGGCCAGGCCCAGGCCGGTACCGCCGGTGTTGGAGGCGCGGCTGGTATCGACCCGGTAGAAGCGTTCGGTCAGGCGCGGCAGGTGTTTGGTTTCGATACCGATACCTGAGTCCTGCACGCTCAGGTGCGCGCCACGGATATCGCGCCACCAGCGAATGCGGATCGTGCCGTCGGCGGGGGTGTATTTCACGGCATTGAAGATCAGGTTGGAAAACGCGCTGCGCAGCTCGCTTTCGCTGCCTTTGAGGCCTATGTCGCTTTCGATGTCCAGGCTGATCTGGTGATTGTTATTGCCCGACAGCGCCTGGGCATCGTGGGTGATGGTCTTGAGCAGGGCGTTGACCGCCACCGGCTGGCTGTCGGAGGGGTAGTCGGTGGCTTCCAGCTTGGCCAGCAACAACAGGTCGTTGAGCAGGATCTGCATGCGGCTGCCTTGCTGGTGCATCTGTTGCAGCGCACGGGCCCAGCGCGGGTTTACGTCTTCGCAGTTGTCGAGCAGGGTTTCCAGATAGCCGAAGATCACCGTCAGTGGCGTACGCAATTCGTGCGAGACGTTGGCCACGAAGTCTTTGCGCATCTGTTCCAGTTGGTGAATACGGGTGACATCACGCACCAGCATCAGGTGTTCGTTGTTGCCGTAGCGGGTGATCAGCATCTGGATGCGCAGCCGGTCGTTGCCGGGCGAGGGGATTTCCAGCGGCTCGGCATAGTTGCCCTGGGCGAAATATTCCTTGAAGCGCGGATGGCGCACCAGGTTGGTCACTGGCTGGCCGCTGTCTTGCGGGGTCTTGAGGCCCAGCAGGGTTTCGGCGGCGCGGTTCCACCATTCGAGGTTGCCCTCGGCGTCGAGCATGATCACCGCATCGCGCAGGGCGGCGGTCGATTCCTGGACACGGTCGATGACGGCTTGCAGGCGTCCGCGCACGCGCTGGTCGCGGCGTTGCAGGTGATAGATGCTGTCGAACACATCGCCCCACAGGCCATAGCCGTCCGGTGGTGGCTCGTCGGCCTTGTGGCTGCTCAGCCAGGCGTGCAGGCGCAGCAGTTGCTTGAGGGTCCAGGCCAGGTACAGGCCCAGCCCGACCGACAGGCTCCAGCCATATTCACCGCTGATCAGGCCGACCAGCAGGCAGACGGTGACCAACAGCAGCATGTGGCGGATCAGGGTGCCGTGCCAGTTCGGGTTCAATTAAAGGTACATCCTTGTCTGTACAGCACGGCAAACCGGTAAACAGGGTTCAGCTTTTGGTAGAGAACCGGTAACCGGTACCGCGCACGGTCTGCACCAGATTTTCGTACGCATCGCCCAGCGCCTTGCGCAGGCGGCGGATGTGCACGTCAACGGTACGTTCTTCGACATAGACGTTTCCTCCCCAGACCTGGTCGAGCAACTGGCCGCGGGTGTAGGCGCGTTCCTGGTGAGTCATGAAGAATTGCAGCAAGCGGTATTCGGTAGGCCCCATCTCGGCCGGCTTGCCGTCGATGGTCACACGGTGGCTGATCGGGTCGAGCAGCAGACCGCCGACTTCGATCGGCGCTTCGCCGTCGGTCGGGCCGGTGCGGCGCAGCACGGCCTTGAGCCGGGCGACCAGTTCGCGCGGCGAGAACGGTTTGGTGATGTAGTCGTCGGCGCCGACTTCCAGACCCTGGATCTTGTTGTCCTCTTCGCCTTTGGCAGTGAGCATGATGATCGGGATGTCACCGGTCAGCTCGTCACGCTTGAGGCGCCGGGCCAGCTCGATGCCGGAGGTGCCGGGCAGCATCCAGTCGAGCAGGATCAGGTCGGGCTTGCGGTCGATGATGATCGCGTGTGCCTGTTGCGAGTTTTCGGCTTCGATGCAGTCATAGCCGGCCATTTCCAACGCAACGGCGATCATTTCACGAATGGGCGCTTCGTCGTCAACGATCAGAATGCTCCTGCCAACCATGCTCGAACCTCTTGTCATTTAACTGTCTTGGGGCGCATTAGATAACGGAATTATTGCAGTCGTGTGACATCTGTCCATCGCCCGTGTTTGTTCAGCGAATGGCATAGTCGGCCACGATGCCGACAAAGATCAGCAAGCCTGCCCAATGGTTATGCAGAAATGCCTTGAAACAGGCGTCGCGGTCGCGGGTTCGGGTGCTGTGCCATTGCCAGGCAAAACAGCCGGCAGCGCCCAGCAGGCCCAGATGAAACGGCGTACCCAGGTCGAAGCGCGCACCGGCCAGCACCAGGCACCCCAGGGCCAGGCCTTGCAAGGTCAGGATAATGGTGCGGTCGGCGTCACCGAACAGCACGGCGGTGGATTTGACCCCGATTTTCAGGTCGTCGTCGCGGTCGACCATCGCGTAATAAGTGTCGTAGGCCACGGTCCACAACAGGTTGGCGATGTACAGCAGCCAGGCGGCGGCCGGCAGGTCACCGGTCTCGGCGGTGAACGCCATCGGCATGCCCCACGAGAACGCCGCGCCCAGCACCACTTGCGGGTAATAGGTGTAGCGCTTCATGAACGGGTAGCAGGCCGCCAGCGCCAGGCCGCCGAACGACAGCCAGATGGTCGTGGAGTTGGTCAGCAACACCAGCAAGAAGCTCAAGGTCACCAGAATGGCGAACAGCACCAGGGCTTCACGCGATGTGACCTTGCCGCTGGCCAGCGGGCGCTGTTGGGTGCGCTTTACATGGCCGTCGACCTTGCGGTCGGCAAAGTCGTTGATCACGCAACCGGCGGCGCGCATCAGGAACACGCCGATGACGAAAATCAGCACGTTGGCCAGCGACGGACTGCCCTTGCCGGCAATCCACAATGCCCACAGCGTCGGCCACAGCAGCAGATAAATGCCGATCGGCTTATCGATGCGGGTCAACTGGACGAAGTCCCAGGCGCGGGGATTAAGACGATTGAGGGATTTGAGCAGCGACAGGTACATCAACGGTGGTCCTCTGTTTGTAGCGCATTCCAGAACGCAGGCAAAAACACTTCGGCGACCAGAATGCTCAAGAAGCCGCGCCGAAAGCACGAACGCCGCGCCCACAGGCCTTCGACGCGGTCGGCTTCCGGCAGCCACTGGTCTGGATAGCCGCGCACCTGCAGCGGGCCGCGATCGAATGCCGGGTCGCTGAACAGCAGCTCGCCCAGCGAGCGGGTGCCCAGTTCATCCATGTGCAGGCCGCTGTGCAGCAAGGCTTCACGGCCGGCAACGCTGCGCGCGAACACCCATTTCTCGTCATGCCCGCGCAGATACACCTCGCGCACCCAGCCCTGGCTGTCGACAGGCAGGCCCAGGGCTGCACATTCATCGTCACGCAGGGTTTGCCAGCCTTCGAGCACCGGTGTGACACTGAAACCGTCATGGGACAGACGGGTCAGGCGGCGGGTCAGGGAGTCGTTATTGAACAGCCAGTCGCGCGTGCGCGAGTCGGGCGCTGTGCTCAGGTGCGGGTGTTCAAGCCACTGATCGGGCTGGCAGGCAGAGATAGGCTGGGTCACGGCAAGTCATGGGCGCTAATCATTGGGGCGCCGAGCTTAGCATGGCCGATGTTGTCCCGGATTGCTGCGGCCCGATTGGCGCTGGCATACCGTTGGGGAGATTGCCCGGCATTTTGTCGCTCGGGGCACGGTTTTATTTGAATATTCAGCCTACCCCCACTGGCGCGGGCCTTTGCGCCGTGCCATTCTGCGATTCGACTGCCGCTGCGAGGAGCCGCAGCGGTACCTGATTGCTGCTCGGATTGGGTAGCGCGGGACATAAAAACAAAAACCGTACAAGAGGCTTAGTACATGCGTAAACCAGATCTAGCAGCCGCTATCGCTGAAAAAGCGGACCTCACCAAAGACCAGTCCACTCGCGTTCTCAACGCCATCCTTGAAGAAATCACCGGCGCACTGCACCAGAAAGACAGCGTCACCCTGGTTGGCTTCGGCACCTTCCTGCAACGCCATCGCGGCGCACGCACCGGCAAGAACCCGCAAACCGGCGAGCCGGTAAAAATCAAGGCCAGCAACACCGTGTCCTTCAAGCCTGGCAAGGCGCTCAAGGACAGCGTCAATCCCTGATCCGCTTTCTCGCCCAAGCCGGGCGAGCAGCAGCAAAAAACGGGCATTCCAGTCGCATGGAATGCCCGTTTTTTTATGCGTCCAATCTCTCACGGCGCGATAGGAAAAATCCCACAAAAAACTGTAATAAATCGCCGCTGTTCGCAGAAATTCCTGACTTTTTTCTGGTGCATCTCCCCTTAAAGTGCGCGTCCGCTGCACCGCTTGAAAATCACATCACACTTGGGAAAACAACATGAAAAAGTTCTGGATGTCTGCTGCCGTCATCACTCTGATCGCAACCACTAGCGGCTGCGTCAGCTACAACGTCAGCCAGCCGTCGGCGGCGCTTGAAGGCACCGTCAAGACCGACCTCAAGGCCGATGTCAAAGTGGGCGGGCCGATCTCGGGTCAATCCTCGACCAATATCCTCTTCAACTTCCTGACTTTCGGTGGCGACAACGAATACGCCGATGGCGTGACCTACGGCGGTTCGGCCGGTGGTGGCCTGGCGTTGGGGCTGCCAGACCCGGTCTCTACCACCAAGGCAGCGGCGGCCTACAAGGCGGTAAAATCTTCGGGTGCCGACCTGATCGTGGCGCCACGTTATGAAGTGAAGGTTCAGGACTACTTGATCTTCAAGAAGGTCGACGTGAAAGTGACCGGTAGCCAGGGCAACATCAACAGCATCCGCTGATAGCCCGACGCCGGTCGTAGCCTTGTGCTGCGACTGGCGTTTTGCTGCTATGAAATGGCGGTTATCTGCGCTGAAAACGCAGGTAATGGCCGGGTTAAACCGCTAGACTGCCGGCGCTTGTCTTCTCTGGATGTTCGCTGAGGCAGTAAGTCATGAAATTTCGTTTTCTTCTCTGGGCGCTGGGCCTGTTGATGGCCCGAGCCAGTCGCAACAACCCCGACTTTCAACAGCAACTGGCCGACAAGGCGCTGACCTTCCAGTTGCAGACCGCCGACGGCAAGGTGGCGCGGCACTATGTGGTACGTGATCAACGCGTGCGCAGTGCGGGCGGCCTGGCCAGTGATCCTGCGTTTAGCATCGTGTTCAAGGATGCGGCCTATGGCCTGGCGACCCTGAATGCCAGTAACAAGCAGTTGGCATTCATGCAGGGCATTCAGGACAAACATATCCAGATCAAGGGCAACCCGGCCCTGGTGATCTGGTTTCAGGGCCTGACCCGCTACCTCAAACCGAAAAAGAAAAAAGCCGCCTGATCAAGGCAGCTCAAGGCCGCCTGCCGCTCTGTGCAGGGCGCGCAGGTGTTCGCTCATCTGCTTTAGGTTCTCTTCGCTGGCGGTAATTTCGGCGGCGCGTGCCGGCTCCAGCAGGGCACGCACTTCGCTGTCCAGATCACCGGTCAGGCGCTTGAGCGTTTTCTGCCGCTCGCTGCTTTGTGCCTCCAGCCGTTGCCATTCATTGGTTTGCGGCAAACCGTAGCCGTCGCTGCCGAGCAATTCGGCCGGCCGGCTGAGAAAGCCGCTGTTGGCCAGAATGTCCTGCAAAGTGCCGGTGGCGCGTGACACTCGTCCGTCCTGTTGCTCGCGAGCGGTCAGGTAGCGTTGCTTGACCTCGTCCTGGGCCAGCAGTAACTGGCGGCGCAGGCTGGCCTGCTCCAGCAGCAGGATAGCGGCGCTGGTGCGCAGGTCGGCGCGGGCGAACCATTGGCGGCGCTCGCTGGCCGGTTGTTGCAGCCAGTCTTCGACGGCGTTTTGCTGGATCGGCAGGTTTTTCTTCAGGACCGCGAACATGGCCTGGTAACGGTCGCGGTAAGAGTCGAAGCGGTAACCCAGGCGCAGCGCTTCCTTGGGGTTGTCCAGCACACTGGTGTCGGCCAGACCCCGGCCCTTGAGCACTTCAAGCAGGCCGTTGGGCAGGATGCTGTCCAGCGCGGTCAGCTCAGGGTTGTGAGTGCCGCTGCGCAACAGTTTAAGGGTTTCGACCGCACAGTTATTGGACAGGAAGTAGTAATCGCCGTCGTAGCTCCAGTGCATTTCGGCCGAGTGCTCCACCAGGCTGTCGATCTCCTGGCGCGACAGCTTCAGCGGCACCGAGGCCAGGCTGCGCAATTCGGTCTTGGTGTATTCGTCGATCACTTGCGCCAGTGGCAGCACGAACAGCCGCGAAGGGTAGGCGCCGGTCAGGCCGTCCCAGCTCGACAGTTGCACATCGCCGACGAACGCCCGGTACGACAGTACCAGGTGCTGGTCCAAGTCGAGACGACAGTCCGGGCCGCGTGGCCGGCCCGGTTTGCAGATCACCAGGCGCAACATGCTGTGGCCCCAGCGGCTCATCATGTTCTGGTTGGCTTCGGCCAGCAGGTAATCCACGGCGTAGACCCGCTCGGGGTCGAGTTTGCCCAGCGGCTCGCGGCCAAAGTCGTTGCCGGCGTTCAGGTAGGGATAAAACGTCGGGCAGTTTTGTTGCTTGGCCGGCGCCCAGCCGAACTGCTCCTTGTACCAGCGATACAGCGCCGGGCGGCGGCAGGCGTAGGCCGGGTCGAGGAGAAAGTACTCCATGTTCACCGCGACGAATTCCAGCGGGCTGCTTAGCTCGTAGCTGTCCGGGCTGCGCACGCCCTGGCCGTTGTGTTGCTCGCGCTCACCGCGGCGGCCGACATACTGTTGCCAGCCGGCCAGGTCCAGCAGGCGCGGGTCATCGCTCAAGGTGAAGCGTCGTTCGGTTTGCCCGCGACACTCATCGGCCAGGCCGACCTTGCCCAGCGAGCTGTGCTGGCGCGCGCAGCGCACGATCAGCGTGCGTTGTGCAGCCGGCCACAGGCGGGCGCGATCATAAACGTGGGTCAGTTCGTGCAGCACCGTGGCCAGCAGTTCGCGGCGCACGGTGCCATGCGGGCGACCGGTCTGCGCGGTGGCCGCCGAGCCATCGGTCAGCGAAGGCAGCAAGCGGGTATTGAGGTACAGCTGGTAAGGGCCGGCCGCCTGGCCATAGGCATTGGCGGGCATGTCGGCAGACCAGCTCACCTGAATGCGCCGGTCCAGGCTCTGGATCAGGCGCGGCGGCAGCGCTTGCAGGGCTTCATCGAGCAGCGTCTGGCTGGCCTGGCGCTGGGCCGGGCTGAGTTGATCGCCTTGCAGGTTCAGTTGCAGGTCGGCGAACGCGGGCAGTGCCGCGAAGCTCAGTGCCCAAGCCAGCAGCCAGACGCCGAGGCGCCTCACAGTGCGAGGATGGCTTCGGCCAGGGTCTGGTCGCTCGCGGTGCGGGCTTCGGGGACGCGGCTGCGCAGGGTGTCGAAGGCGGCATCCAAGCGCGCGCCATGAATATCACCGCCACTGGCCACATAACTGGCCGCGTCGTCGCGAGCCTGTTGCACGACCTTGGAGTCGCGGATCGAGGTGGTGGTGTCGGAGGTGAAATCGATGGTACGGCCAAAGGCACGCACGATGATGTTACTGGTGGCCACCACAGTCTGAGCCTGGGCCACATCAACCAGCAACAGCATGCCCAGGGTCGCGGCAATCAACGGGGTGCGCATGTAAGTCTCCACTACACAAGAATAAAGTGATTATTGGACGAGGATTGCCTGTGCCAGTTCAAGGTCGCTGGCACGAAGTTTTGTATCGCGCTGGCGCAGCAACTGCAGGGCCGATTCAAGCTGTGCACCACGCAGTTGACCGTTGCTGGCGACAAAGGCCGCCGCATCGTCGCGGGCCGCCAGAATCAGCTTGTTATCGAAGGGCGCCGTGGTGACCTGGGTGGTGACGTAGCCGCTGATGACCACGCCCTGAGTGCTGGTGTCGAATGCCTGGGCCTGGCCGATAAACGTCAGGCTGGCCAGAGTCGCCAGAAACGACAGATGCAGTAAACGCATAAGTATTCGATAGGGATGGCAAAACGAGGCCCAAGGCTAACGCAATGCCTTGGGCAGGGCTACCCCGCCGGCAGGCGGGGCAGATTGAATCAGAGGGCCAGAATGGCTTGGGCGAGTTGGGTGTCGCTGGCTTGCAGGGTCGGCTGCTGCTGCCGGATATGGCTCAGCGCGCCTTCAAGGCGTGCACCACGGATCTCACCGGCACTGCCGACAAAGCTGGCGGCGTCGTCACGGGCGGCGCGCACGATCTTGTCGTCACGAAACGACGAGCTGATGTCGGAGGTGGCGTCGGTCGAGGCGGCAACAGCGCCGACCAGGGTGTCAGTGGTCACGACGAAGCTGGTTGCATGGGCGCTGGCAGCAGCGCTCAACAGCATGGCAGTACCAAGAATTCGCAGAAAGGACATGATGGAGTTCCGTTTGGATGAATGAAGCGATCTTCAAAAGGTGGTTGCTAGCCTATCTCAGCTAATTGCCGGGTGCTATCGCAGCGCTTGGCCAGCGGCATATAACAGTTTTATTGGTTGTATGATTTTATTAAACTGTACTGTTCCGTAGGAGCTGCTTTAGCAGCGAAGCAGGCACCGCGTAACGGCTTTCCCGGCTAAAGCCAGTCCTACGCAATTGCAGGCCAGCCATTTCCAGCGTCCAGAAACGACAAAGCCCGTCAGCAGTTGCCTGCGACGGGCTTTGGGGAGATTCGGTGGACTGGAAGGTGGCCTTCAGGCCTGCTCCAGTACGCGCCGTATCAACGCCAGAACGGTTTGCTCAGTTCTTCGTAGCGCTGGGATTCGCTGATACCGGCGTCAGCCAGCAGGCGAGTGTCCAGACGAGCCAGTTGACGGCGGCTCGACAGGCGACGTTGCCACAGCATCAGGGTCGCGAAGGCGCGCAGAGGCAGGGCAGACTGGTTGGAAACGGTGCTTTCGTTGAACAGCTCGGAACTGACTGTACGTTCCATGGTGTGACTTCCTTCCGCTTGTGGCGGGATTAGAGATTGGCTTGACTGGTGCCTATCTTCCTCTCGTTCGGACCATCTCTACAGACACAGTTCATTTGTATTGTGAGAGTTCAGTTAACTGTTTATAGGCACTGTTTTGTTCATAAATGGGGCGACTGTACTGGTCTGCACATTAATGGTGCATTTTATCTCGCCGAGGTCGCGAATCTGTCAGTTAAAGGCGATTTTTTACCAGTACAGAAGTACAGTTTTTGTCGGTGTGCTGTTTCAGTTTTACAGTTGTGTGCAAAAAGCATCTTGCAGCTGTTCAACTGTGTTCGTTATGCGGGCAGCATGCGTCCGGTCTCTTCCAGATTGATGTGCCACTTCAGTGCCTCGCGCAGCAAATGCGGGGTGTGACCCCCCAGTTGGCAGGCGGCGGAGAAGTAATCGTTGAGCGCCTCGCGGTAGTCCGGGTGTACACAGTTGTCGATGATCACACGTGCCCGCTCGCGCGGGGCCAGGCCGCGCAGGTCGGCCAGGCCCTGTTCGGTAACCAGAATGTCGACATCATGCTCGGTGTGGTCGACATGGCTGACCATGGGCACCACGCTGGAAATCGCGCCGCCCTTGGCGATTGACTTGGTGACGAAGATCGCCAGGTGCGCATTGCGTGAAAAATCCCCCGAACCGCCGATGCCGTTCATCATCCGCGTGCCGCACACATGGGTGGAGTTGACGTTGCCGTACAGGTCGAACTCCAGCGCGGTGTTGATACCGATGATGCCCAGTCGGCGGATGACCTCCGGGTGGTTGGAGATTTCCTGCGGGCGCAGCACCAGCCGTGACTTGTAACGGTTGAAGTCGGCGAACACTTGCGCATGCTTGGGCGCCGACAGGGTCATGGAGCTGCCCGAGGCGAAGTCGAGTTTGCCGGCATCGAACAGGTCGAAGGTCGAGTCCTGCAGCACCTCGGAGTACATGGTCAGGTTCTTGAACGGCGAATCCAGCAGGCCGTGCATGACCGCGTTGGCGATGGTGCCGATACCGGCTTGCAGGGGCATCAGGCTTTCGGTCAGGCGCTGGGCGCGGACTTCGTTTTTGAAAAATTCGACCAGATGATTGGCGATGGCCTGGGTCTCGGCATCCGGTGGCAACACGGTGGACGGCGAGTCGGGCTGGTCGCTGATGACGATGCCGACGATTTTTGCAGGATCGATCTTGACCGCCGAGGTGCCGATGCGCGAATCGGCTTCCAGTACCGGGATTGGCAAGCGTGTCGGGCGGTAGCTGGGGATGTAGATGTCGTGCAGGCCTTCAAGCTCCAGCGGCTGCGACAGGTTGATCTCGACGACGACCTGTTTGGCGAGGATGGCGAAGCTGGCCGAGTTGCCGACCGAGGTGCTGAGTACCAGATGGCCTTCTTCGGTGATCGCCACGCATTCGATGACCGCCAGGTCCACCGCCTTGATCTGCCGATTGCGCAATTGTTCGACGGTGTCGGACAGGTGCTGGTCGATGAACATCACCTCGCCGGCATTGATCGCCTTGCGCAGGGTGCTGTCGACCTGGAACGGCATGCGTCGCGACAGCACGCCGGCTTCGGTCAGTTGCTTGTCCAGATCGTTGCCCAGACTGGCGCCGGTCATCAGGCTGATCTTCAGCGGCGTCTGGCGGGCGCGCTCGGCCAGCGCGTGAGGCACCGCCTTGGCTTCACCGGCGCGGGTAAAGCCGCTCATGCCGACGGTCATGCCGTCTTCAATCAGGCCTGCGGCATCAGCCGCGCTCATGACCTTGCTCATCAGGCTTGGCATGCGGATACGATCACGGTACATATTTTATTATCTCGGGGGATGCAAGAAAGCGCCAAGTCTAGTGGCTAAGGGGCGCTTCGTCCTCCGACCAAGGTCGTAGGAAATGGCTCTAATTGGCGGGTTTCAGCGCAAAACACTGTTACGTAAAATGTAAAAAAGCCCCGGCTGCGAACAGGCCGGGGCACTTTTAAAGCGTTCTGGATCAGTGTGCTTCGACGGCCTTGACCATGTCTTCGATGACTTTCTTGGCGTCGCCGAAGACCATCATGGTCTTGTCGAGGTAGAACAGCTCGTTGTCCAGGCCGGCATAGCCGCTGGCCATCGAGCGTTTGTTGACGATGATGGTCTTGGCTTTATAAGCCTCCAGAATCGGCATGCCGGCGATCGGCGACTTGGGATCGTTCTTCGCTGCCGGGTTGACCACATCGTTGGCGCCCAGCACCAGTACCACGTCGGCCTGGCCGAACTCGGAGTTGATGTCCTCCATCTCGAAGACCTGGTCGTAAGGCACTTCGGCCTCGGCCAGCAGTACGTTCATGTGCCCCGGCATGCGCCCGGCCACCGGGTGGATCGCGTACTTCACGGTGACGCCATGGTGCACCAGCTTCTCGGTCAGCTCTTTGAGCGCGTGCTGTGCACGGGCCACGGCCAGGCCATAGCCGGGCACGATGATGACCGTGTCGGCGTTGGTCAGCAGGAACGTGGCATCGTCTGCCGAGCCCGACTTGACCGGCCGCTGTTCCTTGCTGCCACCCGCTGCACCGGCATCCGCCACTGCACCGAAGCCACCGCCGATGACGTTGAAGAACGAGCGGTTCATGGCCTTGCACATGATGTGCGAAAGGATCGCGCCGCTGGAGCCGACCAGGGAGCCGGCGATGATCAGCATCGAGTTGTTCAGCGAGAAGCCGATACCGGCCGCCGCCCAGCCCGAGTAGCTGTTGAGCATCGACACCACCACCGGCATGTCGGCGCCGCCGATGGGGATGATCAGCAGGACGCCGATCACGAAGGCCAGCACCAGCATGATGGCGAAGGCGGTGAGGTTGCCGCTGAACATATAGGTGAGGCCAAAGAACAGCGTTGCCAGGCCCAGGATCAGGTTCAGTTTGTGCTGGCCGGCGAACTGTACCGGCGCGCCTTGAAACAGGCGGAATTTGTACTTTCCAGACAGCTTGCCGAAGGCGATCACGGAACCTGAGAACGTCACTGCACCGATGGCGGCACCGAGGAACAGCTCCAGGCGGTTACCGACCGGGATAGCGTCACCCAAGTGGGCCACGATACCCAGTGACTGCGGTTCGACCACCGCCGCGATGGCGATGAACACCGCCGCCAGGCCGATCATGCTGTGCATGAAGGCTACCAGCTCTGGCATCTTGGTCATTTCGACGCGCCTGGCCATGATCGAGCCAGCGGTGCCGCCTACCAGCAGGCCAATGAGGATGTAGCCGATGCCGGCACTGGTACCCACGGTGCTGGCCAGTTTGTAGACCAGGCCGATGGTGGTCAGCACCGCCAGGCCCATGCCAAGCATGCCGAACAGGTTGCCGCGCCGAGACGTGGTCGGGTGCGACAGGCCCTTGAGTGCCTGGATGAAGCACACGGCCGAAATCAGATAAAGCAGGGTGACGAGGTTCATGCTCATTTCTGCACCTCGTCCTTGGCCTTGGCTTTCTTCTTGAACATTTCCAGCATGCGCCGGGTAACCAGGAAGCCACCGAACACGTTAACTGCAGCCAGCGCCACGGCGAGGGTGCCCATGGTTTTGCCCAGCGGCGTGACGGTCAGCGCTGCAGCAAGCATGGCGCCGACGATCACGATGGCACTGATGGCGTTGGTCACGGCCATCAGCGGGGTGTGCAGGGCCGGGGTGACGTTCCAGACCACGTGGTAACCCACATAGATGGCCAGAACGAAAATGATCAGGTTGTAGATACCGGGGGAGATCAGCTCTTGCATGGTGATTGTTCTCAGCCGTTTTTACGGAGGATCTGGCCGTCGCGGCACATCAGGCACGCGGCGACAATGTCGTCTTCGAGGTTGATCGAGAGCTGACCGTCCTTGTCGAACAGTAGCTTCATGAAGTCCAGCAGGTTGCGCGCATACAGCGCCGAGGCATCGGCCGCCACCAGCGCCGGCAGGTTGGTGTGGCCGACGAGGGTCACGCCATGCTCGACCACGACCTGGTCGGCCACGGTCAGCGGGCAGTTACCGCCCTGGGCGGCAGCGAGATCGATGACCACCGAGCCTGGTTTCATCTGGCTGACGGTGTCGGCGCTGAGCAGCACCGGTGCCTTGCGGCCTGGAATCAGTGCCGTGGTGATGACGATGTCCGACTGCCTGGCGCGCTCGTGTACGGCAACGGCCTGGCGCTGCATCCAGCTGGCCGGCATCGGCCTTGCGTAACCGCCGACGCCTTCGGCGCACTCGCGCTCTTCATCGGTCTCGTAGGGCACATCGATGAATTTGGCACCCAGCGACTCGATCTGTTCGCGCACTGCAGGGCGTACATCGGAGGCTTCGACCACGGCGCCCAGGCGCTTGGCCGTAGCAATAGCCTGCAGGCCGGCAACGCCGGCGCCGAGAATCAACACGCGGGCGGCCTTTACCGTGCCGGCGGCGGTCATCAGCATCGGCATGAAGCGCGGGTAATGGTGCGCGGCCAGCAGCACCGACTTGTAGCCGGCAATGTTGGCCTGCGACGACAGCACGTCCAAGCTTTGTGCGCGGGAGGTGCGCGGTGCAGCTTCCAGGGCGAAGGCGGTGATGCCGCGTTCGTTCATCCGGGCGATGGTGTCGTTGCTGAACGGGTTGAGCATGCCGATCAGCAACGTGCCGGGCTTGATAAGCGCCAGTTCCGCATCGCTGGGTGGGGTCACCTTGAGAATCAACTGGGCGGCGAATACCTCGGTCGCGCTGCCGATGACTGCACCGGCGGCCGTATAGGCGCTGTCCGGCACACCGGCATGAATACCGGCGCCGCTCTGTACAGTCAGCGTATGGCCTTGGCCGATCAGTTTCTTGATGGTTTCCGGGGTGGCGGCCACCCGGGTTTCGCCCGCATGGGTTTCAAGAGGAACACCAATGTGCACGGCAAGTCTCCTGCGCGATCTTTCTTGTCTTCATGAGTGAGCCCGCAGACGGCGACAGGCCCGGCGCGGCGCATTGTGCAGGTGAGAATAGCGGCCCTTCAACACATTCTGTAACGAGACTGGAAATTAACTACAAGTCATCCTGTGACCTATTGTCGCAACGAATCGGCCAAGACCTTTATTTATAAGGCTTACAGCAAATTCCATTGATTTAATGTGGGAAAGAATAATTTTTCGTTCAGGACCGAAGTTGAATGGATAAATGCCCTGAAACCCTTGTAAATAAAGGGGATAAGTGCTTTTGTAGGATGATCTGACAACAGTTTTATAATAGCGACAAATAGTTATATCTGTAGTGCTTTATAAGGGCTTGCTACCGGGTTTCATCCCGCTCCTGCGGCAATGTGTAGCGGTGCGCCTGATCGATCAGCCAGTTGCGAAAGGCCTGGAGCGATACAGTCTCGGTTTTTCGTTCGGGAATCATCAAGTGATAGGCTTTTATGCTGGTTAATTCGTGTGGGTTGGCGATCACCAGACGCTGTTCCTGCAGTTCGCGTTGAATAAGAAACGGCGGGATCAACGCAATCCCCATCTCGTGCATGGCGGCCTGGGCCAGCATGGAGAATAGCTCGTAGCGTGGGCCGGTCATGTCGCGGGGTATTTGCAACTGACGATCGTTGAACCACTGACGCCAGGCGTACGGCCGAGTGGTCTGTTGCAGCAGCGGCAGTTCGGCGATTTGTTCGGCGCTGAGTTCATTCAAGCCCTCCAGCAGCGCGGGGCTGCACACCGGCATGGGGTTTTCGCCCATGAGTCGATAGGCCTGGGTGCCGGGCCAGTCGGCATCACCAAAGTAGATGGCTGCGTCGAAGTCGGTGTCGGCGAACAGGAACGGGCGGGTGCGATTGGTCAGGTTGACCGTAACTTCCGGGTGGCGTAGCTGGAAATCCTTGAGCCTGGGCAGCAGCCATTGAGTGCCGAAGGTCGGCACTACGGCCAGTTCGATCACACTGGTGCCATGCTGGCCCATGATCGACAGCGTGTCGCGCTCTACCGCATCGAGCTGCGAGGCAACGCGGCGGCTGTAGGAGAGCCCGGCATCGGTGAGCTTTACCCCGCGCCTGGAGCGCTTGAACAGCTCGATGCCGAGAAACTGCTCCAGGCTGCCGATCTGCCGGCAGATGGCGCTCTGGGTCAGGGACAGCTCCTGCGCCGCCTTGGTGAAACTCTCGTGGCGAGCCGCTGACTCGAAGCTGACAAGCGCGGCCGTGCTGGGAATTTTGCGACGCATATACCAAGTCCTCACTGGTTTGATCGGTAATCAGCCGTCTGGCTGGCTCACGGAGTGAGAAATTAGCACAACATCTTGCGTAATCGTCGTTTGTCCGGCGTGCGATGCAGGGCTAGGCTTGTTGCACAACATTGGTTTTCAGGGCGAGGCATCAACCATGAGTGGCAAGGCAAGCTTTAACTGGATCGATCCCCTGTTGCTGGATCAGCAACTGACTGAAGAAGAGCGCATGGTCCGTGACAGCGCCGAGCAGTTCGCCCGGGACAAGCTGGCGCCACGCGTGCTTGAAGCCTTTCGTCATGAACAGACCGACCCGCATATTTTTCGCGAGATGGGCGAAGTTGGCCTGCTGGGCGCAACCATTCCCGAAGCCTATGGCGGCAGTAACCTCAATTATGTGTGCTACGGGCTGATTGCCCGCGAGGTGGAGCGCGTCGACTCGGGCTATCGCTCGATGATGAGCGTGCAGTCATCCCTGGTGATGGTGCCGATCAACGAGTTCGGTACCGAAGCCCAGAAACAGAAGTACCTGCCGAAACTGGCGTCTGGCGAGTGGATCGGCTGCTTTGGCCTGACCGAGCCCAACCATGGCTCCGATCCGGGCTCTATGGTGACCCGCGCGCGCAAGGTGGATGGCGGCTATCGCCTGAGCGGTGCGAAGACGTGGATCACCAACAGTCCTATCGCCGATGTGTTCGTGGTGTGGGCCAAGGACGATGTCGGCGATATCCGCGGCTTTGTTCTGGAGAAAGGTTGGGCCGGGCTCAGTGCGCCGGCCATTCATGGCAAGGTCGGCTTGCGGGCGTCGATCACTGGCGAGATCGTCATGGACAGCGTGTTTGTGCCTGAAGAGAACATCTTCCCCGACGTGCGCGGCTTGAAAGGGCCGTTCACCTGCCTTAACTCGGCACGCTATGGCATTGCCTGGGGCGCGCTGGGGGCGGCGGAGTTCTGCTGGCACACCGCACGACAATATACGCTGGACCGCCAGCAGTTCGGCCGGCCCTTGGCGGCCAATCAGTTGATCCAGAAAAAGCTCGCCGACATGCAGACCGAGATCACTATGGCCTTGCAAGGCTGCCTGCGTCTGGGGCGGATGAAGGATGAAGGCACGGCGGCGGTAGAGATCACCTCGATCATGAAGCGCAACTCCTGCGGCAAGTCGCTGGAGGTTGCACGGCTGGCGCGGGACATGCTGGGCGGCAATGGCATCAGCGATGAGTTCGGCGTGGCCCGACACCTGGTCAACCTGGAAGTGGTGAATACCTATGAGGGCACTCACGATGTGCACGCGCTGATTCTGGGGCGTGCGCAGACCGGCATTCAGGCCTTCTATTAATAGACGCACACGGAGGGCTGGCCATGGGCGCGCTGTCGCATGTTCGAGTGCTGGATTTGTCGCGGGTTCTGGCTGGCCCCTGGGCAGGGCAGATCCTGGCCGACCTGGGTGCCGATGTGATCAAGGTCGAGCGCCCGGTCAGCGGCGACGATACCCGCGCCTGGGGGCCGCCCTTCCTTAAGGATGCTGCCGGAGAGAACACCAGCGAGGCGGCGTACTACCTGTCGGCCAATCGTAACAAGCAGTCGGTGACCATCGACTTCACCCGTGCCGAGGGTCAGGCTTTGGTGCGTGAACTGGTGGCGCACTCCGATATCCTGATCGAAAACTTCAAGGTGGGTGGTCTGGCGGCTTATGGTCTGGACTACGCAGCACTGAAGGTGATCAATCCTCGACTGATCTATTGCTCGATCACCGGCTTCGGGCAAAGCGGGCCTTATGCCAAGCGTGCCGGCTACGACTTCATGATTCAGGGGCTGGGCGGGCTGATGAGCCTGACCGGACGCTCGGAGGCAGAGGAAGGCGCCGGGCCGGTCAAGGTCGGTGTGGCGCTGACCGATATTCTCACCGGGCTGTATTCGAGCACGGCGATTCTGGCGGCTCTGGCGCATCGCGATCAGACGGGTAGGGGTCAGCATATCGATATGGCGCTGCTGGATGTGCAGGTGGCGTGCCTGGCCAACCAGGCGATGAACTACCTGAGCACCGGCGTGGCGCCTCGCCGGTTGGGCAATGCGCATCCGAACATCGTGCCGTATCAGGATTTTCCAACGGCCGACGGCGACTTCATTCTGACGGTGGGTAATGACAGCCAGTTCAGGCGGTTTGCCGAGGTGGCCGGCCATCCTGAGTGGGCCGACGATCCGCGCTTCAAGAGCAATACCTTGCGGGTGGCGCACCGTGCCGAGCTGATTCCGCTGATTCGTCAGGCGACGGTGTTCAAGACTACGGTGCAGTGGGTAACGGAGCTGGAGACGGCCGGGGTGCCGTGTGGGCCGATCAATGATCTGGCCCAGGTGTTTGCTGATCCACATGTTATTGCGCGGGGGCTGGCGATCGAGTTGCCTCATGCATTGGGCGGAACAGTGCCGCTGGTGGCCAGCCCGATAAGGTTGTCTGAAACACCTGTGGAGTATCGGCGAGCGCCGCCTTTATTGGGTGAGCATACACAGACAGTGCTGCGCGATGTGCTGGGTATGAGTGAGGAGGCGATAGCTGCACTGCGTGAAGCGCAGGTTCTGTAGATTCCTTCTATATAGAAGGAATCTGTTTTTAGGGGCTGCAGGCACTTAATTTCATTATATTGAAATTAAGTGTTGACGCCCCGTCTCAGCGCTCTATAATGCGCACCATTCCCGCCGCGGAAGAAACTGAAAACTCCTTGAAGATCAACGAGTTAGAAGCGAAAACGGCGAGGGAATGGTGCAGGCCTCCGGGCCCGGCGGTGAAAAAGGCAGTTGACAGTAACTTCGGTTGCTGTATTATTCGCCTCCCGCTGACGAGTTGGTCGAAAGATCGCTCGGCACGCAAGTGATCGAAGTTTGGATGTGTTGAAAACTTCTGAAAATAAT
>NZ_BAAILM010000033.1:0-1094 GCF_054589175.1 Pseudomonas sp. 3A(2025) | reverse complement strand
GGCGGCCGCAAAAACTGAGTGCAACACCTCTACCTCCGGTAAGGTGCCGCGATGTCTTATACCGAACTCAGTATCGAAGAACGCGTCACCATTCAAATCGGACAATACCGAGATCTCAGTCAGCGAGAGATTGCTCGTCTGCTGGGGCGTAGTCCGTCCACCATCAGCCGCGAGTTGAAAAGAAATAAGGTGATCAACGCAAGCTATGCGGCCTGCCAAGCCCAGGCTTTTACTCGTGAACGTCGAAAAGTCTGCTGTCCCGCTAGAAAGCTGGTGCCGGGCAATGAGCGATTCGAGCTGATTGTCTACTTGCTTCGAGAAGGCTTTTCTCCCGAGCAAATCGCGGGCAAGCTGCGTCGCATGAAAATCAATTTTGAAGAAGCTTACGTCTGCCGTGAAACCATCTACAACGCCATTTACGCACTGCCTGTGGGCGAGTTGCGTAAGGAGTTGATCCTGTGTCTGCGCCAAGGCAAAAGCACCCGCAGACCGCGCAGTGGCGGTGTTGACCGACGCGGCCAGATTCCGGACATGGTGAGCATTCACGTGCGTCCGCCCGAGATCGAAGACCGGCAAATGCCCGGCCACTGGGAAGGCGATCTGATCAAGGGCAAGGACAATGCCTCGGCGGTGGGCACGCTTGTTGAGCGCACCAGTGGTTATTTGATCCTGGTCAAAATGCGCGACGCCACCGCGACCTCGGCGGTCGAAGGCTTCAGTGCGGCGTTGAACAGCATGCCGCTGGAGGTGCGTAAAAGCATGACGTATGACCGGGGCCGTGAGATGGCCAAACACGCCGAACTGACCCAGAAAACGGGCGTGGCAATTTACTTTTGCGATCCGCACAGCCCTTGGCAGCGCGGCAGTAACGAGAACATCAACGGTTTGATTCGCCAGTACCTGCCCAAGGGTACGGACTTGTCGAAGCACAGCCAGGAACAGCTGGACGCCATTTCGTATCAACTGAACATTCGGCCTCGTAAACGCTTCGATTTCAGATGTCCGATTGAAGTGATTACCGAGGTGATGGGTATGTATCATGAGCCCCCCACTTCAATTCAATGACCGTGTTGCACTCGGTTCCTGCAACCGCC